>JAVZXS010000002.1:0-246150 GCA_038886535.1 Candidatus Micrarchaeia archaeon | reverse complement strand
AGAAGGAGCGGTGTATACTGCCAATGGTAAGAAATCTATGTTATTTGTTGCGAGTTCATACGCTTCATCACAGATTCCATTTCCATCATTGTCCGTACATGTTTCAGAAAATCCTGTTCCTGAAGGAGTTGCATAGAAGTTTCCAGCTATGCAGGGTCCACCAACTATGTTAGGACCTGCAGAACAGTCAAGAGTAGTGTTCCAGAAGTTTTCGTAAACATCACCCTCGAAATGAACAGGAATGGAACCGTTAATTATATTATTATAGATTTCATTACTTTGAGAATCGTGTATATAAATTCCAAAATAATTAGTGGGTTCAGAAGATAATGTCTTAATTTTATTTGATGAAATTATGTTATTAAAGCTTGTGTATAATCCTAAACCGGGAGCCTGAATTGAAATTAAATCATTGTTAAATATAAAGTTTGAATTAGAATTAAAAATAAAAAGCGAACCGCCGGCTAGGATTGAATTGTTAAATACTTCACTGTTATCTGAAGAATCTTTTATATAAATGCCATTCTCATTTGTAGATATCGAATTATTAAAAATTCTAATATTCATTGACTCTTGCTCTAAAGTTATACCATTTCCAGATGAGATTAAAATTGTATTATTAGAAACATTATTTTCATTGGAAAAGTAAAAATGAATCGCTCCTTTCCAATCAAAAGAGCCATTAATGAAATTATTTACAATGGTGTTATTACTTGAATCGGATTCAAATTCGATTCCAATTGCTCCAAGAGATGTTGAAATATTGTTGTTAGATATTAGATTATAATAACTATCATGGAAATTTATAGAATAATAATTATTCTCAAAAATGTTATTGTTAGAAATATTGTTATTGTTAGAATACCATAAGTCTATACCTACTATATAAATTGAATTAACTTCATTATTAAAAATAATGTTATTATTAGAATTATATAATCTTATGCCATAATCACTAGTTGAGAATAGACTATCAAAAACATAGTTATAATTGGATTCATATTGAGGATCAGAATCAATATAGAGACCATAAACATTATCATATGCTAAAATTTTAGATATATTATTATAAGAACTCGCGGATAAATAAATTCCACATTGCTGATTATTTGATGAAGTGATGTTGGAGAGGGAGTTGTTAGAGCTGGAGTAGAGGTAGATGCCATTGTTGTTGTTGGAAGCAGTTATGTTGGAGATGGAGTTGTAATTGGAGTTGAAGTAGAGGTAGATGCCTCTGTCATAGTTGTTGGAAGCAGTTATGTCAAAGAGGGAGTTGTTAGAGCTGGAGTAGAGGTAGATGCCATTGTTGTTGTTGGAAGCAGTTATGTCAAAGAGGGTGTTGTAATTGGAATTGGATTCGAGCCAGATGCCATCATTGTTGTTGGAAGCAGTTATGTCAAAGAGGGAGTTGTTAGAGCTGGAGTAGAGGTAGATGCCATTGCCATAGTTGTTGGAAGCAGTTATGTTGGAGAGGGTGTTGTTAGAGCTGGAGTAGAGGTAGATGCCGTAGTAGTTTGAACTCAGATTGTTATTGAGAATAAAACTATTTGATGTTGAATAGAAATAAATTCCATGATTGTTATAAGTATTGGTATCTCCTACAATGTTACAATTCTTTATGGTAATGTTTGTCCTTCCATCTGCATACACTCCATAGCCTGAACCGGTGTGAGTGATTGTATATCCTTGGCAGTCAAGGGTAATGTGATCTGCACCAATGGTGAGAGCAGTACCTGAACAAGGAAGATCACTTGTCATCACATAATCTTGAATTATAGTATCTCCACAGTTGCAAGGGGTTGAACCTCCACAATTTGCTGCAAAAGAGATACTTACTAATATAAAGAACAAAAATAAATAATTCAAACTCGATATCTTCCTCATACAGCTCACTTCCGGTAAATTATGATGAAGTTATAATGAAGTATATATTAAATTTAAAAATATTTAAGTTAACTCCATATCCAGGGAACTACATTCATAACGAGTGCAAATAAAACAATATACGCTATTAAATCAACCACTTTTTTATCTTTTATGGAATCCTGAAGAATTCTATGACCATCAAAAGCCTGAACTGGCAAAAGATTGATTACACCCACAAAGAAATTCAATACTGTCAAAAGAGCAAAGATTAGATAAATTGATTTTATCAACCAGTACTCTGGCTTTATTGTTGGTGAAACTAAAATGCCAATAGCACCTTTTTCATCTGTTTTTACATTAATTATTCCCTTATTGGTTTCTAATGTTACAGTTGAATTGGGAATGAATGTCTTCTTGACGCTATTAAAATCACTAAGAGAATTGATTTGAATTCCGTTTATTGAATATATCTCAGTCCCAACTGATAAATCTGTAACATTCTTACTTACTCCTATTACAGTAACATGATTTGAATAAAAGTTAGGCAATGAAAATAATAGCAATATAGTGGGGATGAAGAAAATAATAGTTGCAACTATATTTGATGCAGCTCCTGCAGCTGCAACCCTCAGCTTTTGTTTTGTTTGTCTCTTTGAAAGCTGGTTGTCATCAATATCAACAAATGCACCCACAGGTATAAAACCAAAAAGGAGAAGTCCTGAAGATTTCAACCTTACTTTTGAACGGATTGCCTCTATGCCGTGCGCCCCTTCATGTATAACAAGCAATACAAGAAGCGCGATTATGCCTTCGAAAAGAGGAATAGTTATTCCTGGAATAATGAATGAAACTCCTGGAGAAGAATCAATTTTTGGTGCAATGCCTAGAAGAAATAATATAATCGAGTAGATTACAGATGCAGCTTTTGCAATCAGGCCTAATGCAACAAAACCAGCAAATCCAAAAATCAAAAGAACTGCAAAAGAAAGAATTGAAAGAATTGAAAATTCGCTTGAACTTGAATCAGGTATCTCGGTTTGAGGTAGATCTATCACAGACAAAGCAATTACAGTTATGAATGGGGAGATGAATAAAGAAAAAACAGCCAGTGTTGCCAAACCGATAATTATCGTATTCATTTTTACATGTCTGAAAATTTTTGTACTTATAAGTCCAAACCCAAACACAAGACCAAAATCAGCTATTGCATCCATCCATTTTCCAAAAACCCTATTTGACCATTTAATAAAATCCAATCCTTCTTTGATCTTAAGCATTAAGAAACCGCTCCATCCATCTGCGCCAGTTATTTTTCTTATTGAGATTCCTGCTATCAATAGAATGGCAATTGAAAGCATCCCCTTAAGAAAAGCAGAAATGTCGCTAGTCACTATAAGAAAGAATATAAGAAATGAGATTATTACAATTCCTGCTAATTTGCATGATTCTTTTTTGCAAATACTATCTAATTGCATAAATTATATTTTATAATTACATTTATAAAAACTACTTATAAATTTAGAATATATATTCTGGTGTTAAAATGGATTGCGAATTATGTGGAAGACCGAATGCAACCTTCATTGCAATTGTAGAAGGAGTAGAAATGAATGTCTGTGACAAATGCACAAAGCATGGAAAAATAATAAGGACACTGGTTGAAGAAGAGAAAGGAAAAAACAAGGAAATTGAAGAAAAGGCGGAAGTTGAACTTGAAATAGTAGATGATTTTGCTGAGATCATAAGAAAGGAAAGAGAAAAGAAAGGTATGACATTGAAGCAGCTTGCAACTGCAATTGCAGAAAAAGAATCATATATCGACAGAATCGAAAGAGATGAAGTAATACCTAGCGAAAAGGTTGCAAGAAAGCTTGAGAAATTCTTTAACATTAAATTACTTGAAGAAGTAGTAGTCTCAAAGAAGAATAAGGAAAAAATAGCTGATGAGTCTTTAACTCTAGGAGATATAATAGAAATAAAAAAGAAGAAAAAATAATAGGTTTTGAATTTAAAAGATGATTTTATGGGAGTAGACTTAGGCAGTGTTCTAATAAAAAGACCAATTAAACTAGAAAATCTTGCTGGAAGAAGGATTGCCATTGATTCCTACAATATGATTTATCAGTTTCTTTCAACAATTAGGCAGAAAGATGGAACACCTTTAATGGACAGCAGAGGAAGAATAACGAGCCATCTATCTGGATTGCTCTACAGAGTGTCTAAACTTCTTGAAATTAATATACAGCCTGTATTTGTATTTGATGGAGAACCTCCGAAATTTAAAATGAAAACCATAGAAAAGAGACAGGAAATGAAAGTAGAGGCACAAAGGAAACTGGAGGAAGCAATAGCAAGAGGGGAAACTGAATTAAAAACCTATGCTCAAGCAACAGTAAAAATGACTCCTGAAATTATTGAAGAATCAAAAAAGATGCTTGAATTGATGGGAGTTCCTGTAGTTATCGCACCTAGTGAAGGAGAGGCCGAAGCTGCCCGATTGGTAAGTGAAGGAATGGCATATGCAGTCGGATCCCAAGACTATGACTCAATACTTTTTGGCGCAAACAGACTCGTAAGAAATATAACATTAAGCGGAAGGAGAAAGCTTCCTGGAAAAGGTGTATGGGTTGAAGTCGAACCCGAGATGATCGATGCGGAAGAATCGCTCTCTCAGATCGGAATAGAAAGAAAACAGCTCATTTGGGCAGCCATAATGATGGGAACTGACTATTTTGAAGGTATCAAAGGTATAGGTCCAAAGAAAGGAATTGCAATCGCAAAAGAATCAAATTCACTTAAAGAATGTTTTGAAAGGGCAAAAGCAATCGATATTTATGAAACAAACAAAACAGATTTGGAAGAAATTGAAAGGTTCTTTTTAGAACCCCCCAAACCAAAGCGCGAACCGATAATTAAATTCGGAGATCCAAAAAGAGAAGAAATAATTGATTTTCTTTGCGGAGAGCATGAGTTCATGATAGAAAGAGTGGAAGGGGCACTTGACAGGATAATGAAAAAAGAGGAAGGAAAGAGTCAAACAAAGCTTGACAGTTGGTTTGAATGAAATAAAATCTCATTTTAATTTCTTTGCAGAATAAAATTTCTTATACATCTTCATTATTTCTTCATGTCCTGTATTAAGGAACTTCTGTCTAATCCGTTTCCCTTCAAATTTTTGCTCTAACATTTTTAGTTTTTTAGGATTTAAACTCACTATTCTTCCAATGTCTCTTTTATCCTCGCTTGAAATTATAATCCCAAACACTTCTATTCTCTTTTTTTTATTCATTTTTTCACTAGATTAAATATAATCTCTTAATAGCTTAATTTCTTCGCTAAATCAACTAATAAATTGTAAATTTTTGAATTATTGTCAACTAATGATGTTATTTGTGTTTCTGGTCTAAGTTTATCGATTAATTTTGAAAAAGAATCTAATATATAATATTCTAAATTGTAATCTTTTTTTGCAATACCAAAGCAAGCAAAGCATGCTGCTTCTCTCACCTGTAAAGGTTTATTTTCATCCTGTATTAGCGAGAACATATAATCAAGAACTTTACTACCACAAGCTGAAAATAATTCTATACTTCTATTTCTAAAAGCTGTATCTTCTATAAATTTCGGGTGTGTAATTAATCTATTCACTATTTCATTGCTTTGTTCTTTACTTAAAAATTCTGCTGAATCTGTAAGGACAGATATTGCGCCATTAACCACATCAAAATTTTCATTGGGATTTGAAATAATATTAATAAGCAAATTTCCAGAACTTTTTGTAAATTCTACAGCTTTTGCAATTAGTAGAATTGCCTGACTTCTATTCCTTTGAGAATATTTTGGATCTTTAGCAATCTCATTTAGTAAATGAATTAATATAATAGATGCATCTCCAACCTTTTCCAAAGAAATAAGAACAGAATGAATTACATCTTGATTTTTTTCCCTTAACAGAACTTTTTGGAATACCTCAACCGCTCTATTTTTTTCTTCATAATCTAAATTAGAAACTATTTTTGAGATTAAGGGTGGTACTGTTATTCTTAGACAGATATTTCTTATATTAATCTTATCCTCGATTTCTTTGTCTTTCAATTTGATTTCCATTTCTCTTCTTTTAATTCCAAGTGATTTAGCAGAAATATAAGTACATACTTTGTCATCAAGCATTATTGCGTATAAGGTAGGGAGAGCTAGTCTTCCAGTCGACTTTATTCTATCATATGCCTCTTGCCTTATTACTGGATTCATATTAAATGCTTCAACTAATGAATGAACTACTCTATCATGAGCAGAACCAGAAAGATTTTCCTTTATTAAACCCTCAAACTTTGGATCAATGTTTATTGGATTAGATTTATTTCGATTATTTTGCATATTCTTATTATATTTATTCTCCATTTAATCTACACCCCAAATTGATTTGTTTATTTTATCTTCTTGCCTCCTTTATTTATATCAAACATAAATTCAAACATTAGTTGATTTGAATCCACGTCGTTATCATGAACTGCACTAGGTGTTTCCTTATTTAACACTTTTAGTATATTTAATATATTCTTATCTGTTTTATGTAGAAAAATAGCTGTCATAAGATCAGCTAGAAAATGATTTATTTCATGAGGTTTTAACTTACTTATCTCCCCTTCTGAAAATTTATGTTGCATTTTAACATAATTTTTTATAAAAAATACAATATCTTCTGGTTCCCTTAACATATTAACATATGATGCGTTTCCAAGCAAATTAAGAAGATCATACCTTATTGATTGCATTTTATAGGAACTTAATTTACTTTCCATATCCAATATAAGATTAGATCTACTATAATTCATTTTAACTAAATCTATAATCAATAATCGATCTTCGTTTTTCTTTAAAAGAAAGTTTTTTAATTTAGCATCATTATGTGTATACCCATTGTAATGTAGTAAAGCAAGCAATTCAGCTGACATTTTTATGTATCTCAATCTATCTTCATTTACAAGATTATTAAATTCGATAGCAGAAAGCGGGATAACATCTGATTCTAATTTTGTAAAAAGTAGACTGGATGAAGGACAATCAGATATTTTATTTATTAAACATCCTATTGGGAATAGTGTAATTCCATAAGAAATCGAATGAAGCGATATATAATTATTAAACTCTTTTTCGACTCTTTGATTTGTTCCAGACTTGAAAACATATTTGATTTTTTTGTTTTTTTCACAATTATTGCAAGAAACTTCTGCATATTGAACTATATTCATTGTTCTTGGAGCCAAAGAAATGTGTCCCTTAAATGTATGATTTCCATCTAAAAATAATTTATAGTAGTCTTTTTTTATTATGAAAGAAGTATTTTCATCTTCTATTTTTATGAATTTTCCAATCGGCAATAACATTATTTCTTCTTTCTTCGGCTGTCTAATATAGAAATGATATGGTTCATGCCCTCTAGGCTCTATTTTTATCAAATATTCTTTTCTGTGCATAAATTTCTAACATATATGAAATATATAAATCTTTTGTTTTTAAGATTAAATTCACCAATTTTAATTTTGAATTAAATAAGAAATGATTAGTTATTCATAAATTTTTGATATTTTTTTATCTATCATTCTTATCATAGATTTTATCTCTTCACTTAACCCATCTATAGTTTCTTTTTCTTCATTTGATAAAATATAATGCCAATGAAGGTTACATCTTGTAGGATATACCTTGCTCTCTATATTTTCATCACCTACAAAAATATCTGGAGCATTAGTGGTATCTAATTGACTACGATTTAAATCAAATTTATTGAATCCTGTTTTTGTGGCATATCTTGCAAGTTGGCAACCTGGAATGCTGCATACTGTCTTTGATTTTATAACCTCGTCCGCCATTGCCATCAAGCCACCCATTGGGCCGAATGGTTCTCCTTTCCAGTTTAAATCTAAACCTGAGACAAAGATATCTTTTCCGCCATTTATCAATATTTTTACAGTTGTTAAAATTTCATTTCCGAAAAATTGTGCCTCGTCAATAGCTATAACTTGCGTATCTAATTCAATGTATTTAAATATCTCAAATGCATTTTCTATTTTTATAGCGTTGTATGTCTTAAGACTCATCCTACTTTGGATTTGATCACTACGAGAAAGACGATGTAAAAAAGCTTTTGTTTTAAGTCCCATATATTCTGACTGCCATATCTCTTCTATTAAAAGCGCTGTCTTCTTTGAGCGCATAGGTCCTGTAAAAACTGTCAACCTACCTGCTCTTTTATGAATTTCATGCTCGTTCATTTGCTTAATTTTATGAATCTCTTCATCACTCATTTTCTATCACCTTAAAAATAAAGGAATGTTTCGTGATTAAATCTTAATTCTGCTAATTCTTATCAACAGGGCAAGCACACATTAAAGTTCAAAAACATTTCTTTTGACAAATTCCAATGTTAATTCAGGAATAGAATCTAGATGCTCTTTGAATATTGAATTTATTTTATTTTCATTTTCCTTTATTTTCTCTTTATCCCATAATATATCAGCAATTGCTGCTGCAGGCTTATTTATAGGGTTGCCTATTTTTGATTGCAAATAAACGTTACACTCAATTGCACCAAGTTCACATATATCTTTTGCAATTCTATTTGCAAGAACAGAATAGATCTTTCCTATGTGGCTCACTGGATTCTTTCCTGCAACTGCCTCCATAGTCATTATTCTAGTTGGAGAGATTAAACCATTCGCTCTATTTCCTCTCCCTGCACTTCCATCATCACCCATCTCGCAACTCAATCCTGAAACAGTGAGATAAACGTTATCTCCCTTATCAGCAGTGTTCACATTTACTATTACCTCATAATCACTTCCTGCAATTCTTTCTGCTATTTTCTTGGCATTTTCCTTTAGTCTTTCTTTCTTTGAATTGTAATCGCCTAATGAAGAAACGTATTTAGAAACAAAGGCAGCTGCAATTGTTAGCTCGATGATATTCTCTTTTTTTGACTTAATCCTGCAACCCATAATTTTAATGTCTTCTCCCACTTCTGGATATTTTGATTTAAATGATTTAGAATTCAATTCCTTTTCAGTTTGGAGGACAGTTCTTTCTAAAACTGAAAGAGGAGCATAACCTACACAAATGGAGGTATCATTGCATCTTGGCATTTTTGGCTCCACTAAAGATGTTAATGAACGAGAACCTTGCGAAATCTTTGATTCGATTGTAAAATCATATTCGCCAAGGTTTCTGGCCACCTTCTTTAGATATTGGTGCGTTGCTTTTATTGCTATTTGAGTAACTGGAATTACAGTGTTTCCTATTTGAGAGGTGGCTCGACCACTTAATGTTATGTCGATAGGTTTTAAGAAATGGCCACCTCCGAATTCAACGTGTGTAGCTCCTCCAGTTATCATAGCTTTGTCTACATTGTGATGAATTATCTTTCCAAAATGGTTTAAATATTCTATGGAAAGTTGCCTACTTATTTCTTCTATTATCCCATCAGTTAGAGTGTCTGGATGGCCCAGTCCTTTCCTTTCTACTATTTCATAATTCTTTAAATCTATAGGAATGGAATTAGAATAATTTATATAAATCATTAAATCACCGATAAATAATTAGAAGCCTAAAGAAGATTGGAATGCAATATAAAGCAAATATATTATTCCTGCAATAACAAATGGAACTAAATAATCTTGGTAAAGAGCGCTTTTTCTCCATAACCAAAGAAGGAATTTATTGTGGGGTTTATTCCTACTTTCAATTAAATCTATCAATTCTTTGAAATACTCTCTTTCTCCAGGTGGCATTTTTGGTTCCTTTATTCTCTTTATCTCTTTTCCATCAACTGTCTCTACTTCTTCCTGCTTGCCTATCTCTTTCTTTGCACTTTCATACCATGGTGGAAGAGAGGATTTCTTTCCTTTAGGCTTTTTAGCTGCGGTTAAGTATTTAATTGGATCTGCTGCAAATGGATCTAATACTTCTATATAATCTTTCATTGTTATCTCTCTTTGTTTTCCTGTCTTCAAAGCCTCTATCCATGGAATAGCTGCTGCATCATCGCTGATTGCCTTAATGTCAGAAGAGGAATATCCCTCAGTTGCCCTTGCTAATCTATCCCAATCAACATTTTTAGAAACAGGTCTTCCTTTTGCATAGTATTGAAACATTGCCTTTCTTGATGCATAATCTGGTTCTCCTACATAAATAAGCTTTGAAAATCGTCCAGCTCTTCTTAATGCAGGATCAACATCCCATGGCGCGTTTGTCGCCGCTACTACTAATACATTTTCATTTCTTGCCTCAACTCCATCCATTTCGTAAAGCAATTGGTTGACTGCCATCCTCATGTATTGACCTGATTCCTTCATCTGTTCTCTTCTTCCACCTAACCCATCAATTTCATCTATGAAAATTATGCATGGCGATGCTTTTCTTGCAGCTTCGAAAATATTTCTAATGTTCTTTTCAGTGTTACCGACATACATATCAAGAACATCGCTTAATTTCACATTAAGGAAGTTTGCACCTACCTCTCCTGCTGCCGCCTTCATGATAAATGTATTATGTACCACTACCCCTCCAAAACCAGCTATGAAATTATGATTGTCTTCCACTGTAAGATCATAAACGAATCCGTCATAGTCGAATTCTCTTATCTTTACAACTTCGTCCCATAGCACAGAAGAATCAGCAAGTAATCTTAGTTTTTTAATTTCATTTGTTTCTCTCTTATCTGAAATTAATCTCGCAAGAAGATTCCTGCTAAGATGCTTAGATGATTCATATGCCTTTCCATGTTTTGAGCTTGTGTCATAGAATTGTTCTTTGTTCATTCCAAGCCCTTCTCTTGCTTTCATTAACAGATTGCTGATATTTGGTATTACATCTACGTTTGTATTTTCTTTAACTTGGTTAGAAGTCCACTTTCTTAATAGCTTTCTTTTTCTTTCGCTCTTGAAGCCTATTGTTTCTTCAAATAATTTTAGTTGATTATGGCCTGTCACATAGATTCTATAATAGGTATGATCATATCCTCTAACTGATTTCTCTTTGATTCTTCCGATTATTCCGAATCTTAAAAGCAAATATGATATCTGATTTGCAAATACCTTGCTTGCAGTTGTGAATTCGATTTCTGGAACATCCTTACGAATGTTTGCTTCGCTTTCAAAAACAGCAGAAAGAAACTCTGCCACTATTTTATTTTTAGCCGTAATTATGCTTATTGGTACCTTTGTATTTCTAGAACCTATAAGCTTGAATCCGTGAGTTTGCTCTAGATATTTTATTAGTCCTGTTGATGATATTTCTAACCTTAATACATTTTGAGATCTGTCCGGTTTTATGCGTGGCTTTATTCCAAAAACCTTAGAGGAGAGATGCTCTACTCTGTCAACTAGGTTTTTATCTGAATTGAAAAAGAATATTGTGCCTCCATTTGAAGAGCCTTCAGAAAGAAGATAACCGAATAATTCAGCAACATCCTGATCCACATAATTTATCTGATTGAATTCTTTTGCAGGCCTTCTATAAGCTTTATATCTCAATCTAACATTCGTTTGATTTGAAACGCTATCCAACCTTGAATTCTGTATTCTGAATATAGAAATTGGAAGGAACATGTCTTGAGATTCATTTGCAATCAAAGGAACCGGCTGCACGGTTAATTCCCTTGGGGTTGCAATGTAGGAACCAACAGAGAGATCCTTTGCTTTTATCTTTACTACTCCATTGTCAACAGAGAAGAAAGGATGTTCTGGGGTTACAGATATCTTTCTGCCAGAGCGAGTTATTATCTCATACATCTTTCCTTTATATCTCTGCTTGTATGCAAATAACACATTTTTCTCTTCTATCTTTAGAGTGGTTGGATTTAAGGATAATACCTTAACTGAAGGATTTTCTACTATCTCTTCCTCTCCTAACTTTATTTCTTTCCCATTCCCTCTTGCAATGTTATAAATCTCTTCAATTGAGAGAATCTGACCGTTTGATAACTGAATTGGTGTGTCTGGAGAAACACACTTACCACATCCGGGTGGTCCATAGAAAAGAACTCCACCTCCACCAAACTTTCCATATTTCCTTGCAAGCTCAGGATCTTTCAGTGGATAAACTATGTACTCTCTGATTAGTTCTTTTACCTGATCCATTCCCACTACGTCCTTGAAAGTCACTTTTGGCTTTGCCATGAATTTGACAGCTGAAACACCTTCGCCACTGGATGCTTCTTTTTCTGATTTCTTTTTCTGTGCTGCTGCCAAGTGCTCTTGTGCCTCTGTGAAATTAGGGTTTATCTCTAATGCCTTCTGATAATCTGCGATTGCTTCATCATATTTCTCAAGAAATTCATAGGCCAATCCTCTTGCATTATATGCCTCTACAAAATTAGGATCAAGCTCTATAACCTTAGTAAAGTTCTCTACTCCGCTTTCATAGTCCTGCATTGATGCGTATGCCAATCCCCTGTTATAATATGCTTTTAAGTACTCTGGGTTTAAGCTTATAGCCTTATTATAATCTGCTATCGCCTTTTCGAAATCTTGTTTCCTATAATATGCATCTCCCCTGTTGTTATATATCATTGGATTATCTGGATCAATCTCTATAGCTTTAGTGTAATCTTCTATTGCCTTGTCATAATTCTTTTTATTATAATAACATAAAGCCCTGTTAAAATAGCACTCTAAAAATCTAGGATTAAGAATTATAGCCATGTTGTAATTTTCTATAGCTCTATCATAATCTCCTTGTTCGTAGTAATAGTTTCCTTTTTCATAATATGCATCTGCATCAAGAACTTCCTTCTTAGTATCTTCCTCAACCATGATTGAATATATAAGAGAAAACTATATAAATTTAGATCAACAATCAGATTTGATGTTCAATAAATTATAGGTGAATATATGGGTATAATTGATCTGCTTAAGGGATTTGTGATTGGAATACTTGTACTTATTCTAATGGCTGCATTGCCATCGTATATTGTAATGAATGCAATTCAATCTAATCTTCTTGATCAAAAGTATTATGAGACTCAGTTTGAAAAGACAGGAATGTACATAAAAATACAAAATGGATTGCTGAACATGATATCTTCACAGATTCCAGCAAGTCAATTAGCTGCTTATGGAATAACTGAAACAGATCTAAAGAATGCAATGTCAAAATCTATAACTAAAGAATGGGTGAAGGGAGAAGTGGATAGGAATATAAGGAATTTAATGTGGTATCTTAATGATGAAACAAAAGGCGTCAACCTTTCAATATCTCTAAAGCCTAAAATAGCGGAAGGAATTGCTAACTTGATTGTAGATAAGATAGGATTGTCTCAATCAGCTGCAACCAGCTTAGCAAATGAACTGGATATAGTAAAGTCAATACCAGATCCGATCGATGTTGAACAGTTTGCACCTGGAACAAAACAAGCGCTTTCTGATCTAAAAAGTAATGTACTGATGTTTAAGAGCATGGTTTCTCAGTTATTCATTGGGATTTTGGCAATAGTAGTGATTATATTCATACTTACTCTTAACTTGAAAGACTTTGCAAAAACTCTTGGCTGGCCTTTACTGATAACTGGAATATTAATATCAGCCGGATCTTTCCTCTTGCCCAACCTTGTGAAAGATGCAGTATCCGGAACAGGAGTGACATCTTCTCAACAGCTGATAACAATGACAAACATAATTGACTTTCTCTCTCCGATATTTGGAAGCATATTGACACAAGGATTAATGATAGTTGGAGCAGGAATAATCTTAATTGCATTCAGCTTTATCTATCCAATGATAGAAAACAAAGAGAAAAAGTAAATTCATGATAAAAGAGCTAACAGTCAAAAATCTAAAAACAGAAAAATCAGATTACCTTAAGCTCCTTTGATCTGCTTGCTATTTCTTCTTTTATTCTTTTTATGAACTCCTCTACTTGCAAGGATGAAACCTCTCCTGTTCTTTTTCTTACGGACAAAGTACCTGCAGCCATTTCTCTCTTTCCTACTGTAAGTATATAAGGAATCTTTCTCAATTGTGCATCTCTTATTCTTGCCTCAAGTTTTTCATTTCTTGCATCCACTTCAGATCTTATTCCCATCTCTCGCATTCTTTTATCAAGTTCTTTGCAGTGTTCAACTTGATCATCTGTCAAAGGAAGAAGAATTACCTGAACTGGGGAAAGCCATGTTGGAAACTTCCCAGCATAATGCTCAATCAATATTCCAATGAATCTTTCCATACTCCCTAATATTGCTCTGTGAACCATTATGACTGGCTTTCTAGTTCCGTCCTTATCCACATATGTTGCATTGAATCTCAATGGCATCTGGAAATCAAGCTGTATTGTTGCGCACTGCCATGGCCTATTTAATGCATCAGAGATGTCAACGTCAATCTTAGGACCGTAAAACGCTCCATCTCCAGGATTGATTATATAATCAATTCCATTCCTTTTCAATGCATTTGCTAATGCATCTTCTGCTTTCTCCCAAAGCTTAGGATCTCCCATTGCACCTTCAGGCTTTGTTGAAAGCTTCATTCTGTATTTGAATCCGAAAAGATCTCCATAGATATATTTTATAAAAGCAAGAAGATCAGAAATCTCGTCCTCTAGTTGTTCTGGAGTTACAAATATGTGTGCGTCATCCTGTGCAAATTTTGTTACTCTTGTCAATCCTCCAAGCACACCACCAAGTTCGTTTCTGTGCAGCTGCCCAAAATCTGCAATTCTATATGGCAGATCTTTATAGCTGTGTGATGTAGAATTATAGATTAAAAGATGGGAAGGACAGTTCATTGCCTTCAATGCATACTCCTCTCCATTTATCTCAAATGAAAACATATTCTGTCTGTAGTGTTGCCAATGCCCGGATGTCTCCCAAAGAACTTTCTTGAAAACCTGTGGTGTTATAACTTCATTGTAATTTCTTTTCAAATATTCTTCTCTTAAAAATTTCTGCAATTCATTGTATATAACAACTCCTCCTTTCAAGAAGAATGGACTTCCTGCCAATGCATAATCATGAGTCATGAAAATGCCTAGTTCTCTTCCTAACTTTCTATGGTCTCTTTTTTCTGCCTCCTCTAAGAATTTCAAATATTCATCGAGCATCTTTTGCTCAGGGTAGGCAACTGCATAAAGTCTTTGAAGCATCTTGTTTTTTGAATCTCCTCTCCAGTAAGCACCTGCATTCTTCATTATCTTAAATGCCTTTATCTTACCAGTTGAAGGAAGATGAGGTCCTCTGCATAAATCAACAAAATCACTGTCTGTGTAATAAACCGAAACTGTCTGTTCACCTAGCTGTTCCAATTCCTCTATCATCTCCAGCTTGTATTTCTCTTTTCTTTCAGCAAATATTTTCTTTGCTTCTGCTATTGAAATCTCTTTTCTTTGAAATGGCTCATTCTTTTCCACTATTCTTTTGAACTCCTCTTCAATAAGCTTGAAGTCTTCAGGAGTAAATCTGTGATCTAAATCAAAATCATAGTAGAACCCTTCCTCTATTGCAGGACCTATTGCGAGCCTTGCATCTGGAAACAATCTCTTAACCGCTTTTGCCATTACATGGCTTGCGCTATGCCAAAATACCTCTTTTCCTTCCTTATCTTTGAATGTAAGAATTTTGAATTCACAGTCTTCTGTCAAAGGATATGAAAGATCAACAATCCTTCCGTTGACTACGCAAGCAACTGCATCATTAGCTAATTTTTTGCCTATCTTATTTGCTAAATCAAACCCAGTTTCTCCGCTCTTAAACTCTAAAGAAGAGCCGTCTGGTAATTTTGCCTTCATGATTCTCACTTTGAATAAATAGAATAAATAGATATACAACATAAAATATTTAAAACCAACAACATAAAACTCATTCATGAAAAACATAGAAATTGCATCCATATTTTATGCAATGGCAGATATACTTGAATTGCAGGATGTCAAATGGAAGCCAATTGCATATAGAAAGGCAGCAAGGGCAATAGAAACTCTTTCTGAACCTATAGAAGAAGTGTACAAAAAAGGAGGAATAAAAGCTTTGATGGAGATTCCAGGAGTTGGTGAGGCAATAGCAAAGAAAACAGAGGAATTCATACTTACAGGTAAGGTTAAGGAATATGAAAGATTAAGGAAAAAAATACCAAAAGGACTAAGAGAGATAATGGATCTCCAAGGGTTGGGTCCAAAAAAGGCAATAAGATTGTACAAGGAACTAAAAATAAATTCCATAGATGAGCTGGAAGCTGCAGCAAAAGAGGGTAGAATTGCAAAATTAGAAGGATTTGGGAAAAAAACAGAAGAAAACATAATCAAGGCGATAGAGATTGCAAAGAAAGGAAAGGAAAGGTTGCCGCTTGGAGTTGCGCTTCCAATAGCCAGAGAGATAGTGGAAGAATTGAAGAGTACAAAAGGAGTTAAAAGAATAGAGATCGGTGGCTCCTTAAGAAGAAGAGTGGAAACAATAGGTGATATAGACATACTGGCTGAAGTTGCTGAAGGAAAAGAAATAATGGATAGATTTGTCTCTCTTCCTAATGTTGTAGAGGTTCTAGCTAAGGGAGAGAAGAAATCAATGATTGTCATAGAAAAAGGAGATTATAGGATTCAGGTGGATCTAAGGATAATTGAGTCAAAATCTTTTGGCGCAGCCTTGCAGTATTTTACTGGCAATAAAGAGCATAATATTGAATTGAGAAAGATTGCAATTTCAAAAGGATGGAAATTAAATGAATATGGAATATTTAAAGGAGAGAAGCAGATCGCTGGAGAAAAGGAAGAAGAGATTTATGAAAAGCTTGGAATGAAATGGATTCCACCTGAGCTTCGTGAAAACAAAGGAGAGATAAAGGCTGCAATAGATGACAAATTGCCAAATCTTATAGAAGTTAAAGACATAAAAGGAGACCTCCATGTTCATACTAATTGGTCAGAAGGAACTGGAACAATAGAGGAAATGGTAATAGCTGCAAAGAAAAAAGGATATGAATATATTGGAATTGCGGATCATTCAAAATCAGAAAGAATTGCTAATGGGATGGATGAAAAAAGAATTCAAGAGCAGATCGAGGCTATAAAAGAAATCAGAAAGAAAATAAAAGGAATACAAATTCTACACAGCAGCGAAGTAAGCATACTTCCAGATGGAAGCCTAGATTATTCTGATGATATATTGAAGAGACTGGATTATGTCATAGCTTCAGTCCACTCCAGATTCAAATCACCAAAATCAGAAATGACAAACCGTATTCTTACTGCATTAGAAAATAAATATGTAAGAATACTCGGACATCCGACAGGAAGACTAATAAATGAAAGAATGCCTTATGAAGTTGATATGGATCAGATTATGGAAGTGTGCAAGGAAAAAAACATTGCAATGGAAATAAATAGCTTCCCACTGAGATTGGACTTAAACGATGTGTATGCAAGAAAGGCGAAGGAGATTGGGATCAAACTATGTATAAATACTGATGCGCATGCGGTTGACCATCTTAATTATATGGAATATGGAGTTGGAGTAGCAAGAAGAGGATGGTGTGAAAAGAATGATGTTTTAAATGCAATGGATTTCAAGAGATTAATAGATTGGTTTTCTAAAAGATAACATTTATGGATGTAATTGAAGGTGGTCTTATGAAGAAAAATGGGGCGAAAGTTAAAATGAATAAAAAAATGAAAATTGTTTTCTACTTTACAATAGCTATGATTGCAATAGCTGCTTTAATTTACTTTGCAGATAAAATTATGAAAGAAAATTCTGATAATTTTGATTATAAAAACAAGAATTATTGTACTCCAGAATCAAGAAATGCAGAAGTTTGCATTACTTTATATGAACCTGTTTGCGGATGGTTTAACGAATCAATAAAATGTGTGAGATACCCTTGCGCAGCAACATACTCAAACAAATGCTTCGCATGTCAAGATCCTAAAGTTGAATATTGGACAGAAGGAGAATGTCCAAAATAAGTCTCAAATAACTTAATTCAGTTGTTCTTATTTATAAAAATGAATATAAAAGCGCCTGGGCCGGGATTCGAACCCGGGTCGGCGGCGTGACAGGCCGCAATGCTAGACCACTGTGCACCAAGTGCGCAGAACTTGCGCAACAAGGTTCTACACCACCCAAGCGCATTCTTAAATCCCACCGGCCGGATTTGAACCAGCAACCCTCTCGTTTCTACAAAACGACTGCCAGAGGATCTGACAGGCTGGACTACAGCGAGATGCTCTGCCAGATTGAGCTACGGTGGGGTAATGCCCAACCCATAAATAAACCCATAAATATATAATAATATATTGGAAGTAAAGATATTAAATTATTGCTCTCACCATGATAGTTATCTCTCTAGATATTTATTATTTTTATTTATTATATTTACTTTAAATTTTTAATCCTTTATATTTAATTTAGATTATGGTAAAGAAAAAAAATGATGGGAAAAAAATAGCCAAAGAACTAGAAAGCAAGAAAAAGAATAAGGAAATAAATAGAAATATAAGAGATATAAACAATAGAAACAAAGTAATAATTGCAGTGCTAATCATATTAGTGTTTATTGCATTTGTATCTTTGCTTATATTATTCACAGAGAATCAAGAGGACCAGATTAATATTGAAAATAACACAAATGCTTCAATAATCATAAAGCAAAGCACTATAAGAACAACGACGGAATGTCTAGCTGGATATGGAATTAATGAGTCAGTTATTTACATATATGGGGATGATTGCGTTTATTCGCAAAAGAACACCCATTGGGTAGCTAAAATGAAAACAGAATATAATATAAGAATGATAAACACAGAAGACGTGGAACAGCTGATTAAATTCATGAATTGCATGAACTCGTTTGAATTAGAAGGTACTCCTACGTTTATATGTCTGAAAAATTCTCAGATACATATTGGAAGTTTTAATTCAGAATCTGAATTGAACTTATTTCTATCGCAATGTAGATAAAGCTATATAGACAGCTATATAGAAAGGTGGTTAAATGAAATCAAGAAGACAGAATAAATCAAAGATAAGGCAGGTATTACATTCAGTAAAAGAGAAAGTAAGAGAAAAGATAAGCTTTCCATATTTACTATTTTTTGCAATATTAGCATTAATTTTTGCTTTATTCGTTCTTGGAATCAAGATTCCATTTGGAGACGAAGGACCGTCAGCTATTATCGACAACAGGGCTATTCGCTTCCTTAACCTTTACTATGGGATAGTAAATATCACTATAAACAATAAAACTCTTGAAAATGGAGTATGGAAACTGAATATTAACGGCTATTCGACTGATGGAATAGTAAACATTGATTTATGGATGAATGCAAATGATTTTACAATTAACAAAGTAAGCCAAAATCTAGTCATACCCTCAGAACCTTCCACAATCAGAAAAACTGGAAAAGAAATTGGATGCAGCGTTGGAGATAAAAAGACAGTTGATATTTATATTGATCCGTATGATCCATGGTCAATAAAATACGATAGTGAAATTAAAAAATTCATTCAAACATTTAATGAAGACATACGGCTAAACTACAGGATCCTTTCAACATACACATACAAGTATATATCAGAAAATGCAAATTCCCCTGCATATACTGCACTTTTATATTATGAATGTGCAAAAGACAAGGACTATTTCAATGAATTCAAATCCTGCGTAATAAACAGATACAATGAAAAGAAAGATTTCCTTTCTGAAGATGAACTTTTAATGTGCATTCAGCAGAACGGAGGAGACATAGATGTTATAAAGAAATGTGTAAATGATGACTATCCAAAAGGAGAATTAAGAACTGATGAAAGATTTGCAGAAACATTCATTGGCAAACCAACAACTCCAATGATTGTCGTAGATTGCATGTATATAATTTATCCAGCATACATAAACAATGCTTATTGCTACTTGTATCCAAAACTAGAACAATGCAAAGGTGAATAAAAAACAGAAAGGTCTTTAGTTTTTATTATTTTGATCTATTTTTATTATTTTTTAACATGAACAAAAAGGTGATTTAAATCATAAGGAGAAAGCTCAACTTCTTGCAAAATTGTGAAGTTATAACTTTTAAGTTCTTTCAAAGATTCTTTGTAAACTTCTTTTGATGGTTTTGTAACGTCTATAGATTGAGATTTTATGCAAATAAAACCTTCTCCACCATCTTTAAGAAACATATCAGAATTAAGCTTAAATATTCTTATCTGATCCGGTTGCGCGACATCCTGATATATAAAATCAACCTTGCCTTCTATATATTTTTTGTATTCATGAGGTTTCCTTGCATCGCCAAGGATAGGTATCATGTTATCTCTTACTTCACAAACAGAGATCAAATCTCTCAAAGGCCTTTCTGAAAACTCAACACAATAAATAACACCATTTTTTCCAATAATATCTGAAATATGAGAACAAGTTGTTCCACTTGCAGCTCCAAGATAAAGTACAGAGTCTCCTTTCTTTATCCCGCTTGATTTAAGACCTTTTTTAATTGCCCCTGCAAACTTTGATCTGAATGGATCCCATAATCTGTACTCCTTATCGTCAACATCAATCAATCTTTCTCCATAAACTGTATTCCCTGGATATGCATTAAGTGTAGCTAGCTTGTCGTCTATTTTGAATATGCCTGGAAATATCTGAAGCAAATCATGTTGGGATCTTTTTTCTTTTTTATTCATAAGAATAGTTTAATCAATAATTTTAAAAATGTTGATTTAATATTCTAGAAAAATCATGAAAAGGGAAAAGCAAACGGAATAATTTTAGATGAATATATATAATGGAAATTAGCGTTCAGCCCCTTATCCAAGCTTGTTCAGCTTGCTCTAATTCTTCTTTTGTAAATTTCTTTTTCTTTAAAATACCTTCAACTGCTACTGACTTAAAAGTCCTTAGACCTCGCTCTAAGGTACCTATGCTTCGTTGAAAAACAGTCTGACTTGACTTCTGAATCTGAATACCTGTCTTTATTTCTGCCATAATATCTGCCTCATACATTTATAATATTCGGAAATATTTAAATAGTAATCTTATTCTGCTGGATTAGAGGGAATGAGGTTTTTAGCGCCCCCGGAGGGATTTGAACCCTCGACCTACTGCTTAGGAGGTTCGACCAGACAAAACAATAAGTTAAGTCTGACAGTCGCTCTATCCAAGCTGAGCTACAGGGGCTTAATATAATATATAAAAAAGATTAAAAATACATTATTCACTTAAAAATATTAATTTAAAACCAATTCCATGGAAGCAATTTCTTCCAATTGTTTTTCTTTTTAATTTCTTCTACTCTCTTTTGACCTTCTTCTGATGCTTTTTGGAACTGAATTTTATTTTCTATAGTATCTAATCTAGCTTTAGATTGCTGCTCGAGAGATTTTACTCTTTCATTCAAACTATTTTGCATTGCAGATATCTCTTCTAATTTTGAAATAATCTTAAGATTCTGTCTATCAATCGATGAAAGTGTGGAATTGACAGACCGAACCATATTTTCAGTAACATTCTTAGTTCCTAAAACATATCCAAGCATAAATGAAAAGAGAATAGTGGTAGAACCTAATTTTAAAACTCTCGCTGGATTATTTTTTATATAATCCACTGAACTAATATATCCTTCTTCTAGTAATTTCGTAAATTTTGAATAGCAACGAATTCCTAAATTTAATGAACTGTTTTGATCTGTTTGTTTGAAATTCTGATTTTGCATAAGAATAGCACAACATTTTAATATATAAATATTTGTTTTATAGGGCTTTGTAGAAATCCTATTTTCTCATCATAGGATTTCTTCGTCATTAGAATACATAGATTGTAGACAAGTGCCTTAAGCTTTATTTCCTCCTTCTTTACTTAGGTGAGTCTACTCTGCAGATCTCAATAAGATTTTTTGCTAAATCATACTCTATCGTTTCTTTTCCTGTTTCTTCCAATAGTTCTCAATTGCATTCTTTAATGCCTGCTGTGCAAGAACAGAACAATGCATTTTAATAGCTGGGAGACCGCCAAGTTCTTCTGCAACTTCTTTGTTTGTTATCTTAATCGCTTCCTCAAGTGTTTTTCCCTTCGCCAAATCCGTCACCATACTACTAGTTGCTATGGCTGCAGCGCATCCCAATGTCTTAAATTTTATATCTTTTATCCTGTTATCCTTGATCTTTAAATAAAGATACATAACATCTCCACAGACTGCATTGCCTGCCTCTCCAATTGCATCTGCGTCCTTTATCTCACCCATGTTATGTGGATTCATAAAATGTTCCATCACTTTTTGAGTATAAAGAGATGAATTTGTAATTTCCTGGCTTTTGATCTTCTCAACTCTTTTGCTCTTTTTTGTACTCTTATTCTTTACCATATAATCACCATTTTATATCAATAAGTAGTTACCCCCTCTATTCTTGGTGTAATCTTTCTTATCTGATTAACAATCTTAGGAATTACCTTTATTACTTTGTCTATTTCTTCTTCCTTTGTTTTGTATCCTAATGTTAATCTGAGAGAACCGTGTGCCTTAACTGGATCGGGATCCAATGCAAGCAACACATGAGAAGGAGAAAGATCATGCGAAGAACATGCAGACCCTGTTGAAGCTGAAATTCCTAAAGAATCAAGCATGAGAAGTAATGCCTCTCCTTCTACTCCAACAAAACCAAAATTAACATTGTTTGGAAGTCTATTCTTAGGATGTCCATTTAATCTTGATCCTGGAACTTCTGAAAGAATTGATTTGATTAGTTTGTCTCTAAGTCTTGACAATCTTTTACTTTCCTTTTCCATTTCATTTGATGAGATTTCAGCTGCTTTTGCAAAACCAACTATTCCTGGGATATTTTCTGTTCCTGCTCTTTTATTGAATTCATGCGGCCCACCAGTGAGTAGAGGTTTCAATTTCAAATCTTTTCTTACATACAGTGCCCCTACTCCTTTCGGACCGCCTATTTTATGTGATGAAACTGATAAAAGAGAGATATTCATTTTCTTTACATCAATGGGAATGTGACAAAAACTCTGAACTGCATCTACATGAAAAGGGATATTATACTTTCTTGCTACCTTACCTATCTTTTCTACTGGCTGTATTGTTCCTATTTCATTATTTGCGTGCATAATAGAAATTAATATTGTCTTATCAGTTATCGCATTTTCAACATCTTTAGGATTTACTTCACCGAATTTATTAACAGGAAGAAAAGTAACTTTAAAGCCTTCCTTTTCTAACTCCTTTACCGTGTTTAGTACAGCATGATGTTCAATTGAAGAGGTTATTATGTGATTTCCTTTGTCTTGGTTTGCATAGGCAATTCCCTTTATTGCAAGATTATCAGATTCTGTTCCCCCTGAAGTAAATATTATTTCTTCTGGTGAAGCGTTTATTATATTTGCTATTTTCTCTCTTGCTCTTTTTAATGCGTCTGCAGCAATTCTTCCATCTGTATGAAGAGAAGAAGCATTACCAAAATTCTTATTAAAATACGGCAACATCTCCTGAATAACTTCATCTCTTACTGGAGTAGTGGCTGCATAGTCAAGATATATTCTCTTCATTTAATCTCACCTTCTTTATGATTTTATCAAACAACCTTCGCACTCTACTTTAGGTATTTCCGATATTATTCTATGGCTCTTACAGAAATAACCAGATTTTCTGAAATCGTTGCAAAGTTTACAAACATTCTCGCTGAATGTCCTATTTAAATCATAGTTTTTTTGAATGTAATCTGTAATAATTTTTTCTAATTCCTTCTTATGCAATCCTCTTTTCTTTTTCAAATATAATGAAACTGCAGCTTCTGAAATTCCTATCATTTTTGAAACCTCTCTTTGAGAGTAATTTTTTGAAATAAGGAACTTCACAGTTTCCTTTCTTATTGTTGGGAGAAGTTCAGTAACCATGAATTCGCAAGGTATCATAAATAACTTTACACTGTTAAGTTTTTAAATCTTTTATCGTTTCAATAGCCTTAATCCATAAAAGATTTAAAATGAACACACTATAATTAAAGCATGGGAAAAAGTAATAAAAAGAAAAGATTAGAAATTGGATTGATCCAGGTATTTTATGGAAATGGAAGGGGAAAAACAAGCGCAGCGATTGGAACTGCAATCAGGGCAGCTGGGCATGGATTAAAAGTTGCAGTAGTTCAATTCCTTAAAGATGGAGGAATAAGTGGAGAATTTAATTATCTTAAAAAACACAAGATAAAAATATTCGAATTGGGACCTTCTGCTGGAAAAGAATATGATAAACTTGTAAGAGATGGAAAAGCAAAAATTACTAAGATTTATTTTGAATATGATGAACACATAATTGAAAATTCTAAGAAAGGATTGAAACTAAGCGAAAAACTTCTTTCTTCAGGAAAATATGATTTAGTTATTTTAGACGAGATAAATACTGCAGCTGCCTTTGGGCATTTCAGATACGATGAAATAGTTGATATTTTAAAGAAAAAAAATAAGCATACAGAGGTTATTCTAACTGGCTTTAAGCCCCCTCAAAAAATAATAGAAATCGCTGATTTAGTTAGCGAAGTTAAAAAAATAAAGCACCCATTTGACAAAGGAATTCTTGCAAGATGGGGGGTCGATTACTAATCTTCATTAAACAACCATAAAATACTTGAAAATATTATCTTATAATATTACGTTTTTAGATTCTTTGATATTCTTACCAAAACTGAAACTGCTTCCTCAAAAAAAGAAATTGCATCAATAAATAAAACAGTGGAGTACGTACCGATCTTTTCATCTGAAAGCAGTTTAATTCTTAATCTATGCGAAGAGGATATAAGCTTATCTACATTTTTTCTCATCTTGATTATCTTTGATAGTTTTGAAGAATTAATCGAATTGAAATTGAATTCAACAAAATCATAAATTTCATCCAGAGCGAACTTTATTTTTAATATGTCCCTGATAGAGTCTTTTGAAAACTCTAAATTGTTTTCATTTAGTTTTTGCGTGATATACGCATAATCATGCGCAGCGTCTGCCAATCTTTCAATTTCATTTGAGATTTTTGAAAGAAGAACGATCTGCGAAGATTGCTTTTCTGTAAGATTTCTTTGAGAGAGCTCAACAAGCGCATTGGTTATCTTAGAATCCAAATAATCGCTTAAAGATTCATACTTCTCTATTGTTTGCAATTTTGAGATGTCCTTATTTGCTATCATATCTGTTGCTATCGTAAACATCTCTTTAGAGATTTGCAAATGATTGACAAGTTCCAACTTTATCTTTTCTATTGCGAGATCCGTATCTCTTGGTATTCTTTTTATATGCTTAGGCATGAAAAGAATCTGCTTTTCGGTAGTTGGAGTTAATTTCTCTATTAATTTTATGAAAACAGGTAATGAAATTAAGAAAACGGCAGCCATTATTACATTGAATATTGTATGTGCATTTGCAACCGCTGAACCTTCATTCAAACTTATAGAATTTACAAAAGAAGTGAAGTCAGTAAGAAATGGATATATAAGAATGACACCTACAGTGCTGAAAAGAAAGTGTGCATATGCAGTCCTCTTTGCATATATGTCCATATTCTTTGAAACAAATAAAACTGTAGATGTTGTTCCTATGTTACTTCCCAACACCAATGGAATTGAAATAGATACAGGAATTAAACCTTCCATTGTAAGCAGAACTGCAAGTGCAGTGACTATTGAGCTGGATTGAAGTATTAGGGTTAAAACAATGCCTGCAATAATAGAATATAATGGATTGTCTAAAGAAACAAGCAAGTCCTTTAATTCTTGGCTCTCTTTAAATGGCGTTGTTGCTTCTGAGATTATAGAGAGTGCAAAAAACACAAGACCAAAAAGGAAGATTGACTTTCCTAGCAAGTTGTATCTCTGGAACAAACTTAATAGGAATCCCAATAATATAAAAATAGGCGCAAACCACATAAACCTAAACGCAACAAGTTGTGCTGTAACTGTTGTTCCTATATGTGCACCTGCTATAACACCAAGACTCTGCTCAAAAGATATCAAACCTGCATTGACGAGAGAAACTAAGATAGAAGTAGTTGCAGTGCTTGATTGAATAACTGCAGTTACTATCAAACCTGTCCCTAATGCCTTTAGAGGTTTGTCTGTAAATCTTTGAAGTATTTCTTTAAGTCTTTCTTTTGAAACTCGCAGGAGCTGATCACTAAGCTGCTCAATACTATAAATGAATATTGCAACTCCTGCAAGAATAAATATCAATTCGAATAGCATGAAGTTATATTGACAAAAAGAAATTTAAAGATATAATAATATCTAAATTGATTTAATTTATCAGACCGCCAATCATTCGTCACTGCCCCAGCAAGCTAGGACTCAGATTCATCCATTGTCATCATCTAATATAAATAAATCAGAAAACAATTTTAAATTGCTCGGATTAAAGATGAATAGATAGACATGAAACCGAATACAACAAAAATAGTACTAGGAATTGAAAGCACTGCGCATACACTAGGAATAGGTATAGTAAAAAATGGAAGAATAATTGCAAACGAAAAAAGTATGCTTTTTGAGTATGGAATCCATCCAAGAAAGACAGCAGACCATCATGCAGATGCATTCCAAGAAGTAATGGAAGCAGCTCTTAAAAAAGCTGGAATTAAATTAAAAGATGTTGATTTAATAGCATTTTCTCAAGGACCTGGAATCGGGCCTTGTCTAAGAATATCCTCAATAGCAGCAAGAACACTTGCGATTTCATTTAATAAACCAGTTGTAGGTGTTAACCACTGTGTTGCACATATAGAAATCTCTAAGTATTTCACTGGATTTAAAGATCCCCTTGTTCTTTATGTAAGCGGCGGAAATACACAGATACTTATTAAGAAGGAAAATAGATATCATATTCTCGGAGAAACTCTTGATGTTGGAATTGGAAACATGCTAGATACATTTGCAAGATCTGCGGGATTAAAAAATGCAAAAGATGTGGAAGAAAAAGCCCTGAATGGAAAGAAGTACATAATGATGCCATATTCTGTAAAGGGAATGGATGCTTCTTTCAGCGGGATATTGACACATTCAGAAAAATTAATAGGAAAGGAGAAAATAGAAGACATATGTTATTCATTGCAAGAAACATCATATGCAGCATTATGTGAAATAACAGAAAGAGCCCTTGCATTGACTGAAAAAAAAGAAATAACAATCTGCGGGGGAGTTGCGCAAAATAAAAGATTGCAAAAAATGCTCTCAGATATGGCGAAAGAATGGAACTGTAAATTCGGAGTAGCACCAAATGAATTCAATGCAGATAATGGTGGAATGATTGCATATGTGGGATATCTAATATCAAAATTGGATGAAAAAAAACAAAGAAAATATCTTCTCTCTCCCAACAAAATACTTCCAAAGCCTAAGTTTAGAACCGATGAATTTTTAATAAAATGGCAATAGCTTGCAAGTTTTAGAAAAAATTGCATTAAAGTTTATATACATTTGTCTACTAATTAATTATACGACCAATTCAAATTAAAATTGAAGAAATATAGGTGGAAATAATGGTAGATAAAAAAGTGAAAGAAAAAATAATCAATGATATAGACTTAGAAAAGAATATAGTTAAATTAGTGATTGATCTCGCAATGGAATTCGGACAGGAAAAAAAAGGTTCATTCTTCATAATCACTAATAGAAATCTTAAACCGTACTATTCATGGTTATACACTGATATATTGGAAAAAACAAAAGTCAAAATAAATAATCAGAGAATCCTTCCAGTTATAAGGAAGCTTGCTGAACTTGATGGTGCAATAATAATCGATGAAGACGGATATCTTATTGCATATGGCGCTCAAATTAAAAAGACAAAACATTACAAAGGACATGGCACAAGACATAGCGCTGCGCTTGGGATATCTGAAGTGCCAGGAACTCTTTCTATAATCTCAAGTGAAGAGGATGGTGCTGTAAGAATTATGAAGAATGGAAAGACGTTAATAGAGATAAATCCATTCACTAAAACACCACCTACTTTAAGTGAAAAAATAGCTGAGTTGCTCACTTCGCCCTCTCTGCCATTGATAGGTGGAGGAAGCATAGGTGCATTGGCACTAGGATTGAATCCATTTGTTGCAGCAATAGTATTCACAGGTTCTTATATTATAACAAAAAGTGGTGCAAGAAGCTTGGGTGAATTTCTAAAGAGGGGACCGACCGTTCTCAAAGAAAAGAAGGGAGAAGAGTGAGCCAAAGTAAACAAAGGAATTACAAAAGCAGAGGCGCAGAAGCAAAGGTCTATTTCTCTGATTTATTTGGTCTTCCTGTTGTTATAAAAATCAGAGATAAAAAGGAATACAGAATAAGTGAATTAGATGAAATACTTAGAAAAACGAGAAACAAAACAGAAGCAAGATGCATACTTCACGCCTTAAAAAATAGCATAAATGTTCCTAAAATATACCATGCCGGCAAATACGAGTTGATTCTTGAAAGGCTTGAAGGAAAATTAATGAAAGATCGAAAAAATTCTCCTAATGATTATAGAAACGTTGGAAAGCTACTCTGTAAGCTTCATTCAATAGGAATAACACATGGTGACTTCACCCCTGCAAATGTAATGTTCATAAAAAATGAACCATATATCATAGATTTTGGTCTCGCAGAATTTTCAAAGGATCCAGAAGAGAGAGCAATAGATGTTTTATTAATGAAAAGATCTATAGGGAGAAATTTCAAATATTTTTTAGAAGGATACAAAAATCTTAAAGGATGGGAAAAGATAATCGGACAAATGGATGAAATAGAAAAGAGAGGCAGGTATCAAAAACGGAAAGAATCTAAAGAAGAGGAAGAAACCGAATGAACATAAAGAAACGAAAAGACATCAATTTAGAAAAAAACTATTCGGTTCAAAAATCATAATTGGCAAATACCTGATGAACAATGGCCTGCGAATTCAGAAGAAACAGTGACCTTTCTTTTCTGTTCTTCGCCCACTTCTTTTGGAAGACCCAGGTATATTACTTGCTCTACTTTGCTTCCATATCTATAAACAGTTATTCCCTTTATTCCTAATTCGTATGCCTTAAGATAGATGTCTTCAACTTCATCTACAGTTGCGTCATATGGCAGATTTATTGTTTTTGAAACTGCATTATCAACATATTTTTGGAAAGCTGCTTGCATTTTTAAATGCCATATCGGTTCAATATCATAAGCAGTAACAAACAAATCTCTTACATCTCTTGGAATTTCACTCATTTTCTGTATTGATAAACCATGTGAGATCTTTTCCATTAATGATCTGCTATAGAAACCTCTTTCAATAGAAATAGAATGAAAGATTCTATTTATCTCTATCAGCTTCATGTTTTCTAGCACTTGTCTATAATAAGCAACTGCAAATAAAGGCTCGATTCCAGAAGATACACCTGCAATTATTGAAAGCGAACCTGTTGGCGCAATGGTATTTAATGTTGCATTTCTTAATCGTTTATATCTGGATGGATAAATTGCAAATTTGAAGTTTGGATAGCTTCCTCTTTTAGTTGCAAGATCTGTAGATGTATTGTATGATATCTGTCTTATAAATCTCATCAGCTTTTCAGCCATTAAAATTGCTTCTTTACTATCGTATCTAATTCCAAGAAGAATGAGAGAATCCGCCCATCCCATTATACCCAATCCTATCTTTCTATTTGCTTTTGTAACTCTATCTATTTCACTAATAGGAATAGAATTTGCATCAATAACATTGTCTAAAAAATGCACTGCATTTTGAATTGCAATTTCTAATCTATCCCAATCAAAATCACTTCCATCTGAAAGTATGAATTTAGTAAGGTTTATACTTCCTAGATTACAAGATTCGTATGGCAATAAAGGCTGCTCACCACAAGGATTTGTAGCCTCTATTTCTCCAATTTTTCTTAATGGATGTAATTTATTAATTCTATCTATAAATATAATTCCTGGATCGCCTATTTCCCATGCTTGTTCAGCTGCAAGATTAAACACTTCTCTTGCAGAGATTGTTTTTGTTACTTCCCCCGTTCTTGGATTTATTAATTCATAATCGTCATCTTTTTGAACTGCTTTCATGAAACGATCTGTAGCCGCGATTGAGATGTTAAAGTTTTTCAGTCCACCTTGTTTTTTGGAATTGATAAATTCAATTATATCTGGATGATCGCATCTCAAAACACCCATGTTTGCACCGCGCCTTCTCCCCCCTTGCTTTATTGTTTCTGTCATCGCATCGTATATCTTCATGAATGAAACAGGACCTGATGCGATTGACATTGTAGAACGTACTAAGTCACCTTTTGGCCTAATCCTTGAAAATGAAAAACCAGTTCCTCCTCCGCTTTGATGTATGAGTGCTGCGTGCTTCAATGTCTCAAAAATACTTTCTAAAGAATCATCTATTGGAAGCACAAAACATGCGGAAAGCTGTCCTAATCTTGTTCCTGCATTCATTAATGTTGGTGAATTTGGCAGAAATTCAAGATTGCTCATCATTTCATAGAAAACTTTTTCTGATTTTTTCACATCTTCTCCATAAACTCGATCTGATTCTGCGATTTTCTTTGCGACTCGCTTAAACATTTGCTTTGGAGTTTCGATGATTTTTCCGCTAACGTCTTTCTGTAGATATCTTGAAGCCAATACCTTAGTTGCATTTAGATCCAATTTAAGATCATCATAAACTCCAAAAAGAACTTTTTTCTTTTCTCTTATCTCTGCTCTTTCTCTTCTGTAGTTGATGTAAAGTTTTGCAATTTTTTTATTCTCCCTTAAAAGTTCTTCTACAACTATGTCTTGTATCTCTTCAACTGAAGGTATCTTGTTTTTAAAGACGGCAGAGAGCTTTTTAACAACTCTATCTGAAATCTTTTGTGCAAGTTTCATATCTGGTGTTTTTGCGGCTTCCGTTGCTTTGTAAACTGCATTTGTGATTTTAGATTGATCGAATTTTACTATTGAACCATCTCTCTTTTGAACTTTCTTTATTCCAATCATTAAATCACAAATTATCTAAAATTAAACTAAAATAAAAAATTAAAGATATTAGCTATGTCTCGCTTTTTCCACAAGTGATTTCAACGTTATAGATAATCTTTTTACTTCTTCCTGACTAGTGTCTTTTCCAAATGTGAATCTTACGGATCCAGTAAATTTCTCTCCTTTGACACCTATTGCCTCAAGAACCCTGCAATCTATGCAAGTTGAGGTGATAAATCCTTTCTCCTCAAGTTGCTTAACAAGTTCAGTACCAGTTATTCCACTGAAGCTAAAGTTAACATTATTTGGCAATCTTTTTGTAAGATGACCGTTAAGTTTCACGAATTTTATGTTTTCTTCCACATAATCAATAAACATCTTTTGAAGCTTGATCAGGTTCTTTTGATTCTTGTTCATTTCTTTATGTGCTAACTCTGCGGCAGTAGCAAAACCCACTATAGATGCAACACTCAGTGTACCTGGTCGAAGAATGTTCTCTCTATTTGGAAAAATCGGCTTGATAGGAGTTCCATTCTTTACATAAAGTGCACCAATCCCCTTAGGACCATAGGAATGATGCGCATCAAATGTCATTAAATCTACATTCATCTTTTTGACATCTAATGGAACCCAGCCATAAGAAAATGTTGCATCAGTATGTAAGGTCACGTTTTTTTCTTTTGTTATTCTTCCCACATCTTCTATTTGCTGAATTGTTCCTATCTCTCCGTTTGAATGCTGTATAGATACAAGTATTGTCTTTGGAGTTATCTTTGATCTTAAATCCGCTATGCTTATCATTCCATCTACATCTACAAGAAGACTTGAAAGAGTATAACCTTCTGTAACCAGTGATTTACATGTTGAAAATACTGGATCGTGCTCTATCGCTGAGGATAATATGTGACTACCATATGCAATCTTTGCTTTGGCTACTCCTCTTATTGCAAGAACTGAAGATTCTGTTGAACCTGAGGTGAAAATGATTTCCTCTGGGGATGCATTGATTGTCTTTGCAATTATTTCCTTTGATTCTTCTATTGCCAGCTTTGCTTCACGGCCATAATAATGGAGAGAAGATGGATTTCCAAATTTATTTTTAAGATATGGTTGCATCGCCTCCAAAACTTCTTCCCGTATTGGTGTAGACGATGCATAATCCATGAAAATAAGATCTCTTTTTTCATCCCTGCTCTCAGGAATGCGTTTTGAAATTAAAGATCTAGGCCTTTTTGGACCTATTGATCTAGAATTGCCAGAAGATTTGATTTTCTTTGCCATAAAATGATTTAGTAATATAATTTAAAAAAGTGATGTCAAACCAAAATTTGAGCTGTAAATAATATATTAATAGCTACTTTATAGAGTTGAACAATTTCTTCATATAAATTGCATCTTTTTCAATGTTTGGCGATTCAGAGATTATCACACCATCACATTTAAATTCATGCAATGCTTCAAAAAGCGGTTTGACTGGAGGAATGTCATTATCCATCGTAAGGTGATTTCGCTCTCCTTTTGAAGTGAAGTTGATGGATGACATGTGACAATGAAGCGTCCTTAATCCCTCTTTTCCTGTTTTCTTTTCTACAAACTCCAATACCTTAACATAATCTTCTTTTGTCTTAAACCTTCCATTCTCTCTTGCATGTATATGTGCCCAATCAATTGTTGGCCTTATTAAATCGTATCCGATCTCTTCTGCAAGAGAATAAAGATCTTCAAATGAACCGAATGCAGTTGGTTTTCCAGTTGTCTCTGGAGCAAGATGAACATTAAAATTATTCTCTTTTATCTGCTTAGCAAGAGACTTAAACTCTCTTTTCATTCGCTCATAAGCCTTATCATGACTCATCTTCAAGAAAAAACCAGGATGAAAAACTAATCTATCCCCTCCTGCAATATCAAGTATCTTTGCTGTTTTGATTATTTCATCTACTGTTTTCTTATATTTCAGCTTCTCTTCAGAAAGCAGATTCAAATAATATGAAGCGTGTGCGCTTAGAACTATGTTATATTTTTTAGCAATCTGTCCTGCCTCCTTCGCACTTTCTTCACTCATCCTACATCCATGCACGAATTCTAACTCAAATGCATCTAAGCCTAATTTGTAAACACATTCTATTCCAGAAATCGAATCTCTTTTTTCACATGAGATTGGAACTCCAGCTGTGCCGAATTTCATAAAATCACTGGTTTAAATGTTATTGTTTAGATTAAAGGCCATTTAGATTAGAGGGATGAAACTCTAAATGGAACTGAATCAAATAAAGAAATGTGAATAAATTCTGGTGCACGCACATAAGGCTTATTTAAGAGAAGATTGATTGTCTGCATTGCCTCTATTGAACCTATGATATTTGCAGTTATACCGAGTATGGAATAGCATCCGCCTGCCTTTTGTAATCTTTCTTTCAGCTTTTCATCTATTCTCTTACCGTTTGAAGGAAGCATGAATATTGATTCATAGCTCTGGCCTTTTGGAAGAAATATAGTTGAATAGCCTCTTGTCTTTTCTGCTGCACCGAAGACATATGGTATCTGCAGGTCCTTTGCTGCTCTTGAAAGATAGATTCTTGAAAGAACATTGTCTAAGCCATCAACTACTAAATCATGTCCTTTCAATAGATTAAATGCTGCTTCTTCTGAATCAACAAATTTGTCATAGGTTTTAATCTTAATTGAAGGAGAAATATCTAAGACTCTTTTCTTTATTATATCTACTTTCTTTTTGCCAATCACTGAATAGCTGCTAAAGATCTGCCTATTTAGATTTGAAATTTCAAATACATCTCCATCTGCAATGGTCAGATTTCCTACTCCTGCCCTTGCAAGGAGATCTATAGCAATTCCACCAAGGCCACCGCAGCCAACAACTGCAATCTTTGCATTAAAAAGAATATCCTGTTCTTTTTCAGTCAATGCGCCTATGTTCCTAGCTGTTATAAGCTTATAAAGGCTGTATTCCTTCTTTGAAGAATTAGAATGAGTAAGTTTGCTTTTTGCAGATTTACCTTTTATTTTTATTGATCTTTTTACCATAAGACACGCCGATATAAAAATATAAATAAAAATCTAAAAAAATTATCTTTTCTTTTTCATGGAAGAGATTTGCTGGCGTTCTTTTCCTTTATAATACTGCTTAGGTGTTTTTTCCTTTTTGGAATATGGCTCTGGCTTTTTAGAGAAAACCCTATCCCAAAAAGTTGACTTGAACCATGAAGACATGTTTTTTATGAAGCTTCTTGTCATAAAAACACCTTACAGTTCTCCTACTCTTCTCTTCTGCATTCTTCTCATTTTCTTTCTTCTCTTCTTAATCCATTTCCATCTCATTTTTCCTTTTTTCTTCCATTTTCTTGGTCTAGAACCCAAATAATCACCTAATAAAAATGTTGAATGTTTAGATATATTTGTATAAATTAATTTTTATATCTTTCTTTAGCTGTTAAATATTTATAAGTCTTAGCTAGAAAAATAGCTTATGGATATTGAAACAAAAATTGAACTTATTGCAAGGCCGCCTACAGATGAAATCATAACTGTCCAGGCACTAAGAGAACTTTTAGAGACAAACGACAGGCCAGTAGCATACAATGGATTTGAGCCGTCTGGAAAGGTTCATCTAGGAACTGGTTTGATATGTTCTTACAAAATGAAAGATTTTATTCAGGCGGGAATAAAATTCAAAGTATATCTTGCAACCTGGCATGCCTGGATAAATGACAAACTTGGTGGAGACAGAGAATTGATTAAGAAGGCAGCCATGCACTTCAAGCATTCATGGATAGCTTTGGGAGTACCTGAAGATAAGATAGAATTCATTTGGCCTGACCAGCTATATGATGATCTTGATTACTGGGAGATAGTTGTAAAGGTTGCAAAAGAAATGACGCTTGCAAGAGGAATAAGAACATTGGAAATAGCTGGAAGAAAAGAAAGCGAAGGATTAAAGCTTGCTTCTCTTCTTTACACTCCAATGCAGGTTGCAGATATATTTCATTTCGGTGTTCAGATTCCTCAATTAGGAATGGATCAGAGAAAGGCAAATGTGGTTGCAATGGAGGTTGGAGAAAAGATTGGATTCTGGAAACCTGTTCCTGTCCATCATCATTTATTGCAAGGTCTTGTAAAACCTCCAATCTGGCCTTTACCAAAAGATCCAACTGAAAGAAAAGAGGCATTGAGTGCGGTGAAGATGTCAAAATCAAAACCAAACACAGCGATATTCATTTATGATGAACCTGAAGAAATAAGAACAAAGATATCAAAGGCGTTCTGCCCCGAAAAGGAAGTTGAAAATAATCCAATAATGGATCTTGCAAAACATGTCATCTTTAGAGAAAAAAATGAAATGATAATAGAAAGGCCTGCAAAATTTGGAGGAAATATCGAGATCCATTCTTTTGATGAGTTGACAAACATTTATTCTGAAGGAAAACTTCATCCGATGGACCTTAAAAATTCAGTTGCAGAAAATTTAATAGAGATACTTGAACCAGTCAGAGAATATTTCAAGAAAAATAAGGAAGCTGCAGAAACTAAGCAAATAATTGAAAATGCAAAGATAACCAGATAAGTTTATATCTTTTAAAAGCAATATAATTTAGTTTTAGAGAATATTGAAAGTTAGAAAATATGGCCGCGGTCGTCTAATGGCAGGACGGGAGGCTGTGGAGGAACTTTCTGCAAAGGAAAGTTTCATCAAAGATGCAGAAACCTCCAAGCAGGGGTTCGATTCCCCTCTGCGGCCCTGATTAAATAAATTTAAAAATATACTATATAAAAATAAATCATGGAAACAGCAGGTGCAAAACAAATTATAACACCATTAATGAAAAGAATAATCAGAAATCTCCCAGTAAATATTGCAATTCTGGATTTAAAAGGAAACTTTATTTTTAAGAACAAATTGATGAAAAAAATTCCTTTTTTAAGAATTAAAGAAATTGAAAATAATGAAGTACAACGTTTGTTTTTAAATGCGGTAAACGGCAAAGAAGGAATAAAACATTTGGAATTAATGATAGGGGGTAAAAAAAGAAAATTTATAACCATCTGTAACCCAATAACGGATGAAAATAATAACATTGTCGAAGTTATGCTGATTTTAAATGAAATAACTGAAGAGCTAAGGAAAACTGAAGAATTAAAAGTAGTAAATGAACTACTTAGAACCTTACTGGATGTTCATATAATTTTGAATAAGCCACTTATAGAAGAAAAAATATTAAGCGCAGTTGTTCAAAAAATCCATAAAAATAAATATTTAGGTTGCATCCATCTTTTAAGAATTGATGGAAAAAGCAAGGAACTTTATTTCTATTCTTCGACTGATCAAACAAAAGAGGAGATTTTAGGTTTTTATAATGATGAATTGATTGAGAAAGTTAAGAAAAAGGGATTCGTCATTGAAGATGTTTCTAAAGGAATTTACAGACAGCATAAAGAAGAAACTGGCAGCCATTCTGCTGCATTATATCCTATAAAAATAAGAAACAAATTCTATGGGATCCTAACTATACATTTCAGAAATGAGATTTTAATAAACAGATATATGATTAAATTGATCAAAGATTTAGCTTCGCAAATCAGCCAAATGATTTACAAAAAAGAACTTGAAGAATCTGAAAAAAGAAAAATTGATGAATTAAAATTACTAAAAAAAGGATTCACATTAAGTGCAATTTCAAGACTTTTAGTAAAATATGAAAACAATGAACCAGTTATAATGCACGTTAATTCTGCTTTCACTGGTCTTTATGGATATGATGAAAAAGAAGTAATCGGTAAAAATCCAAAAATATTAAAATCTGGACTGACTCCATTAAAAACCTATAAAGAAATGTGGAAATCCATTTTAGACAAAAGAAAAGGTCACTGGGAAGGGAATATCATCAACAAAGATAAATATGGAAATAATATTCCAGTTAGATTAATAATTGATACTGTTTTTGAAAAAGGCAAGCCTTCTTACTTTTTTGCAAACCACATAAATCTAACTAGAGAGCAGGAATTGTTAGACGAAATTAAAAAAGACAATGAATATTTAAAAGGCGTTTTCGATGCTAGTGTAGATGCAATCGTAGTGGGAGACAGCAATCTTAGGTTCGAATATGTTAATAAAGCATTTGAAAAACTAACAGGCTATCAGTTAGAAAAGATAAAAGGAAAGGATATTCATTCTATACTTTCAGTCAAAGAATATCCATTGAATAGATTAAATATTTTTAAGAAGACAGGAAAATCGCCCCTAATTGGAAAAACAGTAGAAGTAAATATTAGAACAAAAGAAGAAAATATTCCAATTGAATTAACTATGAATAAATTTACTATAGGAAATGAAATAAAATTAATAGCAATCCTAAGAGATATAAGACAAAGAAAATCAATAGAAGAAAAATTAAAAGAAAGAGAAGAACTTTACTTTAATATATTTGAGAATATCAGTGATGGCATAATTGTTTTAACCCCTATTAAAAATGGAAGAAACTTCATTATTAAAGAAATAAACGAAAGAGCCACTGAAATAAGCAAAGTTAAAAAAGAAGAAGTAATAGGAAAGAACATCGCAAAAATGTTTCCAGGAATTAAAAAACTAGGATTATTAAAACAGCTTCGACAGACACTCAAAACAGGTAAAAAAACGCAAATTAAAAACATATATTACAGTGATCCGATAAGAAAAGGATGGCGTGATTACTATGTTTTTAAAATTAAAACAGGCGATCTTATTATTGTATATCGTGATATAACGAAAGAAAAAGAAATAATAGATCTTATAACTGAATCTGAAAAAAGATATAGAACATTATTCCAAAACATAAACGACATATATTTTGAGTTAAATGATAAGCTAAACATTGAATTAGTAACCCCTTCTATTGAGAGATATGGGTTAAAAACAACTGAACTGATCGGAAAGAATATTTTTGATATTTACTCGGATAAAAAACTTATTAAAAAAATAATTTCTGCAGTTAAAAGAGATGGAATTTATCACGACGATATAGAAATAAGCTTAGATGGTAAAAAATACGATGTTGAAATCCTAGCTCAAGGAGAATTAGAAAAAAATAAATTAAATAAAATATACATTATGTTTCATGACATAACTGAAAGAAAAGAAAAAGAAAATTTAGAGAAAAACTACAGGATAGAATTGGAAAAAGAAGTAGAAAATAAAACTAAAGAGCTAAATGAAAAATTGCAGCAGATTGAAAGGCTAGAAGAAACAAAAGATGAATTTATAAGAAATATGACGCACGAACTTAAAACGCCCACCTCAGTTATATTAACAAATTTAGAAATGCTAAAGCAAATGGCACCAATTGGAAAGGAAAAAGAATGGCTCAAAATGATTGAAATGCTGCAAAGAAGTGGTGAAAGATTAAAGAACTCTATAGATCAGATATTGAATTTAACTAGATTAAGTTCAGTGGCTCTAAATAAAGAAAGAACAATAATAAATGATTTGATTAATGAGATTTATGAAGAGTACTCTCCGCTAGCAAATAAAAAAGGAATAGTCATTAAAAGGGAATTAGAACCTATAGTAGCTATGATAGATAAAAATTTGTTTTCATTGATGCTATCAAACCTTATAAGCAATGCTGTTAAATTTACTGATAAAGGGGAAATAAAAATAGAAACCAAATCCTTCGACCATAAATTTATGATTGCTGTAGAAGATACTGGAATCGGAATGACAGAAGAAGAAAAATCCCATATTTTTGAAAAATTTTATAAGGCAGATCCAAATTCACCGGGCACGGGAATTGGTTTAACAATTGTTAAAGAAATTGTTGATAAACACAAAGGAGAGATAAACGTAAAGAGTGAAAAAGGAAAAGGTACTAGATTTGAGATAATTCTTCCAAGGGAATAGTAATGGTGATAAAATGAAAAAGATATTAATAATAGAAGATGAAAGTGATGTTGCAGAAAGTGTTAAGATGCTTTTAGAAATGAATGGGTATAAAGCAGACTATGCATTGAATCCGAAAGAAGGAATCAAAAAGGCAAAAAATTATGACCTTATACTTTTAGACATCATGATGCCGGTAATGTCTGGAAGAGAAGTAATGGCTGAATTCAAAAAAATGAGATTAAATAAACCAGTAATAGTAGTGACTGCAGTAGGAATGCCATTTGAAATAGAAAGAGAATTCGCAGCAAAATATTTTCCAGTTAGAGTTCTGCCTAAAACATCCATACATACAGATTTAATAAAAGAAGTAAAAAAAGCATTGAAGGAATAGCACTCATTCTCCTACTTCTTTCATTACTTCTTCCTTTCCCCTTTCTAATTCTTCCACCTGTTGCTTATCTCTATTCAAAAGAAGCCTTTGAAATTCGCCGACGTGGGTCTTCTCTTCTTTTGCAATGTCAAGAAGCATAGCTTTTATCTTCTTATCTTGAGCCAATGCTGCCATTTGCTCATATAGATTAATTGCATCAAGTTCTGCAATTATTCCTGCTCTTAAAATCTCTTTGTCTATATCTTTCTTATTTACCTTATCTAGTCTTATAGGTATTTCAGACATCATACTACCACCCTGAAATATACAAATTATATTTAACTTTTTAATAAAGAGGCTTCCATTACCCTTGCTTTTTCTCCGCTATAGATATGTGGCGCATCCTTTTCAAGATCATAAACCATTATGTAATTTGTTTTTCTTTCGTTTATTTCTTCATCGTCAAAAACACCACCATAGAGAGCGGAATGGAACTCTTCTGGAGACATTAGATAAGTTTCTTTTTTTGTTTTGTATATTCGTTTTCCTATCTCTTCAAATAGTTTGTCATTAAACAAATTCAAAGAAAGAGAAAGGATCTCTCCATCGGATATTGATCTATTTGAAAGAAAGGTCCTCAATTTCGAATGCATATCTTTATTTGTTACCTCCAATACCTTTGAAAAGAAAATAATTTTTGAAACATCGCTGCTTTGCATACTTATTATAGAATAAATTTTGTAAAGAACTTCATTAGAAAGAGAAGAAAAGGAAAGTCCATTAAGATCATTAATTGAAATTTTTGCTAATTCGTAAGATTTAAACCATTCTGAAAAGAAATTTTGAATCAATGTATTTTGAACTTCAGTTGGAATAGATTTAGAAAATTTTTCTAAATCCTTTTCTAAAATAAACATTTCTCCTTCATTCTCTTTAACAAACGAAATTGGATTAAGCTGATAAAATCCTTTAGGCATCTTTCTTGCAGCTATCGTAAAAGACCAAAGTTGTGAAGCGGAAATATTAGAAAACCTATGTAGTCTTACAAATTTAGTCATTTTATCAACTGGAAAAATTAGCCTGCTAAATATTATAAATATTAATTTTAATTATAATTATACTAATTATTTATTGTATAAAATATAGCGGTGTAAAAAATGAAGAATATAAATGTCGTAATTTTAGGAGACAACGAATTTGCAAAAGAACTTGGAAAAAAAGGAACTGTTACTGATTTTACAATATATAATTACAAAGGAAGTGACATGCAAGGTAGAGAACTGACTGCGACTTTCTTAGTTCCTACAAGCTATCCAGAAAAGCTTCAATCACTAACTCACTGCTTGGCAATGGCAGATGCAGCAATTTTAGTTGTTAAAAAATTAGATAAAGAATTGGGGGAGTACATAATAGCGCTTGACCTTTTAGGAATAAACAAAGGATTGATAATATTTGATGATTATGTCGAAAAAGACAAATTTGTAAATTTAGTAAAAGGAACTGTGCTTGAATCATTCATAATTGTAGATAAGGTTCCATCTGAAATATATCCAAGAATTGCAAAATTTGAAAATAAAAAATCAGAAATAGAACATGTAATAATCGATGCCGCTTTTGACGTTAAAAGCGTTGGAACTGTCGTTCTTGGCGTGGCGAGAGGGAGTGTAAATGTCCATGATGAATTCGGAATATATCCTGGAGGAAAAAAAGTAACGATTCGATCCATACAAGTCCATGATAAAGATGTAAAATCCGCTGAAATAGGAGAAAGAGTTGGCTTGGCACTAAAAGGAGTCAGCGTTGAAGAGGTAGAACGAGGGCATTTATTTTCAAAGCAGGAATTAAAATCTGCAAAGGAAATAGAGGGCGATTTCATAAAGAATAAGTATTACACAGAAGAAGTAAAAGAAAACAGCAAAATATTTATCGCTGCGCATCTTCAATACAGGCAGGTTGATGTTGTAAGTGTTTCAGATGGAAAGATAAAACTTAAATCAGATAAAGATATTGCAATCATTCCTGGAAATGAGTATCTTTTACTAAGGCCAGAAGGAAAGATGAGAATAATTGGAAAAATCAAGGTTTAGATCTCATTTTACATTTGCATTAAAAAATCGTTAAATATATAAAGAAAAATTTCGTTAAATTTTAAGTCAAAATTAGTTATGTTGGTTATTATATGGTGTAGATTATGGATTTGAAAAGAAATAAAAAAGAGAAAGAAGCAAGGGGAAAAAATAAAAACCATCAAATCCTCAACCCAAAAGAAGAACGGATTATCAACACTAAAATAATCGATGTAAGAAAACTACATGTACATGAATATAAAAGAATAATAGAAGAAGTTTCATCATTACTAAATTCTGGAGAGGTTATAGTATTTCCAACCGAAACAGTTTATGGCTTAGGTGCAAATGCATTTGACTCTAGCGCTGTTTCTAAGATATTTAAAATAAAAAACAGACCTAAAGACAATCCATTAATTGTTCATATATCATCTTTAGAAATGTTAAAATTCTTAGTTGAAGAGATAAGCGAAGATGCTAAGAGACTAATGAACAAATTTTGGCCTGGACCTTTAACTTTGATATTAAAGAAAAATACTTTAGTACCAGAGATAACAACTGCAGGATTAGATACTATTGCAATAAGAATGCCAAACCACTCTATTGCATTAGACATAATCAAAGCATCGGGATTTCCTATCGCTGCTCCTTCTGCAAATCTTTCAGGAAAACCGAGTGCCACTAATGCAAAAGATGCATTTTTTGATCTTCAAGGAAAGGTCCCATTAATTATAGATGGTGGCCAATGTAAGATAGGTATTGAATCAACTGTAATTAATATGGTGTCTGAACCATATACTATTTTAAGAGAAGGTTACATAACAAAAGAACAAATAGAAGAAGAACTAAAGAAGAATATTGAAATCTGCAAAAAGAACTGCGAAAAACCTCTTTCTCCAGGTATGAAATATAAACACTATTCTCCAGATGCAAAGGTATTCATAGGAAGAAGAAAGGATGGCAGAATGAAAACAATAATAAATATGGCATATGCTGCAGAAAAATTATCCAATAAAAAGAAAAAAGTAAAGATAATATTCTCAGAACCAATACCTGAAAAAATGAAGAAAGAATTTTCTAAATTAGGAAACATCACAGAGTATGAAAACCATATTCAAATGGCCCGTTGTCTATTTAAAGAGTTGAGAAATGCCGATAAAAATAATTTCGATGTTATCTTAATTGAAGGAGTTTATGAATTCGGAATAGGAAGAGCAATAATGGAAAGAATTGAAAAAGCTGCAGACGGAAATATCGAAGAAATAATCTGATGACTAAATTCATTTACGTTTTGTTTATTTGCTTGATTCGATTCTAATTTGTTTTCCCGCTATAATTGCCAAAGCAATCTTTTTTCTAGCTGATTTAAGAAGACGATTGAAAGTAGATTGAGAAATCCACATTCTATTTGCTGCTTGTTTCTGTTTAAGATTGTTTAATTCAGCAAGTCTTAGTGCCTCGAATTCATCGATTGTTAATACGATCTCATCTAAATGATTTACTTTATTTCCAAATGGCTTGAATATTCTTACATTAGGAACCGAACCTATCTTCCTATATTTTCTCTTTTTTGGCATCATATCACTTGATTATTAGCAATATTTTGACAGCACATAATGTTTAAAGTACATGAATTATAATTCAATATTTTTAACAATTTTATATATACAAATAAGAATTATAATTCAATATTTTTAAAACTATTTTTTTATTTTTGAGTCGTCAAAAAATTGAAAAAGTATCAAAATAGTTATTTTCGTTCTTCAAAATTGAAAATTTTTCAAAAAATTTACGACGAAGAAAAAAGAAAAAAAGAAACATATTTAAATATTATATATTAATAGCAATATTGAGGCGATTGTAATGGAAAGCTTAATCAAATCTGTTACAGGACACACTGAGGCTGAGTCAAATCTTGGTCCAGTTGAAAGAATTAAGATCGCAGTCGTGGGCTGCGGTGGTGGAGGAAACAACACCCTTCAGAGACTTCTTAGATATGGTGTCAAGGGTGCTGATTTGATTGCAATCAATACAGATAACCAGCACTTATTGACATTAGATGAAAGGATTCAAAAGATTCTTATAGGTAAATCTATAACAAGAGGTCTTGGTGCTGGAGGATATGTTGATGTAGGAAGAAAGGCTGCAGAAATTGACAAGCCTTTAATTGAAAGAGCATTGAAGGACGCACAATTAGTATTCATATGTGCAGGTATGGGAGGAGGTACAGGTACAGGAAGTGCTCCTGTTGTTGCAGAAATTGCAAAAGAACAAGGTGCAATAGTAGTTGCTATGGTTACATACCCATTCGCACTTGAAAAGGCAAGAAGAAGCAAAGCAGACGAAGGAATTCAGATGCTTAGAAAACACGCAGACAGTGTTATTATAATTGACAACAACAGACTGGTTCAATTAGTTCCAAATCTCCCAATGAACGAGGCTTTCGGAGTTGCAGATGAGATACTTGCAAGAGCAATTGGTGGACTTGTCTGGACAATCACACAGCCTTCATTAATCAACATTGACTTTGCAGATGTAAGAGCAATCATGTCTCAAGGTGATGTTGGTTTCATTGCAGTTGGTGAAGGAAGAGGAACAAATAAGGTTCAGGCAGCTGCAGAAGGAGTTCTAAAGAACAGATTGCTTGATGTTGACTTCGAAGGAGCAAAGGGTGCTTTGATCCACATCTCTGGTGGAAACGATCTAACACTGGGAGATGCAATCAAAGCAGGAGAAATAATAACTGAAAGAATGGATTCAACAGCAAGCGTCAAGTGGGGAGCAAGACTTATTCCAGGATACGATGGCAAGATAGAAATAGTTGCGATCGTAACTGGAGTAAAGGGCGCAAGTGTAGTAGGAGTACCACTTGAAGAGCAAAAAGTAGAATCACCAGTTTATGGTGACATTGAAATAATTGGTTGAATTTGTTAGCTGGCTGATTTTCAGCCAGTCCACTTAATTTTTTTAGTGGAAAATAATATTTGAGGCAGGGTGTTAAAATGGAAAGCTTCCTAAGTTCGTTTACATCTGGAACCACAGTTAAGGCGACCAAGGCACCGGAGAAAGATTACCTTGGATCTGACAAGATCAGAATCACTGTTGTAGGAGTAGGTGGAGGTGGATGCAACAGCATCACCAGAATAATGAGATCTGGGATAAAAACAGCAGACACAATAGCAATTAACACTGATGTCAACCACCTAAAGATAACAGAGGCTCACAAGAGACTCTTAATTGGTCAGTCAATAACAAGAGGTCTTGGTGCTGGAGGATATCCGGAGGTTGCAAGAAAGGCAGCTGAGGCATCAAAAGACAAGCTTGCAGAGGCATTAAGCGGAGCAGATTTAGTATTCATTACAGCAGGTATGGGAGGAGGTACAGGTACAGGTGCTGCACCAGTAGTTGCAGAGGTTGCAAAGAAAGAGGGTGCAATAGTAGTTGGTATGGTTACATACCCGTTCTCTCTTGAGAGAGCGAGAACAGAAAAGGCAAGATGGGGATTGGAAGAATTAAGAAAAACATGTGACACCGTGGTTGTGATTGACAACAACAGATTAGTTCAATATGTGCCAAACTTACCAATGAATGAGGCATTCAATGTAGCAGATGAAATCCTTGCAAGAGCAATAAAAGGAATATCCGATACTATAATGACCCCATCACTCATCAACATTGACTTTGCAGATATAAGAGCAATCATGGGCAACGGTGGAGTTGCAATGCTCTCTGTTGGAGAAGGAAAGGGAACAAACAAAGTTGAGGATGCAATAAAGAGCACACTAGAGCACCCATTGCTTGATGTCAGCTATGAGGGTGCAAAGGGAGCCCTCATCCACATAGCAGGTGGTCCAAACCTTACATTGGGTGAGGCAACCAAGATTGGTGAAGGAATAACTGCAGCATTTGACAACAATGCAAATGTAATCTGGGGAGCAAGACTCATGCCAGAACTCGGAGACAAGGTTGTTGTCACTGCAATCATGACTGGTGTAACATCAACATCATTGCTTGGAAACCTTGAACCGCAGAAACAAGAACACAAGGCATATGAAATGATAGAAGAGGTTATGTGGTAAACATAACTAGTCTGTCATTGCAATCGCCTTATTTTTTCTTTTTTATATTTCTATTTTTTATTATTTGAATCGTTTATTTTTTCTTAATTCTATTTTTGCGACATTTTAAGATATATTTTAATTACTTTACAAACAAATATGATCATGGAAGATAAATTAGAAAAAAATACAAAAATAGAAAAGGAAGACAAACGAAAAGAAAAACTGACAGAACTACATAAAAGCAATCTGCTATTGATTGTTTTTGGAATATCTTTCATTCTATATCTTTTGACAAAATCCATAATCTTTGCATTTCTTTCAGGCTTTTCACTTATTGCGTATTTTTTTGTTGACATTTATGTAAGTGCATCACAAACAAGCTGGAAACAAGAAATAATTGAGATATTAAAGGCTGCGGCACTTGCAATAATTATATTTGCAACCATATCTTTCCTGCTTGGAACCTCTGTTCCAATTAGCAGTGTTGTTTCCTGCTCTCTCCTGCCATCTTATGAGAGAGGAGACTTTGTAATAGTGCAAGGAATTAAGGCAAAAGACATTAATGCGCCTACGATTGAAATAACAGAAGAAGAACTGAATGACATAAACAATTCTAAAGTTTTATGCGGCAGTAGTAAGAATGGAAGCATCATTTACAAATGTCAGAGCATGTGCCCAAGAATTTCTTCTTCAGCAAAGAAATTGGTAGGTTATTCTCCTGAATGTGTTAGATCAATATATATTGATGAAAAGGAAATAAGTGAAAATCTTACTAATGACGTAATAGTTTATGCATCCCATCTAAACGGAACATATACAAATATGGATATAGTTCACAGAGTATTTCTCAAGCTTAAAGTGGGGGAAAGCTACTATTTGCTAACAAAGGGAGACAATAACAACTATATGGACATTAGCTATTTTGATATTGTGAGAGAAAGTGACATAAAAGGAAAAGTAATCTTCAGAATACCCATACTTGGATATGTAAAACTTGTTATAAGCGGTCCTGCATATTATGGAGAACCAGAAGGCTGCGACACTATTTTATTACATTAGGATTATATTAAGATATAAAAAATAAGTTAACTGAAATTAATAAAATGTCTGAAGATAATTAATGAAAGAAGCGAAGCGATGCTTGCTATTAAGAATGCAAATCCCGGTGAAAAATCCCAAATGAATCCAAATACCAAACCTGAAAAGATTATCATAATTCCACTTATTGTTTGGTAAGCTCCAAATGCTCCGCCCATATCTTTTTTATCTACAAGAAGAGATATATAGGACTTAGATTCCACTTCAAACATTCCCATTCCTATTCCATAAAGAACCAATGCTAAGATCAAAACAATAAACGTAAGAGCATTCCCCTGATCTAATTGCAAATAATGGACAAGAAAAACTGATAGGAATGAAAGCATTACAAACAAAAGTGAAATTTCAATTCCCTGCTTCTTTCCTATTTTTATCTCGAATTTATCTGATATAAAATTAATTAGATTCGCACCTAAGATATAAAATACGGAATACAAAAAGCCAAGTGTTATAACCCCAGATAGAACAAGGCCGAATTCGCTAGCTTGTAAATATATGAATGCAAGTGGAGGAGTAAAAAGGAAAAATGGAACTAAGGAAAACAGAAATTGCTTATAACTATTTCCGTATTCTATAGAAAATGATTTTGAGATTGGTTTTTTTGTTCTTTCTGATTTTTTGAGCTCAACATCCTTTACAAAGATCAATACTATTAAGACCCCAAGAAGACCTGGGATGAGTGATAGAATGAAAAGATTCCTTACAGTGCTTTCGAAATCCAGCGTTAGAGAGGCTACAAAAAGAAGCGCTATTAGAGGACCTATTATTGCACCAAGCGTATCTAACATTCTATGCAGCGCAAATCCCTTTCTTCTCTCCTCAAGTGAATCTCCAGTTGAAGAAGCAAGCAATGCATCTCTTGGTGCATCTCTAATTGCCTTTCCTGTTCTTTCAATAACTCTTGCAAACAAAAATTCAGTCCAGACAGTTGTAAATGCGAATGCTCCCTTCATAATTGATGAAAGAAAGTAACCAAACGCAATCACAGGTTTTCTTTTTCCAATCTTATCAGAATACCATCCAAAAACAAATGAGAGCAGCCTCTCAGCAGATTTTGCAATTCCTTCAATCAATCCTATCATAAATCCGCTTGCCCCAAGAACAGTAGAAAGAAATAATGGCATAACTGGAGCAATCATTTCTGAAGAAGCATCTGCAAGAAGGCTTACAATCCCAAGCCAAAAGACATTACTTTTAATATTCTTTTTTCCTTCAGCTTTTTTCATATTAACCTCTTTAATTGATTTTTACTAATTATGGATCATACTAATCATGGACCAGGCGAGATTCGAACTCGCGGCCTCTTCGTTTTCCGAAACTTTCTTTTAATATGAAAGCTTAATCCATAATTTTCTAATGAAACTCTTTTCTTAAAAGAGTTTCTTTGATTAAACTTTCTTTCTAAGAAAGTTTATGCGAACGAAGCGCTCTACCTCTGAGCTACTGGCCCATTATGACCCATTAGTTGCTGATAAATAATTATAGATAAAAAAATAGATAAATATAACTGAAAATAAAAATTATGCAATAAAGTATGAAGTATAAAAGAGATGCAATATAAAGGAAGATAAAAATATGTGACAGAAAATAAGATAAAAAAGATATTAGATCTAGATCCAAACCAAAAAATAAGATTTATTCGCTCTACTTATATCGGGGTAGCATTACTTTAGAAACAATATTGCAAAATTAAAATTAATTAGAATCTTCCCTTTGATTCGCCTAAAACAAGTGCAGAAGCTATTATATGCGATAATCTCAAAGGTTCTATGCCTATATTTTTGATTGCTTCTATTGCCTTAAACCTGTCTATGCCTGCTGCTTGAGCATAAAGTATCGGCTTTGTTTTGATTTTGAACGGTTCCCCAGCATTCTTAATTGCATTAAGTTTTCTTTCTTTTTCCTCTTTAGAAATATCAAGTTTACTAACTGCTTTTTCCAGTTCAGAAACTCTTGGCAGATGACGAGTGATTGCAATTACAGGTATTGAAAGAGAGGCAGACAATTTAGAAATATCTATTATGTTCAGCCCTCCCATTGTAATGCTATTTAGGAGAATTAATTTTATCTGATTTGAAAAACGAGATCTCTTTATCATCTTTATTATTTGTTCAGTACTGTCCTCCCCATCGTATGTTATTTTAGTACTGACAGCTCCCTCTACAATTCCATTCCTATAAACTATCCCTATAAGAAAAGAAGAAGAATTAATCCTAGGGGTATCATCCACTGCAAGAATTCGGATATTTTTATCTATTTTTATACTTTCTTTGCAGATTAGTTGTGACATCTAATCAGAGAATTCCATATATTATTTTATTAGATTGACTTTGAGAGATCTTCAGCTGTCTTTGCAAGCTTTGCAGCAGCTTTTGCAACTATAGGAATTGGATTTCCTTTCTTTGTTTTCACAACAAGAATAGGTTCTCCAACTTCTATGTGCTCCTGCTTAACTGCCGCAAACTCAACATCATCGTTTTCGATAACAAATTCTCTAAGCGCATGAACAAATGCAATATCCTCACCAAAAAAATGAATCTCTACATGATTTTTATCTATTTTATTAACCTTTAATTCAGACATTTGAACACCTCATTAGTACACAATATTAAAGCTATTGTAGACAAAGCTTTAAAATACTAAGACTATTAGAATCTTGATCTTCTTTGCTTAAATTGAAATTTTTCCTGAAAATGTCTGTATTTCCTTCTTACAGAAAGTCTTCCCTTTACTATTCTTGCTTTCTGAAATCTATCTTTTCTTTCCGGAACTATTTGGGCAGATTCTATATATTCAAATTTTCCGTAGTTATCTGCAATAAGACGTTCCTCTTTTTGTCCACATTTACTACATATAAGATACCTTCCTTTCAATAACATAGGCTTTCGATCATAACTACAATACGCCATCACCACGCCCATTCCCTTTGGCTTAAGAGTAACAACTATTCTTAACGGGGTAACTTCTTTGACTGCACCTATAACAATATCACCAACATGAATTGCATCTCGTATTGATTTAACATATCCTTCCTTTATTTCTGAAATTGGAATAACTGCTGACATCCTATCAATTCGTTCTATACTTGCGGAATTTGGATGTTCGATAGTAAGGAATGCAACGGATTCAAACATTTCTTCTACTCTTCCATAAACTACATCACCTGGTTTAAGTTTTTCGGGTTGTCTATCTGAAAAAACAGATATTTTTCTATCCTTGCTTATTTCAACAAATCCTGCATTTAATGCACGAATATTACCTTCTTTATCTGTATACGTTCCCTCTCCAGGAAAGAATTCCTCTTCCGTTCCGAGTATATCTCCAGGAACAGCTATAATCTCTTCATCGTTTTCCATAGCTACCCACTTTAAAATTAAATTTCAAATTTTAATCAATTAAAATAGATCTTAGATTTATAATAACACAAGACTATATTATATACAATAATAGAATTTATAAATATTTAATAACATTTATTCATAGAAAAAAAGAAAAAATTAAATGGTGCTTCAATGACAAAAGAGAATATACTTATATTGTGTATAGACCGTGACGATGATTTAGGTAAAAAAGCGCAAATAACTGGTCCAGTGATAGGAAGACAAGCAAATATACATGCTGCAACAAGTCTTCTTTTAAGTGATCCAGAAGATACAGATGCAAATGCAATGTTTCAGGCAGTAAAAATCTATGATGAAATAATAAAAACTAAAAAAGCAGAAGTTGTGACCATTACTGGAGATAGTCGATTAGGGTATTATGCAGATAAGAAAATAGTTACACAACTAGAATCTATTCTTCAACAATTTCATGCAACATCATGTATTTTTGTAACTGACGGAGCTGATGACGAAGAACTACTTCCTTTAATCTCTTCAAGAGTAAAACTTGACTCAAAAAGAACTGTAGTTATGAAACAGGCAAAAGAGCTTGAAAAAACATACGTTACTCTTTTAAGTAAGCTCAAAGAGCCGTATTATGCAAAACTTTTCTTCGGAGTTCCTGCTTTAATATTGATATCTTTTCTTATTAGTGATATGCTTGGATATGGATGGAGACCTATAGTTGGTATTGTTGGTCTATATCTCCTACTCAAAGGATTTGGAATAGAGGATTTTATAATAAATACAGTGAGAAATCTATTCTCATCCTCTACAAGAACTACACTTGTTGTTTATGTACCTATAGTTGCATTGGCCCTGATATCTATCTCGATAGGTGTGAACGAATTTATTAATGCAAGCTTAAATAGTTATAGCTTTTTTGAATCTCTATCCTTTGGATTAAGACCTATACTGTGGCCCTTTGCAGTATTCATAATAATTTTAATAATGGTTGGAAGAGTGATTGAACTATATCCAAAAGGAAGTTTGTTTGAACTTATAGACAGTGGATTATATTCATTCAATGGAATAATTGTCTCTTTCTTATCATATCTTGCTCTCTCTTGGATAGTAGGAGAGGCATGGTTCTATGAATTTTTAATTGCCATAATTCTCTCTATAATAGTAACATTACTTGCAACCGAATTCGCTAGAACTTTAAAGATAAGAGTCGCAGCGAAGATAAGATTAGAAGGAAAGGAGATAATAACCGAAATAGGTGCATATATTGGAAAAGTAATAGGTATAGATAAAAAAGCAGGAACTGCAATAGCACAGACTCCTGTAGGAACAAAGATACCCATAAAACTTGAGAGAATAAGCAGCGTAGGAGAAAGAATAATTGTAAAGCAATAAAGCTTTTACATAGCTGATCCATATGGTGGAGAGACAAAAAGAAATAAATGAAAAAAAAGAAAAAACTAGTAAGGAAATTAAAAATCTACCAATTGGATTGACAACAGAAGAAGCGAATGAACGACTTAAAAGACATGGAAAAAACGTTATTTATCAATATGTAAAAACAAGTGAATTGGAACTCCTTATTTCACAGTTTAGCTATCCTATTATTATTTTAATTCTTGCAGCTATCTTTCTTGCTACCGTAGATATTGTCCATAGTATATTCATAATATCAATAATCTTGCTAACGGTGGTCATAAATTGGATAAGAAACAGAGAAAGTGAAGAAAAAATAATAAAAAATCTTAAAGAATTTTATGGATATGTAAAAGCATATAGAAATGGAAAGATAGTTAGACTTGATATAGAAGAAGTTGTTCCAGGTGACATATTAATACTCGAAGAAGGAATGCTTATTCCTGCAGATGGAATAGTTATTAAATCTAAAAACTGCTTGGTTGATGAAAATATATTCCAAAGAGGAATCGTGGAAAAAGTACCGGAAATGGAGGTAGAAAAAACATTCAAACCATATAAATCAGATCCATCTTCTGTTTATGCAGGAACATTTGTTAAAAAAGGAGAATGTACAATAACAGTCACAGCTACAGGAAAGAATACAAAATACTTTACTGTTTTTGGGATTAAAAACATTTTATCAACAGATCCAAAGAAAAACGATTCTATAAGTAGAGTAAAGAAGGCCACTGATTCTTTTGGAAATGTAGTATATCTCGCTTCTCTTATTATAGTATTTCAACTAGTTGCAGACGGAATGCCTTTATTTAATGCAATTGTAATTGCTGCCGCCGCTGCAGTGGCTGCAATCCCTGACACTATTTTTAGTGTTGCAACTTACATATATGCATCGACAATAGAAAGGATGTCTAAATTCGTTGTGCTTAGAAGAGAAGGTGCAGCGGATAAAATTGGCAAGACTACAATTGTAGCTACAGAAATGTTAAAATCTCTAACAAGAAATGAACCTACAGTAAGAAGAATATGGATAGATAGAAAAGAAGTACAGGTAACTGGAGATGGATGGGATGTTCTTGGTATTTTCAAAGGAACAAGAAATTATGCAACTATAGATATGATGACAGAAATGGCTGCAGCTGCTACAGAAGCAACATTAGAATATAAAGATAATATACCATATCTTGATGGAGATCCAATCGAAGGCGCACTGGTAGTAATGGCAATGAAAAATAGAATCCCAATAACAAATGTAAGAGGAGAATGGGTGATGCTTGAAAGAAAAGAAACAGAAGATGTAAAAATTGTTAAGATAAAGAAAAGAAACAGATTTGCATTTGTTATGTTTGGTCCCTCTGAAAAAGTAAAAGAAAGATGCAAATCACTTTACTCAAATGGAAAATTCCTAAAGATTGATGAAAAAATTAAAGAAGAAATAGAAGCTCAAGAGATTAAAATGACCGCAAATGGACAAACCCCATACGCAATTGCATTTGCCTGGAAAAAAGAAGAACCAAAATATTTCACATTCCTTTCTCTATTAGGTATATATGACCCACCAAAGCAGGAAGTCAAAAAAACAGTACAAGAACTTAAGGAAGCCGGAATAAAGCCAATTATAATAACTAAAGTAAAAAGTGGAGAAGCAGTAAGCTTTGCAAGAGAAATTGGAATAATGACTGAAAAAGACAAAGCTGTTATATGTGAAGAACTAAAATATATGAGAGCTGAAGAAAGGACAAAAAGAATACTTGAATCAGTTGTTTTCTCAGAATCTACAGAAGAATACGAGGCAATGATATTAGATACGTTTAAAAAAGAAGGGCATCATGTCACATACATCGAATCAATAGGAACAGACTACAGTCCATTATTGTACACAAATTTATCTCTCGCAGTTGAAAGTGCTCCAGGTATAATAAAAAATAATGCAGATGGAATAATAAAGAACGACAGATATGAAAGTATAGTAGATTTAATAGAGGAATCAAGAGATATGAGAAGAAACATAGAAAGAACTTTTTATGCTTTATCAGCATCAGATATGGCAATATTTTTTACTGTTATGGTAAGCGCAATAATATTTACAGGAGACATGATGACTGCAACCCAGATACTACTTATAAATTTAATTGCGGATGTTGCAATTGCAACGAATTTCTCAAAGGAAAGATTATATGAAAAATCATTGGCAATTAAAACATCGAAAAAATTCCCTGAAACAAGTGAATACCTTGCGATGCTCTTAATTGCACTTGTTGCATCTATATACTTTGGGTATTTAACATTGATCCCAATATTTGAAGGATATAGTCGAACATTAGCAATAGCAGTATTATCTATAACTGTATTAACAATATCTATAAACTCAATATCAATAAAAGATAGCTTACTTAAGTCATGGAAACATATTTCTTCGGATACTATTCTCTCTATTTGTTTAACATTTCTAATTCTATTTGCTGCATTTTACATACCATTCTTGGCGCCTTTATTTGAACTTAAACCTCTTACTCTGATGCAATGGATACATATTGTTCCTCTTATTGTAATTATTACAATAATATTTGAAGCTAAAAAACATCTACTAAGAACAAAGCAGTGATCAAATGAGACAGGAAAAGAAAGAGATAGAAACAAACAAAGAAAAACAAATATTAACTTTTGATACCAATGCGATTATCTATTCTATACAAAAGAAGATTGACATCTTAGAAACGCTCCATAAAAAAATTAGAGGAATAAAATCCATTGTAGTAGTTCCCTCTGGAATCTATGATGAATTAGAAAAAATTATCAACTCAAAGAAAAGTAGTTTATCTGAAAAAAGAAATGCAACTATAGCACTAAAAATAATCCAAAAATGGGAAAAGGATGGGAAGATAAATGTCGAAAAAGCTGATCCTCCTTTAGATAGATGGTTCATAAAAATAGCAAAGAAACAAAAACTCTCTATAGTAACATACGATAAAAAACTCAAGCAATATTTAAAAAGGTTAGGCGCGCAAATTATAATGCTTAGAGACTAAATCAATACAATTTAAAATTTTCTGAATTAATATATAGTATCTAATATATTCTAAGCGATTATAAGTGGATAATTAGATATTACATTAATTATATGGCAATGTCCTATTGGATTTTGCCAAATATAAAATGTTGATTTGAATCGCGAGGTTTGATCTTATGTACAAAGTTATAACGATTTCTGATACAATCAGAGTACCTCCTTCTTATTTTACAATGGAACTTAATGATTCCATATTGAGAATATTACAAGACAAATATGAAAGAAAGGTTGACCTAGAAAACGGAGTTGTATTGAAAATATGGAATATACATGACATAAAAGGAGGAAAGGTTGTATTGGGTGATGGAGCAGCATACTACGATGTCAAGTATAACGTACTTGTATATATACCGGAGACACATGAAATTGTTAATGGAGAGGTAACAGAAGTAATGGATTTTGGAATATTTATAAATATAGGTCCATTCGATGGACTTGTTCACTTATCTCAAATCGCAAATGATTTCATAACATTTGATAAAAAAACAGGAAGCTTGCTTCTAAAAGGAAGCAAACATACTGTAAAGAAAGGAGATATAGTAAGAGCAAAGATAGTATCTGTAAGTATGAAACCGACAATTCCGGAAACTAAAATTGCAATGACAATGAAGGGAGATGGATTAGGAAATTTAACTTGGTTATATGAAGAAGAAAAAGGAAAGAAAGCAAAGAAAGTAGAAAAAGAAGAAGAGAAAGAGAAGAAAACCGAAAAAGGAAAGAAAAAATAAACGAATTTAATATAAATCATTACAGGTGTTTATATGGAAAAAGCATGCAAAGATTGTAAATATATTTCAAAAGGTCAAAACAAGTGTCCACTCTGTGGAAGCGAACGATTGACGGATAGATGGAGTGGAGAGGTAATAATAATTAATCCAGAAGTTTCTGAAATCGCAAAGAAGTTAGGAATAAAAACTCCAGGTAGATATGCGGCAAAGATAAAAGAATAAAGACTTATTTTAAGATTTTTTCTTCTTAATATCTTATTTATACTTATTTATAATATTTTGGAATATTGATAGATATGGAAATAATAATCGATCCGAATAAAGAAGTTTTTGACAATGCAAATATTTATTTTGAAAATGCAAAAAAAATGAAAAGAAAACTAGAAGAAACAAAAAAAGCAATAGAAGAAACAAAAAAAGAGATAGAAGAAGAAACAGAAAGATCAAAAGAAAAAAAGCAAGAAAAACAAGAAAAAAAGCAAGAAAAGAAAGAATGGTATAGCCAATATCATTGGTTTTTTACAACAGATGGATTTTTAGCAATAGGTGGAAAAAGCGCAGGACAGAATGAAGAAATTGTCAAAAAAAGACTTGAAGAGGATGATTTATTTTTTCACGCTGATATAATTGGGGCTCCTGCTGTAGTACTTAAAAAAGGAAAAAATGCACCAGAATCATCTCTTAGACAAACTGCCCAATTCGCTGCTTGTTATTCATCTGCATGGAAGACGGGATACGGAAGTATTGACGTTTATTATGTAACAAAAGATCAAGTAAGCAAATCTCCACCATCTGGAGAATATTTACAAAAAGGAAGCTTTTTTATTTCTGGAAGAAAAAATTACTTCAGAGGAGTTCAATTAAAATTGCTTATCGGATTAAATGAAAATGGTGAACTTCTGTGTCTTCCAGAAGAAAGTGGAGCAGATAAATTCAAGATTTGTTTTACTCTGCAACCTGGAAGATATTCAAAAGACATAGTTGCAGAAAAAATCGCAAAGCAACTAAGTCTTAAAAAAGATGAGGTAATTCGTCTTTTACCATCGGGGGATACTGCTTTTTCAAGATTGAAATAAATAGAGTGTTGAAAATATATTTTTTTAAAATTTTTAGTTTGATATTAATAATTAATATAGTGATTTGATGGAAGAGAAAACATTAAAATTAAAAAAAGAAAAGAAAAAAACAACAAAAATCGGTGAAGACTTAGAAGATATCGAAAAGACTATTCCTAAATTTAATACAACTGCAGAAATAAAAATACCTGAAAAAATAATCGATCAAATAATAGGACAGGATAAAGCAGTAGAAATAGTAAAGAAAGCCGCTGCACAAAGAAGAAACGTTCTTCTTCTTGGTTCTCCAGGTACTGGAAAAAGTATGCTTGCACAAGGAATGGCGGAATTAATGCCTGCAGAAAACCTGAGGGATGTATTAGTATATCCAAATGAATTCGATGAGAATAATCCAAAGATAAAAACAGTACTTACCTATCCTAATGGACTTCCACCTGAAAATGCACCTGAAGAGGAAAAAATTGGACAGGGAAGGAAAATAATACTTGCAAGTAAGATGCAAAAACTAATGCCAAAGAAACAAGGTGGCATATCTTGGATAACTAAATTACTTATCATTCTTCTAATTGGTTTGCTGATATTTCAATTTGTAGACCTTTCAGTACTTTCAGAAATTGAGAAATACTCTTCAATAATTGCTGCTATTGTACTTGGAGGATTATTCTTCCTTGCAATGTGGATGTTTACATCAAGACTTCAAAGTGGAATCAGAAGAGAAGAGTATAATGAACCAAAACTTATAGTTGACAATACTGGAAGAAGAACTGCACCTTTTATCGAAGCTACTGGTGCTAAGGCTGGAGCCCTTTTTGGAGACGTCAGGCATGATCCTTTACAAACAGGAGGCTTGGGTACTCCAGCACATCTCAGAGTTGAGAGCGGAGCAATTCATAGGGCTGACATGGGTGTTCTTTATATAGATGAAATTGGAACACTAAATCTAAAATCACAACAAGATCTGCTCACTGCAATGCAGGAAAAGAAATTTCCAATTACAGGTCAAAGTGAAATGTCAAGCGGAGCGTTAACCAGAACTGAACCTGTTCCATGTGACTTTGTTCTAGTTGCAGCAGGAAATTTAAATGATCTTCAGAACATGCATCCTGCATTAAGATCGAGAATAAGAGGATATGGATATGAAATATACCTTAACGATACTATGCCAGACACTAAAGAAAATAGAGAGAAATTAGTTAGATTCGTTGCACAGGAAGTAAAGAAAGACGGAAAAATCCCTCACTTCACAAGAGATGCAGTTATAGAAATAATCAAAGAGGCAAAAAGAAAAGCAGGTAGAAAGAAAAGACTTACATTAAAATTAAGAGAGCTAGGTGGTCTTATAAGGGCCGCAGGAGACATAGCAAAAAGTGAAAATTCTCCAGTAACAGACGTATCTCATGTACTTAAGGCAAAAGGAGTTGCTAAAACAATAGAACAACAACTTGCACATATGATGATTGAACAAAAGAAAGAATACAGTGTTTTAGAGACCCATGGAGCAAAAGTCGGGAGGGTGAATGGGTTGGCGGTGATAGGAGATGGAAGCAGCGGATTAGTAATGCCAATAGTTGCGGAAGTGACTCCTGCTTCATCTAAATTCGAAGGAAAGGTTATAGCAACTGGAAAGCTTGGAGAGATTGCAAAAGAAGCAGTCGACAATGTAAGTGCAATAATAAAGAAACATATGAAAAAAGATGTAACTGGTTATGATATACATATTCAATTTTTACAAACATATGAAGGTGTAGAAGGAGATAGCGCTTCGATTTCTGTTGCCCTCGCGGTTTTAAGTGCAATGGAAGGAGTTGCAATAAAACAGGATGTTGCAATGACAGGTTCATTAAGTGTAAGAGGACAAGTTCTTCCAGTGGGCGGTGTTACAGCTAAAGTTGAAGCAGCTGTTGATGCAGGATTAAAGGCAGTAATTGTTCCGAAAGAGAATTTAGATGACATAGTATTGAGTGAAGAAAAAAGAAAGAAAATAGAGATAATAGCTGTGAGCAACCTAATAGATGTAATTGAACATGCAATTAAAGACAGTAAGAGAAAAGAAAGGTTAATAAAAGAATTAAGAAAAGAACTAAACGTCTAACTAGAGTAAATAATTTTCCTAATCAAATAATTTTTAGAATTCTTATATAAAGATTACTTAATAAATGGCATATCTGGATATACAATCATCCCTGTGGGTATGATTCTCATTGGAACTATCTTTCTACTATGATTTGTACCTCTCATTTTTATTATCTCAAGTCCAAAATCTCTAATATCTCCCCTTCTCACAGAATAAAGTGAAATTACTGAATCAACTAAATATTCATTGATCAATCCTTCCTCTGCTTCTAGTGTCTTAGAAGGTAATTTAAGATCAGAAGTGATAACAAATGTGCAATCTAGTTTTTTGAGTTTATCGATCAATGAAATTACCTCAAGTGACCTCCTTGAAGGATTATCGAAGAAAGCAGAGTATGTTGTAAGAGAATCAAATGCTATTCTAGATATTTTATTCTTTTTTATCAAGCTTTCTATATTAGGAAGATCCTCAATAAATTTGTTTACTTCTCTTGGAGAATAAGAATAAATCAAAAGTTTTCCACTCGCCTCTTGTGCTGTAAGATCAAAGCCAAATCTCCCCATTCTCCTTCTTAATTCATCCTTTGTCTCTTCAAATGATATAAATAATGAATTATCATTATACTTTTGTGCACCGAAGAAAACGAATTGCATTGCAAACAAAGTTTTTCCTGATCCTAATTCTCCACATACGAGATTTAAACTGTTTTTTTCGAAACCTCCCTCCATCATGTCATCAAGTCCAAATATACCTGAAGGAACCCTAGGAGGAGAGGTAAAGAATAACTTCCTCTTCACTGTATTTTCCATTTTATCTACCTATCAAATATAATTTCTAAATTTTATCGATTATACTTTGTATCTTCTTTGCTGCGCTTTCTAAAGTAATTAAAATAAAACCTATATTTCCTTCCTTTTTAACAAATGAAAGTAAAACTGCATTTTTTCCTGCATTAATTAAAATAATCTTACCATTTTCACTCTCAATCATCATCTCTTGAAAAACACCACGTTTTAATTCTAGGGAAGATAACTCAGCAACTGAAATAAGGGAGGATATAACTGAAAGATTTTTTGAAGAAATGTTTTGAAAATCTGAAGATATAATTATTCCATCTCTTCTCATTATAACAGAAGCCTCGACATCTCCTGAACTTTTAATTTCTTTAAGTATTAAAGAAAGCCTCTCTTCTATATCATTCATTCTATCACTGATTAATTACATTTGAATTATATTATTGAAATATGTAGTGAGTTTTAAAAAACTAACCAAAAATCCCACTGGCCGATTAAAAAAGAAAAAAAATCTAAAAGTAACAAAATATTTATAAATCTTAATAACTAATATATTTTGCTTTTAGATCTAGATCTCTGAAAGAAATGCTAGTTGTTAGGCTATCCTTAGTGATATCTAACCGGCATTCTATGGTGGTAATTTGGCCAAAACTAAGGTTAAAAAACACGAAACTTCGAATTTTGAAAATGAACCTATAGTGCATAAACTAATTCCTAAGCATGAAATATTAAAAGAAGAAGAAGAAAAAAAGTTGCTGGAGAGCCTTAATGTTACAAAAGAACAGTTACCAAAAATTAAAATAGATGATCCGGCTATAAGACATCTTAATCCGAAAAAAGGAGACATAATAAAAATATACAGAGAAGAAAGGCATGCAAAAAGTATTTATTATAGAGTGGTTGTTTGATGTGCCTCTGTTTTTGATCTTGATCTAAAAGCTTAGATCTCGAATGAGATCTAAAAACTTATAAAATCCGGCTCATGGGGATGATTACGTGACAAAGGATCTGTTAGAGAAATATTTAAATGAAAATAAATTAGTCAAGCAGCATCTTGACTCATATAATAGGTTTATAGAAGAAGGAATACAAAGAATAGTAAGTTCAGTTGGAGTAATAAGGCCTAATGTCCCGAATTATGAACTTAAGCTTGGGAGGGCATGGGTTGAGAAACCTATGGTTATTGAAGCTGATTCTGCAACAAGACCGATTCTACCTATGGAAGCAAGACAAAGAGACCTAACTTATGCTGGAAGAGTATATATGGAAATAACCCCGATAATAAATGATATTGAAAGAAAAACTACAATTGCATATATTGGAGACATTCCTGCTATGGTAAGATCGAAAATATGCTATACTGAAGGAATGTCAAGAGGAGAACTGATAAAAGCAGGAGAAGACCCAATGGATCCGGGAGGATACATGATCATAAATGGAACAGAAAGAGTTTTAATCGGAATAGAGGATTTGATTGCAAATAGAATTATGGTAACCAAAGAAAAACAAGGATCAATAATCACAGCGAAGATATTTTCACAAAGCGGCGGAGCAAGAATGAGATGTGCGGTAAACAGATCAGAAGATGGTACATGGACTATTGAATTTCCAGCTGCTCCACCTAAGCTACCGTTCATGGTTGTACTTCGTGCTCTTGGAATAAAGAAAGATGAGGATATACTTGAATTATTTGACGACGATAAGCAGATAATCAATGATGTACTTTTAAATATAGAAATTGGTGAGGTAAAGACTGTTGATGATGCAATAGATGAGATTGGTAAAAAAGCAGTTCCTGGACAACCCAAAGAATATAGAGATAAAAGAGTAGAAGTGTTGTTAAACAATTATTTGCTACCTCATTTTGGAACTACTCCCGCTGCAAAGCATCTTAAAGCAAAATTCCTTGCATTAATGGCACAAAGAACAACACTTGTAGCAAACAAGAAATATCCTGCAGATGATAAAGACCATTATGGAAATAAAAGAATTAAATTAAGTGGAGTTTTGATGGAAGAGTTATTTAGATACTCATTCCAGTTCTTGGTAAGAGATATAGCCTACCAAGCAGAAAGAGCTGTTGCAAGAGGAAGAAGATTACAGGACGTACAAACATTTGTGAGACCTGATTCTTTAAGTGATAGAATAAGATATGCAATGGCTACTGGAAACTGGATAGCCGGTCAAACAGGAGTATGTCAACTTCTTGATAGAGTTTCTTATTTAGCGACAGTATCGCATTTAAGAAGAATTAATTCACCACTTAGCAGAGTGCATCCTCACTTTGAAGCAAGAGATCTGCATGGAACTCAGTTTGGAAGGTTATGTCCAAATGAAACTCCTGAAGGTGCATCTGCATCTCTAGTTAAGAATATGGCTTTAACAAACGAAATTTCAATTGGAGTAGATGAAAAAGAAGTGGAGAGTATTCTAAAGAAAATTGGAGTAACAGCTATAAAATGATTTTCACAATGATGAGTTTCAATATTTGATGTTAATACTAAATTAAAAAGGTGTGAACGTGGCAAAGAAAAGTGATGAATTCATAGTATATCTTAATGGTAAAATTGTTGGTTCTCATCCAAATGGTGAAGAGCTCGTACGCGAGATAATTAGAAAAAGAAGAAACGGTGAAATAAATCATGAGGTTAATGTAGAATTTTATCCAAAGCTTAAAGAAGTCTACATAAACAGCGATGGAGGAAGAAGCAGAAGACCTTTAATAATAGTAGAAAATGGAAAATCTAAGCTAACCCCAGAAATTAAAGCGAAAATAAAAAACAATGAAATTGAATGGAAAGATTTAATAAGAAACGGTATAATAGAGTATTTGGATCCTGGAGAGGAAGACACTCTTTCTTATATAGCAGTTAGAGAAGAAGATATAACGCCAGAGCACACACACCTTGAAATCGATCCAGTAGGTATACTCAGTTTCGTTACATCTCAACTGCCAATGCAAGAATACAATTCATCACCAAGAACTACCATGGCTTGCTCTATGGCTAAACAGGCGCTGGGATTATATGCTTCCAACTATTCATTGAGATACGATACAAAAGCGTATGTGATGTTCTATCCTCAAACTCCAATTGTAACAACTAGGCCTCAAAAGATACTTGGAACTGATAAAAGAATAGGAGGAAATAATTTGGTTGTTGCAGTAATGAGTTATAGAGGATTCAACATGGAAGATGCAGTTGTTGTTAACAAATCCGCTGTAGACAGGGGATTACTTAGAGTTGAAATGTTTAAAACGTATTCGACAGAGGAAAGAAGGTATCCTGGAGGACAAAAAGATAAATTTGAAATTCCTGTCCCTACAGTTAATGGGTATAGAGGAGAGAATGCATATAAATATTTAGATGAAGATGGATTAATATCACCTGGAATAGAAGTAGGAGGAAGAGATGTATTAGTAGGAAAAACTTCTCCTCCAAGATTCCTCGAAGAAGTGAGTGCATTTGGAATAGCTGAAGAAAAAAAGAAAGAGAGTTCAGTTACACTTAAGGCAGAAGAAAAAGGAATAGTCGATTCTGTTCTTATTACCCAAAGTCCTTCTGGAAATAAAATGGTGAAGGTTAGAGTAAGAGAAACAAAAATACCTGAAAATGGTGACAAAGTTGCATCTAGACACGGACAGAAAGGAGTTATAGGATTACTTGTACCTCAGGAGAGTATGCCGTTTACAAAAGATGGTATTGTACCTGATTTGATTATTAACCCCCACGCAATTCCTTCTCGTATGACAGTTGGTCATCTTCTTGAAACACTCTTAGGAAAGGCTGCTTGTTTCGAAGGAAAACGTGTTGATGGAACTACTTTCACACCAGCGAATTTAGATGAGGCAAAAGAAACTTTAAAGAAATACGGATTTGAACCTAATGGTTATGAAGTTCTTTATGATGGTGTTACAGGAGAAAGAATTGAAGCAGAGATATTTATAGGTGTAATCTACTATCAAAGACTGCAACATCTTGTCTCTAACAAAATACATGCAAGAAGTAGAGGTCCAGTACAACTTTTGACCCACCAGCCAACAGAAGGAAGATCAAGAGAAGGTGGTCTTAGATTAGGAGAAATGGAAAGAGATTGTATCATAGGATATGGAGCAACTATGCTACTCAAAGAACGTTTAATGGATGAATCAGATAAAACAGTCCAGATAATCTGTAATGAATGTGGGTCGTTTGGATACTATGATTATCTCAAGAACAAACCAATATGTCCTATCTGCGATTCTACAAACTTCTCACAAGTAGAGATGTCTTATGCATTTAAACTTCTAATTGATGAAATAAAATCACTCGGAATCTTCCCAAGAATGATTACAAGCAATAAGACAGATGAATAGTTTTTCATTATTTGTTTATAATATTAATGGTGGTAGTGTGGCAACATTAGATGAAAATGAAATTTTCGAAAAATACATAAGTAAAATAAAGTTCACTCTTTTCTCTCCAGAGATGATTAGAAAGATGTCTGCAGTAAAACTTTTTGTACCTGATACATATAATGATGATGGATATCCTATTGAAGGAGGATTTGCAGACTTAAGAATGGGTGTTATAGATCCTGGTTTAAGATGTAAGACATGTGGAGGAACAGTCAGAACATGCCCTGGTCATTTTGGTTCAATAGAACTGATAAGGCCTGTGATACATCCAGAATTCGCCCCAATGATATATATGTTTCTAAGGTCAACTTGTAATTCATGTGGAAAAGTACTACTTACAAAGGAGGAAATAGATGAAATAAAAAGTAGCTTAATGACAAGGGACGAAATGATTGCTACAATTCTTGCAAGAACTAAGAAAGTTAAGAAGTGTCCTCACTGCCAAACTGAACAAAAAGAAATAAAGTTTGAGAGACCAACCAACTTCTATGAAGATGACAGATTAATGCTTCCTACAGAGGTAAGAGACAGATTAGCTAAGATTTCGGATGATGACTTAAGAGAGCTAGGCTTTGATCCTGAATACAGCAGACCTGAATGGGCAGTCCTTACCGTTTTACCTGTTCCACCTGTCAATGTAAGACCTTCTATAACTCTTGAAAGTGGTGAAAGAAGCGAAGACAACCTTACTCATAAGCTTGTAGAAGTTTTGAGAATAAATCAGAGATTGGAATCTAACATAAATGCAGGGGCACCTCAACTCATCATAGAGGATTTGTGGGAACTTCTCCAATATCATGTTACCACTTATTTCAATAACGAAAGCCCTAACATACCTCCTGCAACTCACAGGTCAGGAATGCCATTAAAAACATTGGCCCAACGTCTTAAAGGAAAGGAGGGAAGATTCAGATACAACCTTTCTGGAAAAAGAGTAAACTTCAGTGCAAGAACTGTAGTGTCCCCGGACGGATGCATCTCTATAAATGAAGTAGGAGTTCCACAGCAGATAGCTGATGAATTGACTGTGCCTGTTAAAGTTACTGACTGGAACCTTGAGGAATGCAAGAAAATGATAACTTCAAATGAAAAACCAAGAGCTATTTATGTAACCTCTCCAAATGGAAGAAGAAGAAAGGTTACAGACGCTAATAAAGAAGAATTAATAAAGGAAATTGCTGCTGGATGGACTGTTGAAAGACAACTCATGGATGGAGATATAGTATTATTCAATCGTTATCCATCTCTTCACAGAATGTCTATAATGGCTCACAGAGTAAAGATATTACCTGGAAAGACGTTCAGAGTTCCACCCTCTGTCACAACCCCATACAATGCTGACTTCGATGGAGATGAAATGAATATACATGTTCCTCAGAAAGAAGAGGCGAGAGCAGAGGCTGAAACATTAATGCTGGTAGAAAAACAAATAATTTCACCACGTCATGGCCATGCAATAATTGGTCCGACACAAGATCGTATAACTGGAACCTATCTTTTATCACTTGATGAAACAACATTCACAAAAAGCCAAGCAGCAGACCTTTTAGCTATGGCAGGAATATATGAACTTCCTAAACCAGATGTAAAAGATAGATATAGTGGAAAATTGATACTCTCTCAAATTTTGCCAAAGGGATTGAATCTTAGGGTTGAATCTAAAATTGGAAAGAAGGGTAGTGATAAAAGCATTGTTGAAATAAAAGATGGAAAAGTGATAAGTGGATATTTTGAAAAGAAATCTTTAAATGCAATTGTAGAAGCAATAACCTTAAATTATGGGCATGAAGAAGCAAGAAAATTCATAGATGCTATCGGAAGAATTGCAGCTGAAATTATAACTATAAAGGGAATGACTGTAAGTTTGAAGGATTACACTGTATCTGAAGAAGGAAAGAAAAAGATCAAAGAAATTGTTGAAAATGCGGAAAAGCAAGTAAATGTATACATAATGCAATATAAGAATAAAACTCTTGAAAGAGAACCTGGAAAGAGTCTTAAAGAAACCTTAGAGAGTAAAGCGGTTGATACTCTTGGAAAAATTAGAAATGATATGAGTAAAGTATTAGAAGAGGACTTAGGTCAAGAAAATAATGCTATTATAATAGCAAAGATTGGAGCGAGAGGTTCTATGACAAACGTTACACAGATGTCTGGAGCTGTTGCACAGCAAGTAGTAAGAGAAAAAAGATTACACAGAGGATACAGATATAGGACACTTTCTCACTTTAAACCAAAGGATTTAAGTGCTGTAGCTCGAGGATTTATTAGATCCAATTTTATAGATGGTCTTGACCCGATTGAGTACTTCTTCCAATCCATGTCTGCAAGAGAATCTATAGTTAACACTGCAATAAGAACTGCACGATCTGGATACATGCAAAGAAGAATGATTAATGCACTTCAGGATCTGATTGTAAAAGATGATTACAGTGTTAGAGACGGAAGTGGAAAGATCGTACAATTCATATATGGTGGAGATGGAAGAGACACTATGAAAATAAAGAAAATAAAAGAAGAGCTCTTAACACCTGTAGGCGTACCTGAGAAAGAATAAATATAAAGGTGATATAATGACAAAACATATTGATAAAGAGAAAAAAGATATTATGATAACTCCTGGAGAGGGAGTAGGAATACTTGCTGCACATTCCTTAGGTGAACCTGGAACACAAATGACTATGCGTACCTTCCACCTTCCTGGAGTAGTCGAGGCAGTACCAACAGGTCTTCCGAGACTCATTGAAATAGTAGATGCAAAAAAGAAACCTAAAAAACCCATCGTTATGATATACCTCAAAGAGAAATATAAAGACAAGAAAAAGGTAGAAGAAATAGCAAATGAAATAGACCAAGTTATACTCAATGATATTGCAACCTTTTCTGAAGACTTTAAAAAGAAACAAGTATTGATAAAAATAGATAAAGATGAAATAAAACAAAAAAATATAGATCTTATTCAGGTAAAGAAGAAAATAAAAGCAGAATTAGAACCTAACATCACAATGAAACATCAAGCTGATAAAGTTCTTCTTACAGCCAAAAATACACCATTAAGAATGTTAAGAAAATTCACAAATAAATTGAAAAATCTACATATTAAAGGTGTTAGTGGAATAACGAAACCAGTTGTAACCCAAGATGAAAATGGTGAATGGATAATTATTGCAGGTGGATCAAATCTTACAGAATTATTTAAATTCCCGCACGTCGATCCGACTAGATCTATTACAAATGATATAATGGAAATCTACAATTTATTTGGAATAGAGGCTGCAAGAAATGCAATAGTTAATGAGATATATACTACTATGAAAACTCAGAAAACAGATGTGGATATAAGACACATTTGTCTTCTTGCGGACGCAATGACTGTTGATGGAGAGGTTATTTCGGTAGGAAGACATGGTCTTAGTGGAAGAAAACCATCTGTTCTTGCAAGAGCAGCATTTGAAGAAACTGTGAAACACTTAGTTAACGCTGCAATAAATGGAGAAGAAGATAGGTTAAAAGGAGTAACTGAAAACATATTAATAGGACAACCTGTTCCGTTAGGAACTGGTCTTGTTAAGCTTACAATGAAACATGAAACTAAATAAATTAAATTTTTACTATAGGTGAAAATATGAATATCGATATTGAAAAATCAATAAGAATATGTGTTGATACTGGAAAGGTAGAATTTGGAACAAGAACCTGTAAATATCTAGCTGCACATGGAAATGCAAAGCTTATACTTTTAGCTGGAAATTGTCCAAAAAACTTAAAGAATGAAATAATAGAGATATGTAAAAATTCTAAAGTTCCTTACAAGGAATTGAATTATCCCTCAATAGAGTTAGGATCGTTAGCTGGAAAACCTTTTCCAGTACTCATGATGGCGATAATAGAACCTGGTGATTCAGAGATTCTAAAAATCGCTGAGTAAAGTATAAAAAGGAGATCTAATGACAAAACTATCTAATGAAGATATTAAAATGATGATGTTCCTTCAGGATGCAACTCGTGCAGCGATAAGAGATGTATATGACGATGGAAAAACGCTTGCTATCGTAGTTGCAGAAGGAGATGTTGGAAAGGTTATAGGACCTGGAGGAAAGATGATTAATAATCTTAAAAAGAAGCTTAAAAGAGATATAGTAGTTATAGAATGGTCTGAAGAACTCGAAAGATTTATTAGCAACATATTTGCACCTATAAAAGTAAACGTTGTAATAGAAGGTGACACTGCTAGGGTAATAACAAGCTCCGAAGATAGGAAGTATGTCATCGGAAGAGGTGGAAATAAAATAAAGCTCGCAAATGTACTTGTTGAAAGAAACTTTAAGAAAATTGAGATAAGAGCATGATTAAAGGGTAATAAAATAAGATTTAAAAACACTACAAATATATATATTATATATTATCCTAGATATCCAAATTTCATCAAATAAGTGCCCTTACAGAACTTTTTCTGTGCAGCGGGCTTAAAATAGATTAATACAATTATATTTACAACACTCGAAATGAGTGTTCTTAAGTTTACCAGCTGGCGCTGTTAAACATTATAAGGTGTAATTATATGGGAGAATTCTCTGGAAGAGATATATTAAAGAAAAGAAAGAAATACAGATGGTTAAAGAAAACATGGAGAAGAAAAGTTGAAAAACTCAAAGAGAAATACGATCCTCTCGAGGGAGCTCATGCAGCAAGAGGAATAGTGCTAGAAAAGAAAGTGCTTGAGCAAAAGCAGCCTCACTCTGGTCTTATCAAATGCGTAAAGATACAGTTAATAAAGAACGGCAAGATAATCACTGCATTCGCACCCCGAGATGGAGCAATAAATCACATAGATGAACATGATGAAGTTTTAGTCGAAGGACTTGGTGGATCACAAAGAGGACAGATGGGTTCAATCCCTGGCGTCAGATATAAGGTGATAGCCGTAAACAATACTTCTCTTGAGCAGATAAGAAAAGGTAAGAAAGAGAAACCGAGAAGATAATTCTCTATTCTCTTAATTAAATTTAATAGAGTGATATTATGGAAATCAATGATAAGCTTTTCAACAAATATGATTACAATGTACAAATCACTGATGAGACAATGAAGGATTACATAAATCTAAGACCTTCAGTAATGCCTCACACTTTTGGTAGAGTTGGAAAAAGAAAGAAAAGAATAGAAAAGAACATAGTGGAAAGGCTTGTAAACAAGTTAATGAGAGGAGGAACTGGTGAAAAGGTAGGAGGAAAGCTAATAAGAACCCATGGAAAGTTGCAAGGCAAGAAGACGAGAGTAATAAAAATAGTAGAAGAGGCTTTCGACATAATTCATGAAAAAACAAAGCAAAATCCAATCCAATACCTCATAAAAGCAATAGAAAACAGCGCTCCGAGAGAAGACGTAACAAGAGTGGAATACGGAGGAGTAAGATACCAGGTCGCAGTAGATGTTTCTCCAAAAAGAAGAGTAGATATGGCTCTTAGAAACATAAGCCTTGCAGCTATAATCTCATCTTTCGATAAGAAAGCCACACTCGCAGAAGCGCTTGCAAATGAAATAATACTCGCAGCAACTGGAGATGTAAACAGCTATGCAATAAAGAAGAAGGATGAAACAGAAAGAATGGCAAGAAGCGCAAGATAAATTCTTTTTTTATTTTCATGCGGGCTTTCGCTCGCTTTTTTCATTTATATTGATATAAAGGTAGGTATTATGGTAAGAAAAGAATTAGTTGTAGAAGAAGTACAGAAAATTATGAAAAATCTAAAGTACGTGAGAAACATTGCTATAGTAGCACACGTAGATCACGGTAAGTCAACACTAGCAGACTCTCTAGTAGCAAGAGCAGGATTAATCAGCAAAGAGCTTGCAGGAGAACAGAGAGTCATGGACTTCGAGGAACTTGAACAGAAGAGAGGAATTACAATCAAATCTGCAAACATCTCTCTTGGTTTCGAATATAATGGAGAGCCCTATGTCATCAACCTTATCGACACCCCAGGACACGTAGACTTCGGAGGACACGTTACAAGAGCAATGAGAGCAGTTGATGGAATTATTCTCGTAGTAGATGCAGTTGAAGGTATAATGCCTCAAACTGAAACAGTATTAAGACAGGCTTTAAAGGAAAAATCAAAGCCAACAGTGTTCATCAATAAGATTGACAGATTAATCAACGAGCTGAAATACACGCCACAACAGACGCAGGAAAGATTGATCAAACTAATTACAGATATAAACAAGCTGATAGACAAATATGCACCTGCAGATAAGAAAGATGAATGGAAGATAAATGTAGAAAAAGGAAACATTGCTTTTGGATCTGCTTTCAACAAGTGGGCGACTTCTTTCACATACATGAAGTTGAAGGGAGTTAAATTTACAGATATATATGAGTTATGTACTAAAAACGACCACAAAACATTAGTTGAAAAGGCACCAATAGATGAAGTTGTTCTTACAATGGTAATCCAACATCTTCCAAACCCACAAGAGGCACAAGTATATAGAATTCCAATCTTGTGGCATGGTGATTTAAACACAGAAGATGGAAAGGCGATGTTGAATACTGATCCTAATGCAAAGGTATGTGGAATTATCTTCGGTGTGGTTGTAGACAAGCATGCTGGAGAGGTAGGGGTTGCAAGAATATTCAGTGGAACAGTAAGAAAGGGAACAGAATTAACTATTGCCTCAAAACATACCTCAGCAAAGGTTCAACAGGTAGGAATCTACATGGGTCCAGATAGAATTCCTGCAGATGAGGTTCCAGCAGGAAACATTGCTGCAATAGTAGGATTGAGAGACCTTTATGTAGGAGAAACAATAAGTGAAAATCCAAACTTTGAACCATTTGAACAGATCAAACACTACTCTGAACCCGTTGTTACAAAATCGATAGAGGCAAAGAACACAAAGGACCTTGTCAAGTTAATTGAAGTCTTAAGACAGATGTCAAAGGAAGACCCAACTCTTAAAGTAGAAATCAACCAGGAAACTGGTGAGCACCTTATAAGTGGTATGGGTGAACTTCACCTTGAGATTGTGGAGTACAAGATATCAAAGGAGAAAGGAGTAGAAATAGAAACTTCTCCACCAATTGTGGTGTATAGAGAAACAATACTTAAACCAGGACCTGAACTTGAAGGAAAATCACCTAACAAGCACAACAAATTCAAGATAAAGGTTGAGCCTCTTGAAGAGGGAGTTTACAATGCAATAGTAGAAGGAAAGATTCCTGAGGGAAGACCGAAAGGAAAGGCTATAGTTGATGCTCTTGTAGAAGCAGGAATGGAAAGAGATCAGGCAAAGAAAGTTCTAGACATAAAGAACAGATGTGTACTCGTGGATGCAACAAAAGGAGTACAATACATGCAGGAAATCATGGAATTAGTGCTCAAGGCATTCGAGGAAGCAGTGGACAAAGGACCTCTTGCAAAAGAAAAGGTTGTTGGCGTGAAGGTATTATTAACAGATGCAATAATTCATGAAGATCCTGCACATAGAGGTCCTGCTCAGATCATGCCTGCAATAAAGAGACCAATCTATGCAAGCATGCTCACATCTGGAGTAAGGCTCATGGAACCAAAGCAGATATTCCTTGTACAATCGCCACAGGAGTATGCAGGAAATATAATAACTGCATTGCAGGGAAGACGTGGTGAAATAATTGAAATTGGACAGGAAGGAGAACTATCCACTGTTAAGGCAAAGCTGCCAGTATCTGAGACATTCGGAATGTCCAATGATTTAAGATCTGCATCACAGGGAAGAGCAATCTGGTATCATGAATATGCAGGATACGAGCTTGTTCCAACCTCGCTGCAGAATGAATTAGTAACCAAAGTCCGTGAAAGAAAAGGAGAGCCTAAAGAACCTCCAACAGCAAAGGACTTTATGGACTAATTTTTTGTTTTTATTTCATTTAATTTTTTTCAATTCATATTCTTTCTTTTAAATAGGTGCCTAAATGAAAAAAGATGAAAAAAGAGACAATAAAAAGGTACAAGAAGAAAAAAAAGAAAACAGAAAGATGAAAAATAAGCTTGAAATAAGCGTAGTAGTTCCTGCATTGAATGAAGAGAAATACATAGAATCATGCTTAAAATCACTAAAGAGCCAATCTTACAAACCTTTAGAAATAATTGTATGCGACGGAAATAGTGAAGATGAAACAAGAGAGATTGCAAGAAAGTACGCAGACAAGGTGATAATCGAAAAAAGAAGATCTGCAGCAGCAGAGAGACAGAAGGGAGCTGAAATAGCTAAAGGAGATATAATTGCATTTATTGATTCTGACACAATCGCAGAGAAAGATTGGCTAAAGAAGATAGCGGATGCATTCTCTAAAGATGAAAAGATTGTAGCTGTTTATGGAAGAGTTTTGATAAGAGATGGTAGCAGAATAGATAAAATTCTTGCAAAGCTCTTCACCCCTTATATAAGATTCACTGATCTAATTGGAAAACCTGCTGTTGCAGGAATGAACATGGCTGTCAGAAAAGATGCATTCAATCAGATAGGAGGATTCAATCTTAATCTTAAAACTGCAGAAGACATAGATCTCTTTAACAGAATAAAGAGAAAAGGAAAGATAAGATTTGTTGATGCAGTAACATATACTTCAGCGAGGCGACTTAAGCACTGGGGATACAAGAAGTTCTTCTTCTTCCATGCCACAAATCTAATAAAATATACCCTTACTGGAAAGTCAAAGCAGGAATACGAAGATGTTAGATAATAAGATAATAGAATAGATAACATAATAGACAACAAAACTCAAAAGAATAAAAAAATAACAAAAAACAAATAAAAATAACAGATTAAAAGAGATAAAACTGAAAGAAAAAAGAACTAAATAAAAAATAAAAGAAATAAAGAAAATAAAAAAGGAAAAACTAAATTTTCATTCTTTTTGCTTTTCATCTTGTATTCTTACTTTCATTTTTTCTTGTCAGCTATGGCTGCCTGAGCGCAAGCTAATCTTGCAATTGGAACTCTATATTGAGAGCAGCTTACATAGTCTAATCCTACATCGTGATAGAATTTGATTGAAGTAGGTTCTCCGCCTGTTTCACCACATACCCCAACCTTAAGGTTCTTTCTTGTAGATCTTCCAAGCTTAACTGCCATCTCTACAAGCTTTCCTACTCCGTAATCTATTACTTCAAATGGATTAGACTTGTAAATTTCTTTATTGAGATAAAGCTGCAAGAATTTGGCCTCTGCATCATCTCTGCTAAAACCAAGCGTTGTTTGAGTAAGGTCATTTGTTCCAAATGAGAAGAACTCTGCCTCTTGTGCTATCTCGTCTGCTGTTAATGCAGCTCTTGGAACCTCTATCATTGTTCCAATCGTATAATTTAGTTTTACTTTTTCTCTTTCCAATATCTCATCAGCGGTCTTCTTTATTATCGGCTTCAATATCTTTAGTTCATTGACGTTTCCTATCAATGGAACCATGATTTCTACTATTGGGTTCTTTTTCTCTTTCTTTAATCTTGCAGCTGCTTCAAATATTGCAGAGACCTGCATTTCATAAATCTCTGGATAAGTGATTCCTAATCTTGATCCTCTGTGGCCAAGCATTGGATTGAATTCCTGCAGCTCTCTTACCTTCTTAAGCATTGCCTGCTTCTCCTCAATAACTCTTTCATCAACCTTCTTTGAACTAAGTTCTGCTATCTCTGCAAGCAATTCTTCAAGCTTAGGCAGAAATTCATGAAGTGGTGGATCTAGTAAACGGACAGTTACTGGTAAACCGTCCATTGCAAGGAAAATCTCATAGAAGTCCTTAACCTGAAATTCCTTAAGCTTTGCTAGCCATTTCTTTCTCTCTTCTGCTGTCTCTGAGAGAATCATCTTTTGCACGAAAGGAAGCCTCTCTGGATCGTTGAACATTCTTTCTGTTCTGCATAATCCAATTCCCTTTGCTCCAAAGTTGCGTGCTCCTTTTGCTGCCGAAGGAGTGTCTGCATTCGCTCTTACTTTCATCCTTGCAACTGAATCGCACCAATTCAAAAATACATTGAATTCTCCAGATATAGTGGGTTCTACAAGCTTTACCTCTCCCTCTATCACATTTCCTGTTGAACCGTCAATAGTGATCAAATCTCCTTCTTTGAATACCTTTCCGTTTATTGTAAGTGTTTTCTTATCTATGTCTACCTTTGCGGCCTCGCATCCTACAACAGATGGCAAACCTAAACCTCTTGCTACCACTGCTGCATGACAAGTCATTCCTCCTCTGCTGGTAAGAATTCCTTGAGATGCAATCATACCATGGATGTCATCTGGAGTGGTTTCAACTGCAACAAGAATTACTTTTTCTTTTTTACCTTTTTCTGCAGCTTCATCTGCTGTGAATACAATCTTTCCGGTTGCTGCACCTGGGCTCGCGGGCAAACCTTTTGCAATCGGATTGACTTTAACACTTGGATCGATTTGTCTATGTAGCAACTGGTCAATCTGTGAAGGGGAAACTCTCATTATTGCCTCTTCCTTTGTTATGAGCTTCTCTTTTACCATATCTACTGCAATCTTTACAGCTGCAGCCGCTGTTCTTTTACCTGTTCTTGTCTGAAGCATCCATAGCTTTCCGTTTTCAATTGTAAACTCCATATCCTGCATTTCCCTATAGTGTTTTTCAAGAAGCTTTGCTATTCTTTCCAGCTCTTTGTAAGCTTGTGGCAATTCTTTCTTCATTTTTTCTATAGGTTGTGGTGTTCTTATTCCTGCAACCACATCCTCTCCTTGTGCATTAATTAAATATTCTCCATATAGTTTCTTTTCACCGGTTGATGGATTTCTTGTAAATGCAACTCCAGTACCGCTCTTTTCTCCGCTATTTCCAAACACCATTGCTTGGATGACTACTGCAGTTCCCATATCATGTGGAATTTTATACAAATTTCTGTAAGTTATCGCCCTTGGATTGTTCCAAGAATTAAACACTGCTTCCACTGCCATTATCAGCTGCTTTCTTGGATCATCTGGAAATTCCTTTCCAGTTTCTTGATGAACAAGGTGTTTGTATTTTGAGATTATCTCTTTAAGCTCATCAACATTTAATTCTATATCCTGCTTTCTTCCATGCTCTTCCTTTACAGATTCGAATATTTTGTCAAACTTTTCCTTCTTGATACCAAGAACAACCTCTCCAAACATCTGCACCAATCTTCTGTATGCATCATAAGCTGTTCTTTCATTTGTGTTTTTTGCAAAACCAATGACTGTCTTATCATTTAATCCTAGATTTAAAATTGTGTCCATCATGCCTGGCATTGAAACTGGTGCTCCAGATCTAACTGAAACTAAAAGCGGATTTTTTTCATCTCCGAACTTCTTTCCTACTTGCTTCTCCACACTTGAGAGTGCTTTAAATATTTTATTTTCAAGATCTTTTGAGATCTTCTTTGTCTTCTGATAAATAAGACACTGTTCCGTAGTTATTATAATTCCAGGTGGAACAGGTAATCCGATTCTTGTCATCTCAGACAATTCACAACCTTTACCTCCAAGTATTTGCCTCATCTTACTTGAACCTTCTTTAAACAGATATACCTCTTTTGTTTTTGCCATAATAATCACTTTCCAAATCTAAATTGTATAAAATAAGCAATAATAATAAAATAGAAAGAAATATAAACATTGAATGTTCTAAATTCTATAAATATTAGGATGACTTTATAGAGTGGTTTTATGGAAAGATTCAAATTCATGGAAGATGGTAGTGCACCCTATTCTAATAGGAATTTCGGAGATCCTCATCAAGACAAGTTAGAGATAATTGACTTTCTGCCGTTGATTAAAAGATTGGAAGAAAACAAAGGTAGAATAAATAAAAGCGAAAGACTAGAAAATGGATACATGGTTGAAAAAATGATCAATGTATTAATCGACCGCGGAGCAAGATGGTGTGTTAAAAATTTCCATATGGCATGGAATCCTTCTCTTCAGATAATAAGAAAGAAGATAGTTCATAGGAATGAAAAGATAACAATAGAAGAAATGGCGTTGTTGAAGACAATAAATGCAATGTTAAATCCACATAAAATTAACGAAAGATTCACTAGAAACCACAATATGGATTCTGTTGAAGCATATAAATTTTATCTTAATGAACTAAAAACCAAGTACCCTAGCTGGTAATTATTGTTTTATAACCATTTTATTGAAAATGAAAATTAACTCTAGATTTAAAATTATTTACATCAAATCTTATTTTATGAGATACGAAAGAGCAAAGGACCTGGAAGAAAAGATAAAGGACATCGTTGAAAAACTGAATATAAATTATGTAAATATAGAAAGAATTGCTTGTTTTAGAAGTTATGGAACTAACTCAAGAAGAGTAATTGCCAGATGTCATGGACTGCCGAAAGTAATGCAGCTTGGAATGAATACGGATGCATTTTATGTTATAGAGGTACTTAGTGAGAGATTCGACAGAATGAATGAGGAAGAAAAAACGAAAGTATTGATACATGAATTGCTACATATACCAAAATCATTCGGAGGAGGGTTTAGACAGCACGATTATGTCAACAGGAGAACTGTTGAAAAATTTTACTCGGAATATAAAAGAAAAACGGAAGAAACTATTCAAAAAATAAATGTCCAGGATGAAATTCAAGTAGAATCAGTAAAAAATGAAAATATAGGATTGATAGACAGAATGAAATTCTTTCTAAATAAAGAAAAGGACAAATAAGGTCTGAATAAGTCTAAATACAAAAATTCATTTTGTACTCCAAATAGTTACTGATAGATTTTCTAATCTATCCTTATATATGGCTGGCCTTGATATTGTGACCTTTGATGTAGGATTTAAAGGTGCAATACCTATTATCTCGTCTCCAATCGTAATATATATTTCATAAGGTCCTACACCTAACCTTTCTTTCATTAATTCATAATTTATATAAGAAATAAGAGTGAGATTTGAAACCTTTGCTTCATTAATTTTTATTGTGTTGTAATCTTCTGTTAAACCTATCTGATTGAAGTTTGTTGAATTCCAATCCAAAGGATAGCCTGGTGTCAAAAGCATGTTTGAAACACTTAATGCGATTCTTGACGAATCATCAATCCTTACTGAAACTGCTGTTCTTAATGAATTCCAATAATTATAAAGAATTGTAAGAAGAAGAATGAAAAGTACTCCGGCTACTATTGCATCATATGAAAAGAACTGGCCTTTTTTAGTTCTGCATTCTAGTTTGTTTTTAATTGAATTAAATTTTTTAGTCATTTAATATCACCGTGCCCTGTGAGCTTATTATTTTTAATTTTCCTTTCGCTGTATTAATATATCCAATGCGTTCAGACGTATCTACTCCATTTACAAATATTTTATCTGTTGCCAAAGGATATAGTGTATCTATATTTGTTATTGAGCTGTAATTTAATCCAACCATACCTTTATATACATAAAGTTGATATGGAACACTGCTTATTGTAGTTGGAATAGTTAGATTCTTTTCGTAACCTTCGATTGTAGCTGCCGCATTTATCTCATCTGCAATTGTTACAATAAATTCTCGTGCATACAATCCTTCTGCATATCTCTGCTGGTTAAGTGCCTGTCCAGAGATTATATAAAGCGAAGAAAGAAATACAAATATGAAAAAGCTATAAATGAGAAGGAATTCAAATGCAACCTGTCCTTTTTTTACAAGATTATTAATTTTCTTCATGAAACCACACTATCAATAAAATAAACATTACTAATCTCTATTTTCAATATATTATGTTTTTTATGTTTTTGATATTATTACCTCTCCATCTTGGACAACAAACATAAGTGTTTGCGCTCCTTTAATATTACTCCAATCTTGAGTTGAATTCAATCTTATGCTAACTGGACTTAAAGCAACAACATGTAAATCACTTGATTTAGGCCCTTTTAAAGTAATAAAGATCTCTCTTCCGTCACTTGATACATTCATTCTTTGAGTACTTGATGGAAGAAATATGGATTCATACGAAGATGAACCATTCCCAAGCATCGCTAGCTTGTTAGATATTGAAACTATTTTTGTCAATGTTGAATATGCTTGGTTTGAATCTGTCTTCCATGACTCGGTAGAAAGAACAGATAAGATGTAGATTACAGTAGGGATTAGGATAAGCAAGAGGAATGAAACTATTATAAGGGTTTCAAGCATTATTTGACCTTTAAAAAACAAATTTTCATTTCCCATCATATCATCCTAATCTTATTTTATCAGCATTGAGGAGTTAAATAAGCCTAAATAATATCTAGCTGCATCTGTACTTAATCTTGTTGGATAAGGTATTGAAGAGGAATGGTAATCTCTAGTATAATTGCATACCAACTGATTACTGCAACCTGGAAGACCTTTAATTAGATTACCGATGATGGATGAGTTATATTCTCTATCAACAAAACTATAAGAAGATCTTGAAGTTGGGATTGCTTGGGTTGTACCTGACAAAATAGTTTCTATACCGAACTCATCAAAAACTCCAGTAACGTTGTTTGTGAGCCTTCTTAGATAGCCATAATTATTATATGGTCTTACAAAGTATCTTCCGCATTCTATTCCACTTCTTAGATTGTTTATGTCAAGCATATAATGATAATGACCTGAACTGTCATCTGTTATTACAGTGTCATTGTCTGAAACTATTAAGATAGGTTGCATTGGAATATCTGAGATTCTTGCTGATGAATTTATGAATAATGGAACATCCAATCCAACAAATGAGTTTGTATTTGCGTTTTGATCAGATACCACTATAACTGCTCCGAAAAGCTGACCGCAATCCCTAGCAACTCCAGTATTGTCTGTAACCATTATCTTTGTCTTATTCTCTAAGAAAGAATCAGTGAATTCAAAATCAACAGAAGGACAGCTTGTAACTATTATTGGTTCGCCATAGAACCAACCTCTCCCTCTTGTCCCGTTCATCAAAAGAGAAGGCCTTATCTGATCCATTTGCCTCTGATCCACAGGTATTATACTCCTGTTTCTGAATCCCATTCTTGCAAGCCAGGGATCTTCAAATCCAATTATTGAGATGTTTAATGAAATGGGGGAAGTGAACTTGACACTGGTGCTAGATGCCTTGTCATTTATTGAAACTGCAATTGTAAAATTATACTGTACAGTCCAATAATCTATTTGTGTGATGTTGAAATCCTTATAATTAACAACCAAATCAATATTCATTGATTTTGCTAATGCAGAAAGATTCGAATCATAAGCAGAAAGTGTATTTACAGCACTGATAATTTGGGGTTGGCCTGGTCTGTCTGTTCTCTTTCCAGTATAAGTAATGTTCCAAATCAACTCAGCTAATGTTGATTGTGATGGAGGATATTGGATTGAATCTCTGTTAAGTTCATATAAAGATGAATAAATAAAAGAATATGCAGTTTCATTGAAATAGTTTGGAGAGTATGCTCTTATGAAATCCTGTATTACCTGAAGCCTGAGCTTATTTGGTTCATTAGCAAGTTTTAATTCATATGTCCTGAAATATATGTTCAGTTCTATAATCATGAATACTATTATAACTAAAGTTAGGATGGTAAATACGAATCCCTTTTTCTGCTTGCCATATTGCATTTTATTTGATTTTTCTGTTTTGAAATTTTCTTTTCCTAACATACAAACACTTATCCTTTAATTACATTTATTATATGAATACCCTTATCCTGAGGAGTAGTGGACCAACTATTGAACCTGGAGTATACTGTGATATTGATGGGAAAGAACAAACTATTTCGCTTGGACAGTTGCCACTAGGGTTGAGTCTTGGTTTTGAGATATCTGTAATCAACCTTGTATTCGAGACCTGAATTGAATATTTGTTCTGTGCTATCTTGTTCCCCCTGTCTAAAATTCTTATCTCTTTCCATTGATTATCAGAAGATGATTTGTATTCAAGTATATATGCTGCATTAGAAGGAACAATAGAATCAATTACAGATGCTGTATTGTTTGCACTATTTAAATCCGAGTCAGCAATATTCTGTGCAATTATATAAGCAAATGAGTTATCTCCAGATCCTCCGATATATTGTGGATTTGAATCGATTAAAACATTCATTGCATCTTTTGCAATTATATAGGCGTATTCTTGTACAGTAATATTATCTCGAAGAGTAACTGAAAATGCTATAAATGTAGACACTGCCAAGACAACAAGTGGGAGGGCGAGAAAGGCATCTGTTGTGAATATAAATGCGTTTTTCTTATATTTTCCCCTATTATTTTTTCCCATTTTCTCACTTGATTAGATTGCCTTTTATCTTAGGCTATTTATATTTATTGTATACGAAGACTATTAAATGATAACTTATTGCTTAAAGTTTCGCCTATACCTCTTCCCATCTCATTAAACAGAGTACTTAAGAAATCTTTCTTTGTCTCAAGAACACATATATTTGGTCTTGGTTCTAATCCTGCCATCGCTGCAGCCTTATTTATTGCATCTTGCCTTGTTCCCAGCTCATCAACCAACCCAATTTCAAATGCTTGTTTTCCTGTAAATATTCTTGCATCAGAGATTAGGGATATGGAATTCTGGCTGAATCTTGCATTCTTAGATCTCTCTGATATTGTAAGATTCAGGAATGAACCTCCTATTTCGTCAATTATTTCTTGAAATACTTTTTTCTCTTCTTCTGTCATAGGTCTGTAAATATCACCAGAATCTTTCATCTCTCCGCTTTTTATTACGCTCATATTTATTCCTGTATTGTTTAGCCATCTTGACATGTCAATGATCCATCCTGTTCTTGCACCTATACTCCCTGTAACTGCATATGGATTTGAATATATATAATCTGTTCCAAGAGATATGAAATATCCTCCAGAAGCTGCCATTTCACTTATATATGTAACAGTTGGTTTCTTCATGCTTTTTAGATATGAATAAATTTCATCAGAGGCAACTGCTGAACCGCCTGGTGTGTTCATTACTAAAACAACGCTTCTTATGTCTGGCCTGGATTCTACCTCCTTAAGCAAACTAATGATTTCAGATGAAGAAACTAATCCATATCCTTTATAAGTGGAAATCTCTCCATTTACCTCTATTACCCCAACACACCCTCCAACTCCTACAACTGATAAGAAATTGAGAAGGAACATTGCAATAACTAATATTGCAATTATATAAAGAATTATTCTTCCAGCACTGATGGTGGTTGCACCATCTTGCTTTATAAGGTGTTGTGTTGATCGCATATTAATAGATTGTTTGGTATATTTAAAAATATTTATGCTATTAATGCTAATAAGTGAAAAAATGATTGATTCGATTATTAAAGCAATTATATTTATACTTCCTGCATATTTTGCAAATGCAGCACCGGTTTTATTCAAAACTGGAACAAGCAAAACACCGATGGATTATGGAGCAAAGTTTTATGACAGCAGGAGAATACTAGGGAAAGGAAAAACATGGACTGGATTCTTTACTGGAATTTTAACAGGTACGATGATTGGAATGATTACCTGGTTTTTAGGCATCCTTAACATATATTCTACATTTGAAACACACATGCTGGTCGCATTTCTGCTTTCAGTCGGTACAATGACTGGAGATGCGGTTGGTAGCTTTATAAAAAGAAGAATTAATGTAAAGAGTGGAAAATCAGTTCCGATACTTGATCAACTTAGCTTCTATGTTTTTGCGCTTTTATTTGCTTCTCCATATTTGCCTGAGGAATTTGATTTGACAATACTATCAGTATTGGCAATAATAACTTTAATAGTTCATTATTTGTCAAATATAATTGCTTATAAACTAAAGCTCAAAAGTGTACCTTGGTAAAATAAGTAAGTATTTAAAATTTTGATTAGCTATAAATAGTATATATTTTTGTATAGCCCCGTCGTATAGCGGTCAAGTATGCGGGCCTTTGGAGCCCGAGACACCGGTTCGAATCCGGTCGGGGCTATTAAACATTAAAAGTTGAATAAAATGGAAAAGGAAAAAATTCTTGCAGTTGCAGTTTTATTGCTTATTTTATTGAATGTATATCAGTTTAATAGATACAATTCTCTTAGAGAACTGCATCTTAACTATGTAGAAAATGCAAATGCAAATATAGAGAAGTTAAATTTAGAAAAGAAAGAACTTATTAATTCGCTTCAATCTGCTTTGGAAAAAAATGAAAATTTAAAAAGAAAGCTTAGTGAAGCTGAAGAAAATTACTCTAAGCTGCAAAATGAATATCAGATGTTGACTCAAAATTATACTCTTCTAGAAAGCAGATATAAACAACTCAAAGATGAGGCAAATACATTATTAGAAAAGTTGGATGATTATTCACAAAAAATAAATGAATCCATGAGATGGTTTTCTCAAAATTCAAATATTGAAAAAATGAATGATAGCCTAAAAATAAGCCTAGTAAGCGATCTTAAAACGGAATGCTATAAAATAATTTTAGATGAATGCAGGATCAAAACTGCTTGCTTTTATCTCGTTAATGATGAATTTTATGGACTTAGATACATTTTAGATACCTCTCTTTATAATAGAGAAGATAAACTAAGTTCATTAGATGAATTCATCGCAAATAAAGGGGGCGACTGTGAAGACTATTCTCTATTTTTTAAAGCAGAAATGAACCACATATTAAGCAAATGCAGCGATAAAAAGATAATTATTGAATCCTACATTCCGATAGAAAATGGTAATAGATATTTTATAAACAATAGAGACACCTGGTTCATTAGAGATGTGGAAGCAAAAGAGCTTAAGCCAGGAAATGTTTATCCTTATGTTGTTTGCTACTTAACAGAACCTTCGCTGGGACATTGTGTTGTTGCTTTTTCTCGATATAAAATAAACAATAGCTCTCAGATTAATCTTCTTAATGGAGCTGAATTAATTGAACCGCAAGATGGTTCATATATGGGAGAAATAGGAAAGGAGATTAAACTGCCTGTTTTCAAAAATGGAATAAATGAATTGATGATCGTTATAAGTGACAATGACATGTATAGTTTTGAAGATGGAAAATGGATAGGATACGCTGATTTTATTCTAAGCATAGAGAATATGAAAAAAGAATTGCAGGAATATTTGAAGTAAAAAGCAAAAAAAGGATTAACAATCAAAATATGACTAAAATAACTAGCTAAAAAGTAAATAGTCCAATAGTTGGCTGGACATTAAATAGTTAAATAAAATCAAAAATAAGATCAAAATCAGAGCACACGAAAAATAAAAGAAATTATAAAAAAATAAAAAAGAACTAACTAATTTACTGGCAGGTTCCTACGAATGGTCTGTCACCAACTTCTACCATATCCATTCCAGAATCGATTATTTTATAATATATTTTTACACTTGTAAATTCAAATGGAGAACCTGGTTGGCAGTTATAGTTAAGATTGAAATTTACTAATTTAGATTCACCGGGTAAAACTACACTTCCATTAATTATATTGTAGGAACCTACGCTTGTTGAAATCCCAGTTATATTAATTTGATAATCTGCTACATTTTGAAGATATAGAGAAAGATTTCCTGTACTATTTGTATAACTATATTCTCTTACTTGAATTGGGTATTGAGAAGACCAGTAGAGTTTAACTTGTCTCTCTTTTAGGCTACCTGCAAAGCCAGGTATCCATCCCATAAATGCAAAAATCACCAGTGCAATTATTATTGCCACTGCAAGCAAAACCAAATATTCTATAGTTGCTTGACCTTTTTTCTTTCCAAACATATATCCACCTCAATTAAATTTTCCAAACATACCGCATTAACGATATGTTGTTACTGATTATTATGATTATAATGCAAGATATAAAAATCTTTTTTAGATTCCGAAAGATGCGATTAGAGAGGACATAGCAGATCTAAATATTAAAAATGCAATAATGGCTAAGGGTAATAATATTATTAAATATCTAAATCCTTGCTTTACCTCCCCATGCCACAATACACCCAACATAAGTGAAGCAGAGATAGCACCTATAGATATAAGAATTATGAATATGATTAAAACTGATGATGGATCTAAAGTCTGGGAAGTGACTACATTAGATATTGGAATTACGCTTATCAAACCGCCGAATCCTCCAGTAAACTGCTGGCTTTGTTTTGCAGTGGCGCTAATGAAAACCGATGAAACAGAAAGAAGCAATGGAATTCCCAATATAGTAAGGAATGAAATGAAATATACATATCCTCTTGTTGACGTCTCTAATTCTTTCTGTACTCTGTTTGTATCTCTTAAATCATCCGCTACAGAGAGCAACAATCTTCCTAATTCCCCTCCAGATCTTGATGCTCTGTCTATAATTGCAACTGTTCTTCTAAGTGCATTAGAATCAATCTTAGAATTAAGATACGACAGCTGATCCAATATTGATTTTGATCCAATAGCCAAAGATCTTATCTTCATCATTTCAGATGTTATTGGATCGAAATCAGACCTTAAAGAAACATAGAGCGCTGATATCGGTTCCATTCCTGCCCTTATATTCATTGCAACGCTTGAAAGAAAATCAGGTAATATATCATTTGTTCTTCTTTTTCTATATTCTATTTTAAGATATAATGCTGAAAAAACAAATATCCAGTAAACAATGAATGCAGTCAATCCAATTATAAAAGAGAATATGAGAAATCTTGTCTCTGCAGGATTCAAGCCTACTTCAGATAGATAACTAAAGAATATGGTTGGTGCAGAGAGAAATGCAAGACCAAAAAGTAATGAAACTATTGAATTCTTTATAAACCAAGATTCTGGTGCTTCATCTTCTCCTGCATAGGAAAGCAATCTTTGAATCTTATTTTTAATATATGTAGGTACTCTGTCTTCTAAATTTTTTAACAGATTACTAAATATCATACAACCCCTTCTCATATTGCAGGTCTCCCCGCCCTCATTAAACCTATCAATACAACTTGGAATAAAGATGATAAAATAACTAAAGCAAATAATAGATCAAATGTTATTGGAAATATGCCAAATGCAGAAAGTATAGCAAAGAATGTTATTACAATCGATGGTATCACTGCTGCGAACAAAAGATAAAGTAGCAAATAGAAATTTAAAGAAGCACCGTATTCCCTTATTTTTCTCAATTGTTCTGATGAAAGCAGATTGATAGAATTTTCCAATGCGAGAGTTAATCCAACTCCAGTTCGCATTGATGAGGACAAATGCCATAAAATTCTCTTGAAGTTTTCTGAGCTTGTTTTCTGCGCTACTTTTTCTAGTGCATTCACATCTCTTTCTCCAGTATTGATTTCTCGAACTGCAGCTTCTATATCTTTTGAAATCGGCCCATATCCGGCTTTTGCAACATTCACAAGTATATTATATAATGGTACACCAGATGTCGAATCTATCCACATTTCTCTAAGAACATATAAAAGTTCGAATTCAGTGGTTTCTGCAACTTTTCTTGCAAGAATTCCAGGATAAATATAATGCAAATAAAAGAAGAAAAGAAATGAAATTACAAATATTGTTATTGAAAGAGGGGCTGCAGATTCTGGTGTTTCAAATGCTATCAGAATTTGCAATACAAATACCGCGAATGAGAAGAACAAAGCCCAGACAAGAGAGGACAACAGGAATGCAACAATTATATAATCAGGCTCGCCGACAAGGTAGGCCTTTTCAATCTCTTTTTTCTTTGAAGGAGTCAATAAAAATCTTGCAAGTGGAAGTAAAAATTTTCCGTACTTTGCCTGTTCTACAGAAACCAATTGAATAGGTATGTATACTTCAGAATGGTTTTCTTTTTGAATCTCTGAATTTAATGATTTAATTGATAATTTATCTTTATTTTCATCGCTATGTTTCTTTTTTGCAAGCATCAATTATCCCCCTAATAAATTTAAATCATCTTTTCTTACCTTTTGGTTTCTTGCTCCTCTTCTCTGCCTTTGCCTTTTCTATCTCTTCTGTAAGTGTTTTAAGAACTTCTGAGGTAGAAAATTCTACTTCAGGTATTTTACTTAGTGAAATTGATTTAGATTCTTCTTTTAAGTTTATCTTTTCACTTGAAACTGCATTGAAAGTAGAAAGGGTCGGAGCTTCAAACAAATGTTTTGGTTTTGGAACTCCCTCTAGCTCTCTGTCTTTTTCAACAGCCCTATAAAGTACATCTGGTGTATTGTAATATGCCTTTGCAACCTCGCTGATCTGCAAGATATCAAAATACTTCTGTCTTACCATCCAGTTTAAAATCCGCTTTCTTTCTTCGAGATCATCATAAATCTCCTTTTCAGTCATTCCAGTATAAATGTTTATATCCTCTATATATCTTCTGGGTTTGTTTATCTCTTCGAATTTGTCTGTTCTTGGCCTCCAGATGTATAATCTATTTGTTGATAACGAACCATCTAAACCAGGTGAAATTTCAGATATCTCAAATGTTCTTCTTAGATTTCTTCTTCTGTCTCTGTGCTGGACGACAACTAGATGAATAGATTCGACTTCTGTTGCATGAATTGAAAACGGAGGCTCTAGCATACGCTTAAGCATTTGGTTTGCTGAATCTGCATGAAATGTGGTGGATACGCTATGTCCCGTATGCATTGCATCAAATAGAACTTTTGCCTCATCTGGAGATCTGACTTCCCCCAAAATGATTCTATCTGGCCTCATTCTTAATGAAGTTATTAATAGATCTGCCATTGATATCTTAACTTTCTCCATTTCAAGAGATGGACCTCCTTCTCTTACAAGAAGAGGAACCCAGTTCCATATGTGCTCAGGAAGTGCGATCTCTCTTGTCTCTTCAATCGAAACTATTCTTTGATAAGGTGGAGATAGCTGCATCATGATGTTAAGAAGACTTGTTTTTCCACTGGCAGTTCCTCCAGTTGCTATAACGTTCATCTCATAATGCACAGCCTGCCATAGTAATGCAGCCATGTCAACAGAAAGAGTATGATTTGCAATAAATTTTGTAACTGTCCATGGTTCTTTTGCAAATTTTCTAATAGTAATTGTATTTCCTTTTGTAGAAGCCGGAAAGAGAGTTGCAGTTGCTCTGTCACCAGTTGTCAAGAAAGCATCCAATATTGGGTTTGCAATAGTAATCTGTTGACCAACTCTTCTTGCAATTTGAGATGCGATGTTTGCGATTTCCTCTTCATCTTTAAATTTAAGATTTGTCTTCATCCACCCATAGTTTCTATGATAAACTGAAATAGGAATAAGTGAAGTGTTTACAGAGATTTCTTCAAGATTTTCATCCCCCATTAGGATTTCGAGTTCTCTCATTCCATACATGTTAATAAATGTATATCCTGCCAATTGATCTAAGTGCTCTCCGAAATAAACTGATAGTTTATCCTTCACTTTATTGTATATTGTTGGAAGGTATGCCTGCATCCTTTCTGGAGTTAAAAAGTAACTTGTATCGAGTGGAATATCTCTTGCTATCTCTGGTTCTAATGATTTTAGAAACTCCAGAGTGTATGGTGCAGGTTCACTATAAACTACATGATAAAATGGCCTTCGTTCTTGGTCTCTATAAATGTAGATGGTTACATTCACTCCATTGACATCAAATGAATATTTTTCATCAAAAGAAGTAGGTATTGATTCATGTTTCTCCTCTAGAACTTTTACAAGAGATAGGATAGGTGAACCTACAGCAGGATAATCCAATCGCATTATTCCTCTTGTCTCGAGATTTCTGCCAACAATCTCAATAATTTCTTGGTTTAAATCTAATTGAGAAGACAAATCCTTTAAAGACATTGGCTTCTCCTTTATTAACGAAGCAATCTTATCAATTTTCGTCTTTATCATAAAATACCATTAGAGTAATTGTATTTTTAAGCATTTCTAATAATATTTAAATCATGTGCATCTATCGTGGAATACAAAACCGAGTAGCAATTATGGACTCAATAGCAAGTCCATATGAATTATTCAGTCCTGACTGCATTAACAGCCAGCTAAAACAATTGGCATTAATAACAGATTTTGAATTCGACAGAATAAGATACGAAGAAGAAATGATAATCGAATTTGACGAACAAAAGACTCAAGTTATTAAGGAATATGTCTCGCTTATAAGGCAGGTTGAATTGATAACATTAAATCCTGATTCTTTTGGAAGAAAAGAGGATGATTATTATAATGTAAGAAAGAAATTACTTAAAGAAGTATTAGATTCTCTCTATCAAAATCCATTGATTGCAGAACAAAAAATAATGGAATACAAAGAGCCAGAGCCGACAAGAGGGGTATTTCTTGAAGGATACAGAAAATTCGGAACTTTACTCCTTAATACATTGGATGCATTAAGAAAGACAAAAATGTATTCTCTTACAAAGCAATTTGGAGATATGAGAAGTGTGTTTCTACAATTTGCTGAAATGAGAAGTGCTGCTTTCGTTGAAACGATTTCATTAGAACTTCCACAGAATGCAAAGTTGATCGAGGCTAAAACTGCAAAGTATGATCTGCCATATGGTTGGAAGGTTGAGATTTATGAACTTCCTGGAAAAGAAGCCAACATGTATGTGCAGAAAAATGATATTCTTCAAAACCTTCCAGATCCACTCAAAAAATTAATGAGGCAATACATAGCTGCAAACATGCAGCAAATAACTGGTGTTCTTGACTATGCAGCCTTGTATGATAAGAAACTTCTCGAATACAGGCAATATTATCTAGATACAGCTGCAATGAACAAAATACCTATAACTCAAGAACAAGCATTAGTAATGGCAAAAGAAACTGTTAATTGGACGCTTGGATTGGGTGCTCCTCTTGAGAACCTTGCACTTGACCAAAACAACATAACTGATATTTATATAGATGCTGAAAACTCTCCTCTCTATCTTGAACATGTTTATCATGGGACTTGTCACACTCAATACAGATACAATAGACAGCTCCTTGAATATGCGTTCCTTAATGCAACACTTGGAGCTAAGCTAGGAAAGAAACTTGATGAAAGAAACCCACTGATAGATTTGATGCTAAATAGAATTAATATGAGATGCCATTTGCAGGGACCGCCTGCAACTTTCGGCGAGCTTCAAGGCGCATTTAGAATTATGAAACCCACTCCATTCACCTACTCTCAGTATCTCCATTACAATTCAATGTCTGCATTTTTCTGTGGATATGACGATGTTATGGTTTCACTTGGAACATCTGAAGGTGTAATGGGTATAAAAGGATGTGGTAAAACTTCATTTACTGCTGCAAAGATAACTGCAATTGGAACAAAGAAGAGAATAATTCCAGTACAGGATATAGAAGAAATTCCGACTAGAGCTTACAGAAAATATGGATTTCATATAGGTTCTGCAAAGGTTGCAGAGGAAGAGGAAGAAAGAACTGCACTGTCAATTGTAAAGATGACATCTGCATTGCTAAGAATGGGTGAAGCTGCAGTAATAATAAATGAATTAAGATCAAGAACTGCTGTACAAGGTATTATCAATCTATTAAACACGCAACCAGGAGTATTCTTGCTCTACAATTTCCATGCTGAAAGTTTAAGAGATGTGCAAGACAGATTAGAACTAGTATTTGGAATTCCTGCTGCATCAATGTTTGCAACAGATAGATATACATTCCTACATAAATTTAGATTCGGAAGAAAAGAAAGATTGTATAGAATTATAAAGAAGGCATATGAATCAGAGCCTGTGGAAAGAAAATTTGTAGAAACGTTTTCATTTACTAGAGGTCCAAACATTACAAGTTCAAGACTTGATTGCCAGTTCATAAAGAATCCAGAGGCAAGCCAGTGGACAATTGAAAATATTGATGTGGGCAAACTTGAAAAAGAAATAGATATCAAATTCATACCTCCAGCGTTGGAAAGAAGAGCTGCAGATACAGGCATCTCTCCAGAACAATATATATTAGAAGCATTCATGAAAGGAAAGGTTTATTCCCAAATATACAAAGCCTCCTTAGAAGCAGACAATCCAATGTTAAGAGAGATAGGATTCGTGCTTAAAGCAAATGCATCACTTAGAAAACTAATGAAAGAGAAAGAGAAAGAAAATGGGGAAATTGATTATTCTGATCTAGAAAAAGAATGGGCAGTAATATTTCCAAATCTTGTTAAAGAAGAACTCCGCCAAACAAACCAGATGCAAAAAGAAGAAGCGCAACAATAAGAATTTTGTTTTGTATTTTTCATTCAAGTGATTAGAATGACAATTGAACAACAGATAAAAGAAATAGAAGAGGAAATAGCAAGAACACAATACAACAAAGCTACAGAACACCACATAGGACTGCTTAAAGCAAAGATAGCAAGATTAAGAGAGAAGGCAGCAAGTTCGAAAAAAAATGGTGGCGGAAAAGGTTTCATGGTAAAAAAAGAGGGAGATGCGACTTTAGTTATGGTCGGCTTTCCTTCCGTAGGAAAATCCACGCTTATCAATCGCTTGACTGGAGCAAAATCACAGGTTGCAGCTTGGGAGTTTACTACAAAAGATGTGATTCCTGGTGTTTTGATTCATAAAGGTGCAAAGATCCAGATTCTTGACATACCTGGGATCATAGAAGGGGCTGCTGAAGGAAAAGGAATGGGTAAAATGGTTCTTTCTACTGTTAGAGCTGCAGATATGGTTATGATTGTAACTGATCCAAAAAGATATGAAAAAATAGAAACAATACTAGATGAATTAGAGAAGGCAAATATCAGAATGGATAAAGAACCTCCTGAAATAAAAATAAACAAAAAACAGTATGGTGGCATAGTTATAAATGGTAAGCCTGGATTAAAAGAAGAAACAATAAAGGACGTATTGAAAACATTTGGAATTCTTAATGCAGATGTTATAATTCCAAAACCTATAACACTTGATGAATTAATTGATCATATAAGTAAATCATGTGTTTATCTGCCTTCATTAATTGTATTGAATAAAGCAGATGAGCTATCTGAAAATGAGATCAAAAAAATAACAGAAGACGCAAAGAATAGACTTAAAAAAGATATTATTGTTATTTCTGCAGAAAAGGGAATTAATATAGAGAAGTTAAAAGATATAATATATGATAAACTTAAATTCATTCAGATTTATACAAAAAGAAAAGAAGGAAAGGAGCTTGGAGAACCTATGATTGTTAAAAAAGGAACAACAATAAAAGAGATATGTCAAAGAATACATAAAGAATTACTTGAAAAATTTAAATATGCATTGGTGAATGGTAAATCAGTTAAATATCCAAATCAGAGGGTCGGATTGGACCATGTAGTCGAGGATCAAGACGTAGTTACAATAATAGCTGAAAAATAAAAGACTAGTGTGATAAAATGGCAGATTATTCATTAAGTAGAATTCCAAAAAAAGAGATAAAAGAGGTAATTGATTGGTGCGAAAAAAGAAAAAAGGAAGAGATGAGAGTTCCGCTCATAGAACCAAATCCGTTCAAACATTTTGATTGGATGAGAAATAAAACAGTAATACAAATCGATAGAGAAAAGGAAGTCGCAGATAAAAATGGAATTGTGTACGATTCGACTACTCGTTCTCTTTATGAATATGTTAATGGCATATGGAAAAGAATAGAATAAAAATAAGTCATTACAGGCCATTACTCCATATTTTCATCTTTGCTTTCATCTTCTTTATTCAATTCTATCTCTTTTTCATTATTAATTCCACCTATCCATCTGTTTAACATATTTTTGACCTGGAGTTCTATTGTTATTGGTGGTTTTTGAGTCGGATCTCTGTAACTGTAGTCTATTATGTTTTCACCTGCATTGTCAAACAACTTTATGCACTCGTATCCGTCTTTTCTAAGAAGATATTGCCAACCCAATTCCTTGCTTTCTATTTTGTATATAAATTCGTCTAAAGTTTTTTGCATTAGCTTTATTGCATCAGAATTGCTTGAAAGTGCATTTTGCGTTCTCAAATATGCAGGCACATTCTGCCTAATGTAATATTCAGCCACTTTCTGAAATGGCTTCTCTAGCAGTATTGAGTTGCCGGTTTTTTTGAATCTTTCCTTGAAATCATCTTCGATGAATTTTCTTGTTGATTCATTGACCTTATAATTAAATTCTTCCATAATTTCACCTAGTTTTATAGTTTGACTTTTAGGACACTTATCATTTATGAAGCAGTTGTATTATCTGTTTTTTCTGGTTTATTAAACTCCTTTCGAGTTCTTTGAAAAACACTTGCTGTTATTAAACCTAACGTTACTGCACCTATTGTAAGTGTTATTCCAATTGTTTCTAAACCTAAAACTGCTGCTGCTTGAGGAATAAAATAGAAACCAACTCCACCAGATACAATAGCTGCATCTATTACAGATTTAAGAATGAATGCACTTGATAAAAATGTTAAGAAAGATAATGCTATCAGTGCATATTTTATTCTATTCTTGTAAGTATTCTCTATTTCGGTTATTTGATTTTTATCAATTTTCTTTGTCAAATTAATAAAAGCTTCTTTCTCTTGTTCTGACATAAGTTCCTCTATATCTTTAAAAGAGGCGTTCCTTTGTAACAAACTTAAAATCTCTTTCACATCAGTATGATTCTTATTATCGAATAATATAGAATAAAGTTCCTCTCTCTGTCCGTCAGTAAGGAATGATGAAAGATCCTTTATAGGGATCTTCAAAAAATTAATATTAGAGGATTCAATATTATTTTCAGCGTTTATTTGAGCTCTTTCACTTCTCTCAATTTTAATATTCTCTTTGTATATTTTATTATCAATCTTTTGAACACTTTCTATTTTTTGATAATCTTTATTCACAATTGGCTCAGCCTCCACTTTATTTGCAAATGTTACAGCTGATGAAATTGTAAGCACTCCCGCCGCAGTCAAGAAGCTTTTTCTTACCTTATTTTTAAATTTCTCATTCATACAATCACACCTCTTTAAGTACTTAACAAATATGTTATATATAAATCTTTCGTTTTTCTTTGGCTTTATAGAAATCCTGTAAAGAAAACTATGATGAGAAAATAGAATTCTTGAGAACCTAAGTAAGGTATGACAATTTTATACTAATAAACTTCTTAATTTATAAAAGTATTTTCAATTATGACCAAAAATTTGAGAATTAAAAGATAAAAAATTACGCTTCAATATTCCCTGTATTCTTATATATCAGTAAGCTGAATAGTATTATTCCTGAAACAATTCCAAGGAATGGATATAATGCAACTCCAATCAATATTGGAGTGAATGCCGCTACCAATCCTGCAACTGGATGTTTGAATCTTGTCCAGGTGAATGCACCGAATGATCCTGCAACTAATACAAGAAGAAGCCACATTCCGTTGCATAGTGAAATGCAGGTCTTTTCATCTGGTGAACATTCTTCTATCAAGCCTGCACATCCAAGGTTAGGACTGGTTAATGCGCTGAATAAGGATAGTTTTTGTGCAGGTGCAGAGCTGCATTTTCCATTTTCACAATATCCTGAACAGCAATCAGCTGTGGTTGTGCATGCTGAATTAGAGCATGCGCATCTTGAATCTAAGCATGGTGCTCCGCAGCAATCAGCTGATGATGAACATATAGAACCTCTAAGGCAGCTATCGTATGATAAAAGTTTAGTTTTTGATGTTTCAAATAAATAAAAGAAAAGATCTGAAGCTGCTTGCATCTCTATTAAATTATTTAATTTAGGTGACATTTTTGCTGAAGAACCGAATATTGGTTTTCCTATTTTTACAATTGATTTTTCTGGTTCTATTGGAGTGGATGAGAGACATCTATTGTTGTAACAAATACAACTTTCATTACATTCTTGATTTAGTAAAATAAAACAAGATCCATTTAGTAATACACTTCCTTCTGGACAGGAAAATGAAACACAATTTCTAGAAGCAATATCACAATATGAATTTTCACCTGCAAATTGTTTACAGTTATCTGGTGATATTCTACATCCAGCATCACAAATACCTATTTCATTACAATATTCATCAGATCTGCAGTCAGAATCTGTTCTACAATTTATAAATCTACATTTTCCATCAATACATTTTCCGAATTCACAATCTACATCTGAATTACATCTAGAATTAAGTACACCTTTACATGTTCCATTTATGCAATTCCAGTCTAAATCACATTTGTTATTGCATGAACCGCAATTGTATTTATCTGTTTGTAAATTAACACACCTTCCATTGCAAAGTTCTTTTGGATAGATACATTCTCTACAATCTTGAGGACAGGATGTGCTATCTTCATTTTCATCACATATTCCATTCCCACATGTTATAGATACACATATACCATCTATACATTTTTGATTAGAGTCACATCTAAATCCACATCTTCCACAATTATTTGGATCTGATGATGCATCTATACACAATGAACCACATTGAATTTGATTTTCGCTACAGAAATTAGGTGTACATGTATTTTGTATACATGATTGACCGGGTGAACAGCAGTTTGGTCCACAAGCAATTTCTCCGAATCCACATACTGTTTTAGGAACACAGATTCCCGATATGCATTGTTCTGATATTATATTACATGTTTTTCCACAGCCACCACAATTAAATGGATCTGAAGATATATCAGTACAGAATCCATTACAATTAATTTTACCTTCTTCACATGTGATTAAAGTGCTTAATTTAACACATTTACCATTTGAGCAATAACTATCTAATGGACATCTGTTATTACATAATCCACAATTAAATGGATCTATTAAAGGATTTATACAATCTTGACCACATTGGATTAAACCGTTCTTACAAGGACTAAATTCGCAAGTTAATGTTTCTGTATTGCATTTTTGACTTATAGGACAGCATGATTGACCGCAGGGTATCGTAAATATAGAACATTCTACTTGTTTAATACATGAACCATTTAATAAAACATAACCTTCTGGGCAAGAGCCTATACATTGTCCATTTATGCAGATTCCAGATGGACACGAAATACCACATCCTCCACAGTGAAATGGGTTATAAAGAGTATTTACACATTGAGAATCACATAATGATAATCCAGATGAACAAGCACAAATACCATTTGAACAAATTTGTCCTGGATAACAAGTTTTACCGCATCCTCCGCAGTTAGAAGGATCTGTTAATGGATTTATGCATTTATTTGCGCATCTAATTTCACCAGCTCTGCATTCTGATGATGGACAATAACCACAATCCTGAGGACAAGAACTACAGGATTCTCCTGATTCACATATTCCGTTTCCACAGAAAACTTGTGATACACAATTACCATTTATACATGTAGTCCCCGATGGACAAACTCTTCCACAAGTACCACAGTGAGAATTAGAAGTCAAAATATTTACGCATGTACCAAAGCAGTTCAAGTGATTTGGAGGACAATTACAACACCATGGAGATCCATTAATGTAACAAGGATACTGCGTGTTACCACAGCATAAATCACCAACTCTAGCAACACAACATAAATTTCCGTTACATGAAGTTGTTCCTGATGGACAACATTGTGTACCACATCTTATTGGATTTTCTGGAGGACAGTTTGTATAGTTACATGTCCCGCAATCGGTATTGCAGTTACTGCAGTTTTCTGGATAAATGCAAATTAAATCACCACAATAAGGTTGACAATCAGAAGGACAATTTAAGTAGTTTTCTCCTGATTCACATATTGAATTACTGCAAACTGGTGAAAAAATAGATATATTAAAGTATCTTGTTTCAGAATTACCCAAATTATTTAAATTATCAAAACAGGAAATGTACCATTGATATTGACCGTTTGACAGATTAAAAACTTGAATTGTAGTAAGAGTATTATTTAATACTTGATTATTAGACGAAACTGGTATATTATTTAAATAAATTGAGCAATTCAAAATAGAACTATCGTCATCTGTAGCAATAAATGTAAAGTTAACAGAACTTCTATTTATTATTTGTTCATTCTGAGGAGATATTAAATTTATATAAGGTGGCTGAGAAACTGCACCCCCGAAAGTAATAGGTAGAAAATCGATATTCTGATAATCGATATAATAAGGAGTATTGCATATACCATCATTATTAGAATCTTCACAAAAAACTGAATGGCCGTATTCGCCACCCCAAAAGTTTCCACCTATACAATTTCCACCGATAATATTTCTTTCACCTGAACAATTATAACTACTATTCCAAAAATTATTTGAATCAACATATACAGCTGGATCGTAAACTGAAGTATTAAACAGATTATTGAATATAAGATTATTTTCTCCTCCATATATAACTAATTGGAAACCGGCAACGGAATCATAAAATTTACATTCCCTTATTATTATATTTCTACTTTCATTTAATATTATCAAATCCTTATATATTTTGTTTATAAAGTCAAAAGATGATAAAGTTATGTTTTTTATCAATGAATTCGTTACATTTTTAAACAAAATACCAAAACCATTTTTACTTAAATTGGAATTTTTCACTGTTATATTGGTACAATTAAAGCAAGCGAATATACCTATATCCGAAGAAGAGTCATAAATTTGATTTTGTACATTTTTCAACCAGTATACTTTTTTTCCATCGACTTTATTAGTAATGTCTATATTTTGAGTTTCTTCATAACCATCAACTATTAAATTATAAATGTTATTACTCATTATATTGTTAGAAAGAGTATTAAACATGCTTCTTTGAATTAAAATTCCGGTTCCGAAATTATTTGAAGCGTTTATTTCTAAAAGTAAATTATTATTTGAAGAAAACAACATTATACCAATATTATTATTAATAGAAGTTATATTTTTGAGTACATTATTTCTTGTATTTTGGGATGAATAAACCCCTATATAATTATTAGAAAATACAGAATTTGAAATTTCATTATAACTAGAATCTAAATATATTCCATATCCTCCACTATTATTATATGAATATAAATAAGAAATATTGGTATAATTAGCTTCTGAAACAAAATTTTCATAACTGTTAGATACCGTTGTAATATTAACAAATTTAGAATTAGAACCATATCGATCTACATAAACACCATAAGAATTGTTTTTCGTTTCTAAACTTACTAAAGTATTATTTTCATCTTGAATATAAATTCCATATCTATAATTGTCAATACTCTTTCCGTTATAAATCGAGTTATTTGAATACAAACATAAACCATCTTTATTACCAGAAGAATTTATTGATAAAATTGTTGAACCCTCAGTTATCAAACCACAAAATGTATTATTTGCTGTTATAATATTTGAAGCTGAACTATAATATAGATTCAAACCAACTGAATTTTTAGTAGAATTAACATACCTTACAGTTGAATATTGAGCTGTAATACCTATATTATTATTATATGCAGTTATATTTTCTATAACTGAATTGTTTGCATAAGAAATGATGCCTACACCGCTATTATTGTAAACTATTATATTTTTAATTAAATGTGAACTTCCTTCTAATAAAATGCCATCATCTACATTATAGATCTCGCTATTTAATATTTCAATATTTGAGGTATTTACATTAAGATAATTCGATATAGAAATACCATCTCCAACATCAAAGATTCTAACATTTTCAATAAAACTGTTTCTTACACCTAAAAATTGAATTCCATATGGTGCGGCTAAACCAGATATAAAACAATTTTTGATAGTAATCCCACTAACGTTATCAGCACCAATAACGGCATAAATAGGATTCTGTGAAAAAACCGTATGGCCGTTACAGTCTAAAGTCACTCCATCTATTACTATTAATAATGCAGTTCCATAACAATAAAGATCTTGTGTAAGAACTGCATTTTCAATTACTGCATCATTACAGCTGCAATTGGTACCCCCACATTCTGCTGCAAATAAAAGACTTACTGATAATATTAAAACAAAAAAAATAATATTAATTAATGAATTCGACAAACATTTAATACAATCTAAAGATAAATTGATTCTCATATACATTCACTTATATATAATTATTGAATACAAAAAATAAAATATTAACTCTTAAGTTCTCTTTCAATCCACTTGAAATAATCTTTATTTCCATCTTTTATGTCCATTACTAATATTTCTGGTATTTTATATGAATGATGTTTTTTAATTTTTAAAACTAAATTTTCAAATTTAGTATTAATCGTCTTTATTAGACATAAATATTCATTCGCCCTTTCAATCTTTCCATTCCAAAGATATAAACTTTTTATTGGTAATAATTGTACACAGGCTGCTAATTTTTCTTTTAAAAGTAAATTACTTAGTTCAAGTGCTTCTTTCTTGTTTTTACATGAAATAAAAATTTGAATATACTTAATTTTTATCACCTCTATTTTTTAGGCACTCTGCCCCTCGGCTTTGGCATCTTCATATCTGGATAAACTTCTTGAATTACTTCCGAATCTATAAATGGAGAATAATTCAATGCCTTAAGGATTGAGTTAATGAAATATGTCTCTGCAAATGGATAGAATGTTTCATCTTTATCTTTGCATGCTGAAATTAATTTCTCCTTTAATTCATTCTGTTTTAATGAGCCAAATATTTCTGCAAGATTGTTTAAACCCTTTCTCTTGCCTTTGACAAGCTCTGCCACATACTTATCAATTACAGCCTTATCTATCGGGGCAAAGTCATAAGCCTTTCTTGCTGTAGTTGAATTAATTGAAGCGAGAATTGCAAGTATTTCTTTATCCTCTGTTTTATCATCTATCTGTTTCTTCTTTATTACTACCCAATCTTTGTATTTTGCAAAAAAAGAAATTTCTTCATCATCCATAAAATCACTCCTTTATTAATCAAACCTTTGGTTGCAGGACATAATAGCCTGAAGCCTTTTCTCTTGCAACACGCTTTACAAGACCTTTATTAACTAGAGAGATCAATCCATTACTCGCTATACCTTTAGCTAAGTTCGTCTTTTTCATCACATGATCTGCTGTCTTCATTTTATCTTCAGATGTCGCCCCTAAATCTATAAGAGCTTTTAGGATTTTCTCCTCGATAGGATTCAACTCTACCATTTAATCACCTTTTGCAAAGTATAATTTTATTAAAATCCTTTTAATAGTTCAAGTGTTGCTCGTTTTGGATCGCTTGCCTTAGTAACTCCGCTAGCGACAAGTATCCCTCTTGCACCTAGTTCAATTGCCATTCTTACGTCCTCGGAATTTTTAACTCCAGCGCCACAAAGAACTGGAATCTTATCATTTACATCATGAACTGAATTGATTGTATCTGTAATGATGTCTGGATTTGCCTTTGAAACTGAAATTTCCCCACCAATGAGTTCAGGAGGCTCGATTGCAATGAAATCAGGGTCCATCAAAGCAATTGCAGCCGCCATTTTAGGAGTGCTTGCGCACACTACCTGAATGAGATCAGTTTCTTTTGCTCTTTTTATTGTTTTATCAATAACATCTAGTGCAAGTGGTTTTTCTGAATGATTAATCAAAGAGCCGACTGCTCCTGCTTCAAAAACTGCTTCAGGAAGAATATGTCCGGTATGTGCACCATATTCAATTGGATCAATATGCTGTGAAAAAACAGGTATGTCAAGATCAGCAAATCTAAATATGTCGGAAGGCTGGACTGCGATTGCGACATCTATTCCAGTCTCTGATTCCTTTGCTGCTTCATCTATCTGTTTCGCAATCTTTAATGCTGCTTTTCCTATAGAAGACTCATAAGCCTTAAAATTTATAAGCAAAAGATAATTCATTTTTTTTACCATAAAATCACTCAAAATAAAATATATTAAACAGCAATTATTTTAAACATATTAATAATCAATAGAAAGGTTCATGAATTTAATTACATATATTATTAACATCTTGCTTAAGATTATGTGATTTGGTGGTAAAATGGAAATAGAAAATGTTATAATTATTGGATCTGGTCCTGCTGGATTAACAGCTGCAATATATGCAGCAAGAGCAGAACTTAAACCTATAGTGATATCAGGTATGCAACCTGGAGGGCAGATAAGTCAAACTACTCTAGTTGAGAATTTTCCTGGTTTTCCAGATGGAATAATGGGTCCTGAACTGATGGATAACATGAGAAAACAGGCTGAGAAATTTGGAACCAGATTTATAGATGAAGAAGTTGTAAGTGTGGATTTCAGAAATAGACCTTTTACAATTAAAACAGAAACTAATGAATTAAAGGCAAAAGCAGTGATTATTGCAACTGGTGCAACTGCAAAATGGCTTGGAGTTCCTGGCGAATCAAAGCTCATAGGAAAAGGCGTTTCGGGTTGTGCAACATGCGATGGATTTTTCTTTAAAGGAAAAGATGTTGCAGTAATTGGAGGGGGAGATACTGCATTGGAAGATGCAATATTCCTAACAAAATTTGCTAATTCCGTTACTATTATTCATAGAAGAGATCAGTTAAGGGCAACCAAGATAATGCAAGAAAGAGCATTTGCAAACCAGAAGATAAAATTCATATGGGATACAGTAGTAACTGAGATACTTGGTGAAGAGAAGGTAACTGGGATAAGAATAAAAAATGTCAAAACTGGAGAAGAAAAAGAAATGAAAATAGACGGGGTGTTCATTGCGATTGGACACTCGCCAGCAACTAACTTATTTAAAGGACAGATAGAAATTGATGAGAATGGGTACATCATAAAGAAAGAAAACACTGAGACCAGCATAAAAGGCGTTTTTGTTGCAGGTGATGTTGCTGATAAAAGATACAAGCAAGCAATTGCAGCGGCTGGAGATGGATGCAAGGCTGCGATAGATGTTGAAAAATACTTGCAGGAAAAAGACTAATAAATAATTAATAAATAATAAGTATTGATCTAATAATATATGGCGAGAAAATGAAAAATAAAGACATAGCTTCTATAATTGCGATAGCTGGCGGTAGTGGTGTGCTTATCAGTTTTATATTAATGTATCTCATACCTTCTTCATGCCCGCTTGTAATGGAATGGTATCATCAAGTCCTTATATTTTTAATCCCACTTTTCTTCGTCATCTTCGCACTTGGAGTCTATCTCTATCTTAAGCCAGAAGAAATGATAATTAAAAAAGTAATTAAAGCGCATAAAATTGAAAAAATATTAACACCGGAAGAAAGAAAGATAATTGAATATTTACGAATAAAAAAGAACGCAACTCAAGCTGAAATAAGAAAAGAATTGAATTACCCGAGAGCCACGCTTTCAATGATTTTAAGTAGAATGGAAAAAAGAAAATTGATTAGAAAACAAAAAATAGGTAAGACAAACTATGTGATCCTGATGAAAGGATTCTAATTTTCTATCTATTTTTAATGATTCAGGATCGTTCATAATCGTTCATAAATTGTTCTGACGATAACTGTTTTAATATTGATTGATATATTATATTGCATGGAAAATTTAGAAACAAACCATGCAACTGGTTCTGAACCCCAAGAAAATTATCAACAAGAAAGAAAAGAAATCAGCGAAAGAGACAAAATTAGTAAAGAAAAGACAAAAGAAATTAATACTGAAACCAAAATAGAAGATAGTATAAATGAAAACAACACTGGGCTGATTGAGAAATTAAAGAGAATTGCCTACTGGGGATTTTTGTTTATTGGTCTTTATATCGCACTTAGCAATTTTCCATTTTTCTCTACAAACATCATCGATCCAAAATCCGGACTGATAGTAATATTCTTAGTAGGATTGCTTACAAGTTTCCATTGCATAGGCATGTGTGGTGGGTTTGTAATTTCTTATGCAAGCAATTCAAACCAAAAAGGATTGAAACCACACATTTGCTATAACGGTGCAAGAATATTATCTTACACTCTATTAGGAGCATTGCTTGGTTTAGTTGGTGGGGTTATTGCAATAACAGATCAGATAAGAGGTGCATTATCTTTTCTGGCTGGATTATTCATGGTATTGTATGGTTTCAGCATATTCTATCCAAAACTAAGAAAATATACAGTACTACCATCATTTATTGATATCCATAAGTATTCGAGCAATCCAGCAATGTTTGGATTTTTAAATGGATTTATGCCGTGTGGACCTCTTCAAGCAATGCTAGTATATGCAGCAGGAACTGGAAGCATGATAGATGGTGGACTGACTATGCTTGTATTTGGAGCAGGAACTGTTCCACTAATGTTCATCTTGGGTGCTCTTGTTTCAAAGATATCAATGAAATGGACACATAAAGCAGTAAAGATTGCAAGCGTGCTTATTATAGTGCTTGGAATAATCATGCTTCAAAGAAGCGCTTTACTGATGGGAATAGGAATTCCTAATTTATTTAGCCAAAATCAGTCTGAAGCATATCAATTGAATTCTTCACAACATATCCAAGAAATAAAAATGAAAGTAACTGCCTATGGTTGGGAGCCGGACACATTCACGGTGAAAAAAGGAATACCTGTAAAATGGATAATAACCGTTGAAAAATTATCATATTGCAATAAAGGAATAAAAGTTCCTGAACTTGGAATAAACTATCAGTTTGAGAGAGAAGGGGAGATAAAGGTATTTGAATTCACCCCATCTAAGACTGGAACGATCTATTTTACATGCTGGATGGGAATGATACCTGGACAGATAATCGTCAAGTAAATTTAGGATAACAGGTGTATAAAATGATGGAAAACAATGAAAATAAAACGCAGAAAATGGATTCGAACATACCGAAAGAGAACGATTCAAAATTAAAGATGAAGAACAAATTTGCATACCTAACGCTGGCTGTGATCACAGCTTTAGCAGCAGTATTGGTATTTGGTACGAACTTATCATCACCGTTCATATCAAATCTCTCTCCCAAACAATTGGCAACAGATTCAATAGCAATCAGTGGAGCAAATGAAAAAAATAATACAGTAGAATTCCAAGAGATTAACATGACTGTAGATAATGGATGGATACCTGCTACATTAGTAGTCAAGGCTGGTGTGCCTGTAAGATGGAACGTTTATGTAAAACGTTTTGGTGGCTGTATAAATGGTCTAGCAGTTAGAGAACTTGGTATATACTATCAATTTGAACGATCCGGAGTAATTGAAACATTCGAATTTACACCTTTAAAGGAAGGAACGATACACTTTACTTGTCTCATGGGAATGGCAACTGGAAAAATCGAGATTCGCAATAATATCACATTAGCAGAAGCAGCAGCTATAAATGCTGAAGCAGCAAGCAAACCAATACAAAGAGTTGGCGGTTGCGGATGCGGAAGCAGAAACAGTTATGGGTAAATAGAAAGGATGTGAATATATATTAAAACGAAGACATCATGAAATTCAATATTCGATTTACATTGGATATGTAAAGATGCATGCAAATGCATCAGTAAAACATTAATTGAGGTGCATGATATGGAGAATCAAAATAAGATCGTCTATAAACGCAATGAAGATAAGGAAAATAAGAATGAGGAGATGAACATAGATACGAGTAATGGATCGAATAAAAAAGATGGCAATCAGTTCACATATTTTTTAGTTGCAATAGTACTATCAATCATACTTATTGCTGGAACAGCAATATATACAACTAATATCATAAACGATAAGCTAAACGAAATAAATTCAAATATAAACATAATTCGTGCCAGCTTAACATCTGCTCCTGCAATAAATAATAATATTGCACAACCGTCTGATCTGCCATCTAGTAATAATTCATTTAAGGCAAATCTCTCTGGAATTACGCCCCTGGGAGACCCTAATGCACCAATAACAATTATCGAGTATAGCGATTTTCAGTGCCCATTCTGTTTAAGAGTGCAACCAACAATCAAACAGATATTGAATGATTACAAAGGAAAGGTAAAACTTTACTACAAACAATTTCCATTGATTCAGATTCATCCAAATGCACGGAAGGCTGCAGAGGCAGCTCTTCTAGCTGGTGATCAAGGTAAGTTCTGGGAATATCATAACAAGCTTTTTGAGAATCAGAACAATCTAGATGTGGAAAGTCTAAAGAGATACGCAGCTGAACTTGGTTTAGATACAGTAAAATTTAATGCTGGTCTTGATAATGGAGAAAAAGCAACGCAAGTAAATTCTGAATTACAGGAAGGGTTGGCAAACGGAGTTCAAGGAACACCAACTTTCTTTATCAATGGTCAAATGATAAGTGGAGCGCAACCATATTCTGTGTTTAAACAGGTGATCGATGCCCAACTTGCACAACTAAACCAATAATTGTTAATATGTTAATTAATATTTCAAATACGTTATGAAGTGATGTTATGGAAAATTTGATAAGAGTATATCTTAAAATAGATAACATGCATTGCAAGAGCTGTGAGCGGCTAATAAAAGAAAGCTTATCCCAGATTAATGGCACTGAGAATATTAATGTTTCATACGAAAACGAGATTGCTGAGATAGAATTGAATCCAACAAAGACAAGCGTAAATGCCATCATTAAGAAAATAGAGGAAATGGGTTATGAAGCAAAGGAAGTCTGCGATCCTAATGTCAAAAATACAAAAAAATCTAATGGCTTCCTCAGCAATTTATTCGGAAGAAAATAGGTGGAAAAAATGAAGAATGCTATTCTAACCATAAGAGGAATGCACTGTGCAAGCTGTGCTAAGATCATTGAGAATTCTCTTCGCAAGGCAAAAGGAATAAAGTCTGCATCTATCAACTTCGCAACAGAGAAGGCGTCTATTGAATTTGATGAAAGAAAAATAAATATTGAGAAGATCATAGCTATAATAGAAGATGCAGGCTATTCGGCCAAAGAAGAGAAAGGAATTGAAATCGATGGAGAAAGAGAGATCAAAGAAAAGGAAATAAAAGAGCTGAAAACTACTTTCATAATCAGTCTTGTGTTAACTCTTCCCATTGTATTATTAAGCATGTTTATTGATTTTCCTTATGAAAATATAATACAATTTGCATTAGCTACTCCTGTTCAATTCTGGATTGGTTGGAGATTTTATAAGGGAATGGCTGGTGCGTTAAAGAATAGAGCTGCAAACATGGACACCCTTATTGCAATCGGCACTAGTGCAGCCTATTTCTACAGCGTCTTTATTGCATTTTTCATAGGTGGTGAAACATTTTTTGAGACATCTGCACTGCTAATAACGTTTGTTGTACTTGGCAAATATCTAGAAGCTCTAACGAAAGGAAAGACGAGCGAAGCGATACAAAAGCTAATGAGACTGAGACCTAAAACAGCAATTGTCATGAGAAACGGGGAAGAGATTGAGATTGATATCAACGAAGTAAGGAAGGGTGACATTGTTATCGTAAAGCCTGGTGAAAGAATACCTGTTGATGGAATTGTGATTTCTGGTTACTCTTCTGTAGATGAATCGATGTTGACTGGGGAAAGCATTCCTGTAGAAAAGAGAAAAGGTGACAAAGTCATAGGTGGAACTGTAAATAAACACGGAACATTAACCTTCAAAGCTACTGCAGTAGGTGCAGATTCTGTCCTAGCTCAGATAGTAAAATTTGTTGAAAACGCACAGATGTCAAAGGCACCCATACAAAAATTTGCTGACACAGTGTCTGCATATTTTGTCCCGATAGTGGTATCGATTTCTATTATCACATTTATTGCATGGTATTTTATTTTTGGAACAACGTTTACCTTTGCACTAATGACTTCAATTTCAGTGCTTGTAATTGCCTGCCCATGCGCACTTGGACTTGCAACTCCTACAGCAGTGATGGTCGGGGTTGGAAAGGGGGCAGAAAAAGGAATCCTAATCCGCGGTGGAGAGGCTCTTGAGAAAGCACATAAAATTACAACCATTGTATTTGATAAGACTGCTACATTGACAATTGGCAAGCCACAGGTAACGGATATAATAGAAGCTAATAATGCATCAAAAAAAGACATTATCTTTTATTCTGCAATAGCTGAAAAAAGATCAGAGCATCCTCTTGGGGATGCGATTATTGAATATGCTAAAAAGAAAAAAATCCATATCCCAGATGCTAACTCATTCCAAGCAATTCCAGGCTACGGAATCAAGGCATACTATAATGGAAAAGAAATTTTATTAGGAAATAGAAGACTGATGGCTAAGAACAAAATAAAATTCGATGACTCAAAAATGAAGCTACTTGAAGAAGAAGGAAAAACAGTAATGGCACTTGCTGTAAACAAAAGATTCATCGGCTTTATTGCGGTTGCTGACGTATTAAAGAAAAATTCAAAGGAAGCAGTACAGGAATTAAAAGAGATGGGAAAGAGAGTAGTAATGATTACAGGCGACAATGAAAAAACTGCAAGAGCAATTGCAAGAAAAGTTGGAATAGATGAAGTCCTTGCTGAGGTTCTACCAGAACAAAAAGCTGCCAAAATTAAGGAATTACAAAACGAAAATGAATATGTTGCAATGGTTGGTGATGGCATAAACGATGCACCAGCACTTGCACAAGCAGATGTTGGCATTGCACTCGGCAGCGGTACAGACATAGCAATGGAAACTGGTGAAATAATACTTGTCAAAGACGATCTTAAAGATGTAGTAACTGCAATAAAACTTAGTGAGGCTACGATGAACAAAATAAAACAGAATATGTTCTGGGCTCTCTTCTACAATTCAGTAGGAATTCCGATAGCTGCTGGTGTATTTTACTATTCGTTTGGTTTGTTGCTAAAGCCTGAATTCGCAGGGCTTGCAATGGCATTAAGTTCTGTTTCAGTAGTTAGCAACTCATTGCTTTTAAAGAGATTCAAATAGATGGAAACAATAGAAAAAAATTGCTAAATCGCATGATAAATAATTCAGCATGGATTACGGCATTTAGTTAAGAGAAGGATTCATTTAACATTCTTTTAAATATTTCTACATAATTAAGATTATGTTGCGTCAATACTTTGACCTTGCAATTCGCACGTTCAAACACAAACCAACTCGTTCTTGGCTTACAATTATAGGAATATTCGTAGGTATAGCTGCTGTGGTTGCGCTCGTTTCTTTAGGACAAGGACTACAAAATGCAATAAATCAACAATTCGATATTCTCGGAACTAATAAAATATCTATTTACCCTGGGAAAAGTTCTTTTGGTGTCTTAGGTGCGATAGGAACATCAGACCGTCTTAATGATAGAGATATATCTGCAATTCAAAGAGTGAATGGGGTTGAAAAGGCTGTCGGAATAATGCTAACTATATCTGAAACAAAGTATAAAGATAAACCATATTATTTTATAACCGCTGGTTTTGATCCAAATGAAATCAATATTTATGATTTTATGGGAGTGCAAATGACCTCTGGAAGAGAATTAAAAAGCAACGATGCATATAAGGTGATGGTTGGGTATGATTTTTCAACTACAGGGGTTTTTGAAAAGCCGATTAAGATTGGAGATAAGTTAGAGATAAATGGAAAAGATTTTACAGTTATAGGCGTGGTATCAAAGATAGGTAATCCTGGATTTGATAGAAGAATATATATTACAAAAGATACATTTATGGATGTATTTAAACAGGAAGGCTATCCGCTTATATTGACCATAGCAAAAGAAAATGCAAATGTTACAGAGGTTGCAGAGAATATAAAAGAACGCTTGAGAAAGGAGAAGGATTTAGAAAAAGGAAAAGAAACTTTTACTGTAATGACCTCAGAACAAATGAGAGAAGTGGCATTAAGGATAATTGGCCTTGTGCAGACTATAGTTATCGGAATAGCTGCAATATCACTTATTGTTGGTGGAATTGGAATAATGAATACAATGTATACATCAGTTTTAGAAAGAACGAGAGAGATTGGAATAATGAAGGCAGTTGGTGCAAGAAATAGAGATATAATGATGATATTTCTGATAGAATCTGGGATATTGGGATTGGTTGGTGGAGTGATTGGAACTATTGTTGGAATAACTATCGCATACATAGTAGAGAAAATTGCTATAATGTACAACATTGCCCTGTACATAACTCTTGAACCAGTAATCATAATTGGTGCGATTTTATTTTCATTCATTGTTGGAAGCCTGAGTGGATTGCTTCCTGCACTTCAGGCCGCAAGAATGAAGCCTGCTGAGACACTAAGATATGAGTAAGGAGAGAATATGGTATCATTCATCTATTATTTCAACCTGGCATTAAGAACATTTAAACAAAAACCAACCAGATCCTGGCTTACTGTAATAGGTATATTTATTGGTATTGCAGCACTTGTTGCGCTCGTATCAATAGGCCAAGGTCTGCAAGAGACAATTGACAAACAATTTTCCATGTTAAATCCTAACGCAATTTACATATTTCCTGGAGGTGGAATTTACGGGCTTCTTGCAGCTACTGTCGGATCTATTCAAATGACGGATCATGATGTAAAAGTCATACAAAGAGTAAATGGAATTGAAAAGGCTGCTGGATTTTCTGCAACATTAGCTGGGATTGAGAGTGGAGATGAAATAAAATATGCTTATGTTATAGGATATGATCCTGCTAAACTAAGCCTGAAAGAAATAAGTTCCATATCTCCAGAGAATGGAAGGGAATTACAACCTAGTGATGGTTATAAAGTAGTTGTTGGATGGCTTTATGCTAATGGTGATGTTTTTAAGAAAAAATTAAAAGTTGGAGATGAAATCACGATAAAAGGAAAGAAATTCACAATTGTTGGAATAGCAGAAAGAGTAGGAAGTGAAGAAGATGACAAACAAGTATATATTCCTCTTTCAGCAATGAAGGAAATTTATGGCGACATTGGATATATGACTATCTGGGCCACTGTTAAAGAGAACTATCCAATAGATCTTGTTGCAGAAAGAGTTAAAGATGAACTAAGAAAGGATAGAAATCTAAAAGAAGGAGAAGAAGACTTTACAGTCCAAACGCCACAGCAGCTCTATGAAACTTATGGTGCAGTGATCTCTATAGTCCAGATTATAGTTATCGGAATAGCTGCAATATCACTTATTGTTGGTGGAATTGGAATAATGAATACAATGTATACATCAGTTTTAGAAAGAACGAGAGAGATTGGAATAATGAAGGCAGTTGGTGCAAGAAATAGAGATATAATGATGATATTTCTGATAGAATCTGGGATATTGGGATTGGTTGGTGGAGTGATTGGAACTATTGTTGGAATTGCTATAAGCAAAGGAATTGAAACTATTACACTCAGCACTGGTTATCCTTTTGGTGCATCTACTCCACCTTGGCTTATTATTGGTAGCTTGTTATTTTCATTTCTTGTTGGGAGTATAAGCGGATCGCTTCCAGCACTCAAGGCTGCGAAAATGAAGCCTGCTGAAAGCTTGAGGATTTAAGTAATTAATATCGGTGATCATATGAAAAAAGAGAGACAGAAGGAAAATAAAAGAGTAATAATCGAACTTGAGAATGTAAGAAAAACTTATCAGATGGGAGATGTGAAGGTTAATGCGCTTTGCGGAATCAATATGAAAATATATGAAGGGGAATTTGTCGCTATAATCGGCCATTCTGGAAGTGGAAAAAGTACATTGATGAACATGATTGGAAGCCTTGACCTACCTACTAGTGGAAAAATAAAACTTGACAATATTGATATAACTACCTTATCAGAGAGCGAACTTGCCCAATGGAGAGGAAAGAAAATTGGTTTTGTTTTCCAATCATTCAACCTTATACCCACGCTAACTGCACTTGAAAATGTAATGCTTCCACTGATGTTTAAAAATGTATCTATGGATGAAGCAAAAGAAAAGAGTAGAAAAATGCTTGAGAAAGTTGGGATGGGCCACAGAATGAACCATCTTCCAAGAGAACTTTCTGGTGGAGAGCAACAAAGAGTTGCAATAGCAAGAGCATTAGTGGTTGAGCCCGAAGTAATACTTGCTGATGAACCAACAGGAAATATTGATTACAAAAGCGGACTTGAGATAATGAGATTGTTAACAAAACTTAATAAAGAAGAGAACAGGACCGTCATAGTAGTAACCCATGAAAGATTCGTAGCAGAGCATGCAGAGAGGATAATTGAATTAAGAGATGGAGTCATAATCAGGGATTCAAAAAATCATGAATTTGACTTCAATAATATAAAGAAGAAATAAGATAGTCTTTAATAATTTGCTTCTAAATATTAATTAAAAATGGTGAGTGTATGGATAAAAAAAATAAAGCTGTTTTTCTTTCACTATTTATTTTGCAATTCATTATTTTAATAAATGCACAAGGAGTAATAAATCCAAATGTTGCAAATATTGCTGGAGTTAGGATAAGCGAAGGTGCATATTATTACCCATATCCTGCTGAACCTGGAAGGTATATCGATGTCTATGTAAAAGTGCAGTCAGCCGTTGAAAAGACAATCGAAAACCTTACATGTTATCTAGATCCTAAATATCCATTTTCAATTGATAATGTAGATGATGGAATTTATAATCTAGGTAATTTTAAGAAGAGCGACATAGCACTTATGAGATTCAAAGTTAGAATAAGCGAAAATGCAGTAACTGGGACAAATAAGCTTAAAATTGTATGTAAGATTTCTGGATATCAAGAAGAGTCTGCAGAACTTCCTATATACATCCAATCACAGGATGCAGTTATAAGTATAAGCAAGGTTAAAAGTGATCCATCGGAATTTAAACCAAACCAAGTTGGTAAAGTCACGTTAACACTCACAAATCTTGCAGGGAGCACGCTAAAAGACATAACTGTAAAGATAGATTTAAGTGGGATAGACATTCCTTTTGTCCCTGTAAATGAAACAACAGAAAAAAGAATTCAACTGTTAGAGCTTGGAAAAGAAGCAGACATTTCATTTACAATAAAAGCAATAAGTGATGCAACTGCAAAGTCTTATAAGATACCTGTAACTGTCACTTATTATGATATGCTCGGAAAATCTTATTCTAAGAATACAATAATCTCCCTAGATGTAATCACAGAACCTGCATTGCTTGCTTTACATGACCAGACAACAATAGTTAGAAACAATGCAAAATCCAAAGTTCCTATATTAATTATAAATAGGGGAGAATCAAAAATCGCATTCACTACTGTAGAGTTGCTAGACTCAAGCAACGAATATAAGATTCTAAGTCCAAACCTCTACTACATTGGTGACATAAACTCAGATGATTCTGAAGTTGCAGAATTTGAATTATACATCAACTCTACAAATAAAGAGATTGAATTACCAATAAGAATAACATACAAAGATACAGTAGGAAACGTCCACGAGCAATATGAAAATGTAAAGGTTAATGTATTTAGCAAAGAAGATGCAATAAAATATGGATATGACAAAGTAACTCCAACTGATCCATTAATATTAATTGCAGTTGCTGCAGTTTTGATATATGTAATCTACAAATTCATATTGCCAAGATTCAGAAAGAAAAAGAAAACTGAATTCAATGAATAAGCAACTGTTTTTCTTTTATTTTTAATATTTTTATGATTTAGAATATTTTATAACTATTTATTTATCTTCTCAATGATATTCTATCTTCTATTATAATATGCGGCAGCCGGGATTTGAACCCGGGTCGCGAGCTTTTCCCGAAACCTCTAGTTTAAAGAAGTTTCCTATATTTTCTTGACGAAACTTCTTTTTTAAAGAAGTTTCTTGGGAAGCTCGAGTCCTACCAGGCTAGACTACTGCCGCACCAAAGGTATTTACTTATTGATTTGCAAATTTCCCTATCTTTGAATATGGTTTAGCTGGTTTTGAATCTGTTCGTTCAAAGATTATTTGGCATAATCTTAACCCTTTTGAAATTTTTATTGGAACTTTTGAGAGATTGGCTATTTCTAATACCTGTCTGTTTTGTGATCCAGGTTGAATAAAACTTGATGCAACATGCGCGGTTAACCCCATTCTTGCAAATCTGCTTCTTCCCTGTATCCATCCACAAATATTTGGAGCTAGGATTAATCTTTCCTCTGTGACAGCTAAAATACAGTCGCCAGGTTTTAGAGTGATCTCTTCCGCCTCGATTTTGTCATACATCTCTTCAAAAGAATCCTTAGACGCATCTAATATCCTAGGTAGTTTCTTCTTTGGTATATAAAAAATGTCGCTCAATGCCACATCTACTGAGCCTGGCCCAAAGCATTCTTGAGGTGGCATCGGGTCTATAATTATCTCTTTCTTTTTTATTGCCTTCTTAATATCAACGCTAGATAATATTCCCATAAATATACTTTATATCGTTAACTTTAAAAAAGATAAAAAACAGGAAAATAAGGAAAAATAAGGAAAAGAGAAGAAAAGAATAGTAAAAGAAAAAACAGAAAATGTGTAATTATTTCTTAATTCTGATTATTTGGTAATTATTTCTAATTTTCCGTTCTTTCCAGCAGTTATTTGTAAGTTACCTTTAAAATCAGAAACCCATCCATTTTCAATTTTAATTTTATCTCCTATTGAAACTTTATCGATGTCTTTGTCCCAAAGAGTTACTATTATCTGGCCTGAATCATCTGCAATTGTTGCATTTGCAACTCTTATTAATTTACCAAACTTTGTTCTAACCTCTCTTGAAGGTTCTATAGATACAACTTCTCCTTCTATCGAAGCGTTCATTCCCGGTCTTAAATCTGCTATTCTGTCCATTTAAATTCCTCCCACAATTAAAGTGAACACAAAAATTGTTTCGTAGATGCACAAATATTTGTGTGCAGATATAATTATCAATATGGATTTAAAAAGATTTTGTGAGAATTATACAACAACTAATTATTTTAAGGTGATAGAATGAAAAAAGAACGAACACTCATCCTAATAAAGCCAGATGGAATGAGAAGAGGTTTGATGGGAGAAGTAATGATTATGTTTGAAAATGCAAAATTAAAACTAGTAGCTGCCAAAGTGGTAAAGGTAAGTAAAGAACTTGCAGAAACGCATTATGCAATGCACAAAGGAAAACCATTCTACAATGGACTTATTGATTTCATTCAAGGAAAGAAGCACGGTGAAAACAGAATTCTTGCGCTTGTTTATGAGGGAGAAAACGCTGTAAAAAGAGCAAGAGAGATAGTGGGTGCAACCGATCCTGAAAAGGCCGAACCTTGGACAATAAGAGGAAAGTACGGAAGAAGAACTACTGACGGTGAAATAGAAAATGTGGTTCACGCGTCAGGAACACCAGAAGAAGGGGAAAAGGAAGTTGCGTTGTGGTTCAAGGAAGAAGAGATTTGGAAAGAATAAAGAAAAGAAAAATTAATTTAAATAATTTTTACTTTTTTGCTTTTACTTCTTAGTTTACTTCTTACTTTTACTTCTTACTTGCTCAAATAACCTATCTATCTCTTTCTTAATACTATCGAATACTTCCTCCTTACTTCTTTCTCCATCGATTATGACTATATTTTCATGTGGGAATAGTTCCTTCATCTTTAAGTAGTTTGCTTTTACTTTTCTAAGGAACTCTTTCTTTTCAAATAGTTCTTTTTCTTTCTGATCGCTGGTTCTTTTAATTGATTCTTCTTCACTTATGTCTAATATCAGAACTAAATCTGGAACCAACAATCCTTTATGAAGCTTAATAAGATTCTCTAGCTTATCTCCCTGCGAAAGTTGATATGCAAATGTTGAATACTTATATCGATCACTTATTACAATACATCCTTGCTTCATTGCAGGTATAATCATTTTCTTAATATGGAATTTCCTATCATTAACATATAATCTGGTAAAAAGTGCAGCATTTTTTTCTATATTCTTTTGCTTTTTCAACAAATCTCTTACTTTTTTACCATAACTTGAAATCATTGTAGGCTCTCTAGTAATTAAAATATGATTTGACTTATCTTTAGAAAACAAATAATTTGCAATATTTTCGATTTGTGTAGACTTTCCGCACCCATCTATTCCTTCTAGTACTATGAATTTACCTTTTTTCCCAACCATTGAATCCCTTCCTACATTTTCTGCATCATGCCTCAGTGCTTGATTGCACTGCAATATGCTTTTGAAGCTTAAACATCCTTATTATCTCTGCAACGCTTGTTGCGTCTTCTGGCTTTTTATCCTCTCTGATATCTCCAATCATTCTTGGAAAACGTAATGCATAACCTGTCTCTCCTTTTCGTCCAGCTGTGTGCATTGGAGACTCTGTTATTTCATCTGCCTTTACTGTTACAACATACAATGGTTTCACCCATACATCAGGTTCAATTAAAGAAACCACCCTTGCAGGCCTTTCCTTTGTCTTTATCTTTTCAAGCAAATTCCTAAGCTTTACCATCATTTCCTCACTAAATCCACTCCCTATTCTTGCTATGGTCTTGAATGTGTCTTCATCTTCATCATAAACTGCTCCGAGCAAACCACCAAATTTGAATTCTGCTCTCGCACCCTTACCATAGAAATAGCCTACTATAACTACATCAATTGTATCTGCAAGCTCCCCCTTATATGAACGCTTAAGCTTTATCCAATTAAATCCTCTCATTCCTGCCTTATATGGAGATTCTGGATCTTTACATACAATTCCTTCAGCTCCTATTTCAATTGACTTTTTGAAGAATTTTTCTAGCTCTTTTACATCTGATGTAGTTATAGATTCCATAACTGATATCCCATCTTTCTTTATTATCTTTTCAAGCATTTCTCTTCTTTGTTTATATGGTACATCAATCAAATTCTTTCCATCTACATATATTAAATCAAAAGCAAACACATGCAATGGAAGTTCCTCAGCCTTTTCAGCCACTCCATGCTTTCTTTTTCTCTGGATTGTATATTGGAATGGATAGATTTCACCTGTTGCTTCGTTGTATGCCAATGCTTCACTGTCTATTATTGCCTCATCTGCCTTAACATTGTTTTTTACAGTTTCAATAACGTCTGGAAAAGAGTGCGTCATATTCTCCAATCTTCTTGAAAAAAGCATTACCTTGTCTCCTTTCTTGTGAATCTGTAATCTGAAACCGTCTAACTTTAAATCTGCAATTGTGGTTTTATGTCTTTCTAAAATTGCGGCTGGATCATTTTCTCTTTCAGCTAGTGCAGGTCTTATTGGATTGAAAAGTTTTATCTCAGATAGTTTCTTCTTTCCTTCATAAAGATTCTTTGCCACAGTACCAAGATCAGATGACAGATTATATGCACGCTCTATTTCCTCTCTAAGACTGTCATCTCCTTTAACAGCTACAGACAACGCATCCATAATTGTTGGATCTCCAACGCCCAATTGAAGATTTGCAAGAGGAATTCTAACCAAATACCTAGCTTCAAGTGGACTTGCCCTATTAAGAAGATCGGAAAGAAGCTTTATTTTCTTGTCTTGGCTTCCTTCACCTGTTGTCTTTGCTATCTTTAACAAAGAATCAAAAACTCTCTCTACAGTCAATGGTTCTGTAGAAAGAGCTGTCTGTTTCTTTTTTTCAACTAATTTTTCAGCTGCAATACCAAGGTCCCCAGTCTTCCTAAATGTAGCTTCGACCTGTGATATTGTATAACCTGTAGAATTAGAAATTGCTTTTTCAACAAATTTTTCACCCATGCCTACTTCTATACCTTCAAATGGTGGAGCAACCCTCCCTTGTAAAAGATATATCAGTTTTTGAATATTATTTTTGTCTGCCTTCTTGAAAAGCTTTGAAAGAACTTCTATCATTGCTAGCCTGCTTGATGTTTTTTCTAGCTTGCTTGCAGTTTCAGCAAATTCTGAAAAATCCATAAAACTAGTTGATTATAAAAATTTAAAAAATCAACATTGATCTTTCAAGTCTATTGTTTTATTCCCAAATTAAAGAGGAATTTTCCTCTTTTTATTAATTCCTCTCCATCCACAATAACAGTGGGTTCTAAAACCACGAAATCCTCGTGTATTGGACACTTGTTCTTTCCTGCCCCAAATGCAAAATGCACTGAACCAAAAATTTTTTCATCATGTAAAGTGTTTCCTATAGGATTTCTGATGAAAGGGTTAGTGCCTATGCCAAATTCTGAAATATTCAAACCACATTCTCCTGCATTCAATTGATTCATAACATACTTACTTGCAGCTGTATTCCATCCAACTATCTTTCCATTCTCAACTTTTATTATTGCTTTATCTTTGGGATGAATTTCATTTCTCCACCTGTCTATTGCGATATTTCCATTGCAAAATGATATGAATGAATAAACCTCTCCAAAAGGTATGTTTATCAATGCTCCAGGATAAGATGCATCTCCATTGTCGCTGAAATCGAATTTACTATCTGAAATTCTTATCTCAGCCACAGTTCCAGACGGAGAAAAAACCTTTGCTATTTTTGCGTTTTCCAACTTCTTTTCAAGCTTAGAATTTATTCTTTTAATAACTGATATGTCAACCTCTAAACCTTTGATAAATAGTTCTTCTGTTATTCCTGGCATTGACACAACTCTCGTTCCATTTCTCCTTGCTTCATAAACCTCTGGAGAATGAGAGATGCTTTTGTCTGTTACTCCTATTATTACATCTGAATTAATGCATGCATTTCTAAGATAAGGAATTGGAGAACTGTGCTCTCTGTCTTTACTTATGAAGGCTTGAGTTGAAGTTCCACCGATTTGATCTACTGCTGCAGAGATGGCAGTAAAAACAGGACATGAAATCCTATCTGTAATTAGAAGAACATTTTCTCCTTTTCTTAGACTGACATTTTCTTTAATGAGTTTTATTGCAGTATCCTGCAATTTCTTAGATAATGATATGTTATCTGACATTTTATGCATAAGCTAATTTATTTGTAAACTTTTTAATTGGTTCCTGTAAATATTAGTATAGTGATACAATGAATGTAAAAAGGAAAAAGAATAAAGAAATGAAGTGGGATGACTTAAAATCAATATCTCATCAGATACTAGAAAAAATGAATAAAATCGGGGCAAAATATACTGAAATAAGGCTAGAAAAGGATACTGGGGAAAGCATATACATGAGTAATGGAAATATTGAAGCTGTTTCTTTTGGAAGCGAAGAAGGGATTGGAGTTAGATATATTCTTGATGGATATCTTGGTTTCTTCAGCATAAACACATTTGAAAAGCAGAATATAGATAGAATAATTGAGCAGTCAGTTACATCAATAAAAAATTCTGCAAAGATAGGAGATAAGATTGAATTTTCAAGAGAAAAAACTGAGAGATCGAGATACGAGATAAAGGAAAAGAAAAGAATAAGTGAAATTGGAATAGATGAAAAGATTGAATTTGTTAAAGATATAGAAAGGGGGCTCTTAGATTCAAAGGCAAAGATATTTTCTAGTACTTTTTATTATGTCGATACTCTTACAAATAAGTACTACTTAAACTCGGAAGGAAATGCGATAGAAAGTAAGATTCCAAGAATAGATCTATTCTATAGTTTTACAGTGAAAGAGAATAATCAGAGCGCACAAAGGCATTGGCAGTATGGAATTGCTGGAGGATTTGAAAAGATAGAAAAGATGAGAATAGATGAAAAAATAAAAAATGAAGCAATTGCATTAAAAGATAACTTAATTAATGGAATCTCTCCTCCAAAAGGAGAAATAGAGGTTATTGTATCTCCCGAGATTTCAGGGATAATGGCGCATGAGAGTGTAGGTCATCCATACGAAGCGGATAGAATTTTGGGAAGAGAAAGTGCACAAGCTGGAGAATCATTTGTAACAAAGGATATGCTTGGAATGAAAATAGGTAGTGAGATAGTGAATGTAGCTGACGATCCAACTCTGCCAGATTCATTTGGATATTATCTTTATGATGATGAAGGTGTTAAAGCAAGAAGAAAAATCCTTATAAAAAATGGAATAATAAATGAATTTCTGCAGAATAGAGAAAGTGCGGCCAAGTTTGGAATAAAAAGCAATGCATCTGCAAGGGCATCAAACTACTCTGTCGAACCAATAATAAGAATGTCAAACACCGTTGTACTTCCTGGTGATTGGAAAGAAGAAGAAATGATTAGAGAAACAAGATATGGAATATACATGAAAAGTTTTATGGAATGGAACATAGATGACAGAAGATGGAACCAAAAATATAAAGGAAGTGAGGCTTACCTAATAGAAAATGGAAGAATAACAAAACCTGTAAAAGGCCCGTCAATAGAAATAACTACTGGAACACTATGGAATTCGGTAAATGCAGTAGCAGACAACTTTGAGCTACATGCTGCAACATGTGGAAAAGGAGAACCAATGCAAGGAATACCTGTATCCATGGGTGGAGCATCAATGAGGATGAAGATAAAGATTAGATAAACTGATATTATCCAAACGAATAGAAAAATGATTAATGTATTTAAAATAAATCATCAAGAGTGATCTTTATGGAAAACGGAATAGAAAAAGAGATGGAGTCTCTAATTGAGAAAACAAACAAGATAATGAAAGAATTAAAGAGAGAAGGCGCTGATGATGTTGTCCTCCATGCAGGAATAGGAAATTATCAGCAAACAAAATTCGTAAACAACAAAATAGTAAAAAGTGACTCCTCTATTTCTAAATCATTGTATCTGTTCTGTAATTGGAAAGGAAAGATAATTGAAACGACGATAAAAGATACAAGTGAAAAAGGAATAAAGCGCACATTAAATAACATAAAAAGATATATAAGACACATACCTTCTAATGAGAAATTCCTAGGTATAGCGCAGGGTCCATTCAGATATAAGAAAGAAGATTATGATAAGAAAATAGAGAATGCATATGAAATCCATGCTGATGTTTTAGAAAGTGCGATAAATTCTGCAATTGAAAATGGATCCGAAAGAAATAGTGGTGTATTTGAAACAACTTTTTCCTCAGAATATCTTATTACCTCTGGAAAGTGTGAGGCTGAAGGAAAGGATAGTAGTGTATATCTATCTTTTAGGGCCCTTTGTGATAAAGAATCTTCAGGACATAAAGTATATTCAGGAAGAACCACAAAAAATTTAGATCCAACAAAAATTGCAAAAGAGGCTGCACAATTTGCAGTTCAATCAAAAGGAGAAAAAAAGGAAATCGAAGGTAAGATGGATGTTCTATTCGAACCTCTTCCTTTAGCAATAATCCTTGAGCATATAGGCGATGCAACCTCTGCCTTTGAAGTTGAGAATGGAAACTCTTTTCTAGTAGATAAATTAGGAAAAAAGGTTGGAAGTGAAATATTCACTTTAATTGATGATCCGACTTATGAAGACGCATATGTATATTCAACCTTTGATTCAGAAGGTGTACCAACTAGAACTAAAGAACTCATTGAAAATGGAATATTAAAAACATACATTCATAATACATCAACAGCAAAAAGACATAACACCGAAACTACTGGAAATGCCGGTTTAATAAATCCACATCCTTGGAATATAGTATTGAAAAAAGGAAATTACTCGATTGAAAAATTAATAGAAAGTGTCGACAAAGGAATATATGTAACTAATGCTTGGTATATGAGATTCCAAAATTACTTTACTGGCGAATTTTCAATATTACCTAGGGATGCAACCTTCTATATAGAAAATGGAGAGATAAAACACCCTATCAAAAATGTAAGAATAAATTCAACTCTTGAAGATATAATGCAAAAAACAGAAATGATAGGTAAAAATATTGAAAAGATCCATTCATGGGAAGTACATGGTTCTGTCATAACTCCATCTGTATTGGTTAAAGACATAAATATAACAAGACCTATTAGTTAAGATTAAGATAGAATAGAAAAAGTAAAAAATAAAAAGCCTAGGTGCGTTACTAATATAGTGATTTTTGTGAGCAAATATAACAAATGGGAGAATAGGCAGAATGATGTCCATCAAAGCGACTCATCTTCCCATAGGAATTATTGTAATTCCAAGCAGAGGAATGACAGAGAAATGCATTTCCTCCAGATGTATCCAAAAAAGGAAGAAATACGAAAGCCTAAAAACGATTTAATAAATATGGATAAAAAACTCAATGCCAAACAAATAGAGTCTAGAATCAAAGAAGGCAGGAAAAGGCTTGAGAGATGCAGATTTCTATGGCACAGAATAGAAGGTTTGAAATTGATTGAAAGTGTAATTAGGCAGGAAAATCTAGAAGAACATACTTATCATAAGATAAAATGCATACTCTATAAATTTTCAGATGATATAAGCGATATAATTTCATCTAAATCAAAGACACTAATTTCTGAGTTGGAAAGAAAACGCCAAAAGAGCGAAACAAAGGAAAAGGAAGAAAATAAAGAAATAGGTAAATAATAAATAGGCAAATAATTAAAATCAAAAGGACGATTTTCCCTCACGGTGTCAGTCTATGCATATCTCTTGGGAAGAGTGTGCATTCTCTTATATTTTTCTGTCTTGTTATTGCCATAGTAACTCTTTGTAATCCCATTCCAAAACCTGCATGTGGTGGTGCACCTGATTTAAATGCGTTAAGATAGAATCTAAAGTTTTCAGGATTCATTCCTTTTGCTCTTATCTGCTTCTCAAGAAGCTCTGGTATATGTATTCTTTGAGCTCCAGAAGCCATTTCTACTCCTTGATACATAAGGTCATAGGAATTAGATATCTTCGGGTCTTCTTCATTAGGCATCGAATAGAACGCTCTCACCGCAGTTGGATATTCTGATATAATGTAGGCTTCTTCACCTATTATCTCAAAAAGTTTTCTCTCTTCATCTCTTCCAAAATCAGTTCCCCATTCGAATTTCATTCCATGCTTGTTCAGCATGTCAACTGCCTCAGTATATGTATAGATATTCAGCTTCTTTGGAACATTTAAGTCCACTTTTAATTCTGCCAAATCTTCAGAGTTTCTTTCTTTCACTGACGAGAGAATGTGTAGGAATGTTTCTGAAAGTATCTTCATTGCTAGATGATGGTCTGCAAATCCAATTTCAGCATCCATTCCTGTAATTTCGTTAAGATGGGCGGTTGTATTGTGTTTTTCAGCCCTAAAATATTGTGGAGTCATAAAAACTCTTTCCATTCCACCTATAACTGCAAGCTGTTTATATAGTTGTGGAGATTGAGAAAGGAATGCTTCTTTATCGAAGTATATAACAGGAAAAACGTCTGCACCTCCTTCGCTTGCTGCTGCAATTAAAGATGGAGGAATTATTTCTTCAAAATCTAATGAAATTAATTTCTCTCTAAATGCCCTCAAAATCGTTGATTGAATCTTAAATATTGAATGAACTCTTCTTGTCCTAAGATCAATATGTCTATTATCCAATCTTACATCTAAATCCGCTTCTACATGGGAAGTAGGATCTACAGGAAGTTGAATAGAAACTCTATTTAGAACCTTTATTTCAGAAGGGATTATTTCAACACCTCTCGGGGCTTGAGGGGATGCTTTGACCTTCCCTTTGAGAGATATCACTGTTTCTTTTGGTAAAGAAATTAAATCAAAAACTTCATCTGGTACTATTCCTTTCTTGCCGATGATCTGAATCAGACCGGATTTGTCCCTTAGTATAAGAAACCTTATTTTTCCATGGTCTCTCGTTTCATGAACCCATCCTGCAAGTTCAACTTCTGAATCATTCATTTCTGGTTTTACTTGTGATGTATATATTCTCATAAACTCACTTCTTTTGTTTTTTGAATTTACATTATATGAGTATAACTTTGCATACAAACAATAAATATTATTGAAATATAAAATTATGAAAGACAAAAAATAAAAACATAAAACTAAAAAAAAGAAAATTTAGAGTTTTAATTCTGCGCTGCTGCCTGGGTTTCTTGCTAAAACAATCTCTATTGTAGAAACCTTTGTAGGAGCTCCAGATGCGGTCTTCATATCCTCGGTAGATGTTCTTATGCTCTTGATTGAAACATCCTGGAGGAATTTGTTCTTTACTATTTCTGCAGCATCTACAGCTCTTGAGATCACTTTTCCTCTTGCCTTCAGGGTTACTTCCTTTGCGCCTGCATTGAATTGAGTAACTACTGCAAGTACGTAAGCCATAACTCCTTTTTTGCTTACATACACTACGTTACCTGTTGGCTGCGCCGGCTGACCTGAAGGTGCTCTTTGTTCAGCTGTCATTTCCTCTGTTTCTTCAAATTCTTTTGCTCTCTCTTCTACCATAATATCACTCTTTGTTGCTTTTAGACAATAATCAAGGAAGCTAATCCTTAAACCTGGATTGCCTGTATTCCTTGACTATCTTTTCTATAGATAAAGTTATGTCTTCATTTTTTAAATCTTTCTCTTGTTCGGGTACGGTATTAGTTTTAGATTCTTGATTGGAATGAGCATTGCTTGATAAAACTGTATCATTTTTCTCATTGCTTTTTGCTTCTTTTCCTTTCATAGAGTCGATTATCTTATATAAATGTTTAATCTTGTTGTTTTTCATCTTTATAATTCTCTTTAATCTCCTAATTCGCATCTCTTTTGAAAATAGCAAAGACTTAGTAGTTTTATCAATACCTTCGCTTTTTTCCTTCTTAAGAGACTTTATCTCTTCCTCAAGAACAGAAAGCCTTGCCTTTAGACGTATGTTTGACTCAAGCAGTCCTATTATAGTGTCTCTATCGCTTTCTCTTCTTTCTGTAGTCTTTATTACAGTTGGCGCTTCTGGAAGTGTTTTCGCATATTCTATTATCTTTTTATATTCATCGTCAACAGGAACTAATGCTTTTATTGCGTCATACACTCTCATTCCGCTTAATGCATATCGCTTAACGTCCTCTTCAATTTTTGAAAGACCTTTATCCCTAAGAGTTCGTTCTATCCACCTTAATTTGTTTGCATTCTCTTTAAAAAAAGATAAAACGGCTATGATTGCATCTCTTTCGTGAACTGAACTAAATTTATAATTAACTGTTTCGATTGTCTTAGAAATGTCACTAATTGTTGCTTTTGGATAGTAGAGTCTTGCATTAAAATAAGATGCAATCTGAGTAACTAATTGTGGAGGTGGATTTACATCCGAAGCTACAACTATAGGATTGCCATACTTTGAAATCTCACTGACTACTACTTCCTTTCCTTTATCAGTTATAGTTGAACTGTGTATAAGATTCGCGTTAAGATCAAATATTGCAATTCCTATATACGTTCCTGGATCTACTCCCACAATGATAGGTTTCATCAAATCAAAAATAATTAGACAAAAATTAATTTTAATCTATGCTTTGCTTAATTACGAAGTAAATGTTCTGATGATCACTCATCATCCTCATCTTCCTGTTCTTCCTCAGCAGGAGAGATCTCTTCAGAAACTATTTTTGGAGAATCTGAGCCTGAATCTGGAACTAGCTTTATACTCAATATCTTTGAACCTAATCTGGTCTTTGCTACACCTAGTGCAGTATCAGCACTTGTAATAACTGCATCATTATGGGAAACTACAATGAATTGAGTATCTTTTGAAAGTGATTTAACAAGCTCGGCAAATCTCTTGCTATTTTCCTTGTCTAATGCAGCATCCACTTCATCAAGTATGTAAAACTTAGATGGCTTGTACATATGGATTGCAAAAACAAATGCAATGGTAAGGAGGGATTTTTCACCTCCAGACATTCCTTCTATATGGCGTTGTTTCTTTCCTACCTTCATGATTATATGCAAACCTCCCTCGAATGGATTTGCTTCATTTTCAAGAGCAAGCGTAGCTTCGTTTCCGAATAAAGAAAGTGCCATTTTCTGGAAGTGTTTGTTGACTTCCACAAATGTTGCCATAAATATCTCTTTCTTTCTCTTCTCTATTTCCTCTATCATACTAAGTATAGAATTCTTTTCATTTGATAAGATCTCCACCTTTTCTTTTATCACCTTGAATTCTTCATACTTTTCTTTATATGTTTCTGGAGCCTTTAGATTGACAGAACCCATTCCGTTGAGTTCTAACTCAACTTCTCCTAATCTCTTTTCAAGTTCTTCTTTCTTCATGTTTAATGGCTCTACATCTTTATATTGGTCGGCTTCAACCTTCAAATCTGCAAGTCTTGTTTGAAGCGTTTCTTTTGAAACCTCTAATCTTATTTTATCCTCTTTCAACCTTTCCTGTCTCCTGATCAATTTTCCTCTTTCCTGATTAATAAGATCCATTTCATCCTGAATTACCTTACTTTCCGCATACAGCTTTTCTAATTCCTTGCTTGCATCTTTTATCTTCTCCTCTTTTACTTCTAATTGCTTGGTAATCTGTTTTAGTTTTGAATTCAGTTCATTTATCGCTTTCTTCACTTCTTCTCTTTCTGCAGTCAATTTTTCTATCGATGATTTCACAGCAGACAATCTTTCTTCAAGAATTATTGAATCCTGACTTTTTAGCTTTTCTTCAAGGGCAGATAATTCATTTGAATACTGCATTATTTCATTATCCAATCTTGATATTTCTTTTTCGCCTTCTCCCTGTTCGATTGCAATTCTTATCCTTGCCTTTTCACCTTCTAAGTTTAATACTTCTCTTTCAAGCTCTTGCAGATCTAGTTCCTTTTCTGAAAGTAGTCTTTTTATCTCTGAAAGATCCTCGTTAGAAACAGCCCCCATTTCTATTTCTATCTCTTTCTTTCTTATCTCATCCTTTGCAATCTGCTTCCTTAATATTGCCATCTGTTCATTAAGATTATACAATTGAGATATATAGCTTTCTCTCGTGGTTTTTAGTTCGTTTAATTCCTTCTCTATTTGGTTAGATTTCAATGAATCTCTAAGCGATCTTTTTATAGAGGTACCACCAGAGACAACTCCCGATGTTTCTGCAATGTCTCCATCTAAAGTTACCATTCTAAGTCCCGGATGGGACTTGAAGTCGTCAACTGAATTTACTATGTGCGTGTTTCCAAAAACATAAAGAAACACATTGGCAAACTTTTTGTCGAATTTTATCAAGTTTATTATTGAACCTAATGTTCCTTTTTCCTCTGATCCTTTTTCAGGAGTCTTAACATCTAAAGGTATGAACGTAGCCCTTCCAACATTGCTTTGCTTCATTCTTTTGATTATCTTGGTAGCTGTGTCCATGTCCTGAACCACTATATGGAATAATCTTTGTCCTGCTGCTGCCTCAGTTGCAATTGAAAACTTCTTATCAACATCATAGAGTTCTGCAACTGTTCCATATATTCCAGGTATCTCATCTTTTAGACTAAGTATGAATGAAATGGATTGCGGGATTGCATTTCCTGAACCTCTTGCAGCTGCAATCTCTTCCTTTAACTCTAGGATCTTGGAATCCAATTCCCTAATTATAGAATTCAACTCCTTTTCTTTCTTGAAAAGTCTTTCGAGCTCTGCGTTATTTCTTTCTATTGCTGTCTTTATTTCTTTCAATTCGTTTACCATCTTCTTTTCATCTTTGTTGCCTGAGGAAACATCTAGTTTCGCATTTAATTTTGCAATTTCTTCCTTAAGCTTTATCTCCTTCTTTCTAAGCTCATCAAATTTAACATCGAAAAGACCGAAGTTCTTTCTTTTTTCCTCCCATTCTGCAGCTACTTTTTTCTTCTGTTCATTCAAGCTGTCGATAAGCTTCTTTAATTCAACTGCCCTTGTTGCCGCTGCTCTCTTAGAACCCGTAAATTTAGACAGCTTTGATTCAATCTCGATCATTTCTTGGGTTAGTTTTGCAATCTCTGAATCAAGTCTTTGCAGGTTTGCATCCTTCTCAAAGATAAGAGATTCATTAAGCATCTTCTTATTTCTAAGCTCATCTACTTCTGCATAAATATTTCTTTGGTCTTTAGATGCAATCTTGTTTGCAATATCTGCCTTATTTGCTTCGAGCATCTGGAGCTTTTTCTGGAATTCCTGCATTTGTTGTTCTATTTCTGCGAATTGCTTTTCAATCTCAGTAAGCTTCTTTACTGTGTTTTCAAATTCCTTTTCTTGTTTTAAATACTGATTTAGTATAATGGTTCCTTTCAATCTTCTTTGTTCCTCTTTTAAAGCCATGTATTTCAAGGCTGCGTCTTTTTCTTTTTCCAGCTCTTGTAGTATTCCTTCCCTTTCATTCATTACAACTGCTGCCTCATTTAATCTTTGATCAACTTTGCTGAGTTCACTCATTGCTTCTTTTTTCTTTTCTTCATATTCTGCAACACCTGCAATCTCATCTATTACTTCTCTTCTTTGCTTTGCTGTGAACCTGACTATCTTATCAACTTCACCTTGAGCAATAACATTATGAGAACTTACTTCTAAACCTTCAGAAGCAAGAAAGTCCATGACTACACTCTTTGTTGTTTTCTTTCCATTCAACCAGTATGCAGTACCACCATTCTTCTTTAATTTCCTTACGATTTCTATCGTCCCGTTTCCATTATTATCCTTAAGAATATCTTTATTCTTAACATCTGTAATCTTCATTGCGATTGAAGCCTTTTCTCCGCCACCATAAATTAAATCGTTTACAGATCTTGCTCTTAATGCTGAAAGACTTGTTTCTCCGAATAGAAAACGTATCGCATCACAAATGTTGCTATTGTGTACAAATATTCCCTCTGCAATGAAGTTGTGCGTCTCTTCTACAGCAAGATCATAAACCCATTCCCTTCCCTTTACTTCTTCAATAGAGGTTATTACATCCCAAAAGACATCTGAATCAGAAAGCAACGATAACTGACTCCTAAGATTTGAATTTGGCAGAATCTTGACTAATTGTACCAATCCATCTCTGGTAGGATAGCATCTATCTTCAAAATAAGCACGTATCTTGCTCGGCTTGATCTGTTTTAATTTTCTATCTGTAAATCCTGCATCGCGAAGTGCATGGATTATCGTTTCGTTGATGTTGGGGATCAGATCTACGTTGTTTCCGGGTGATTTGTTGGAATCCCTCATTCCAACCAATGCTTTATATTTATAATCTATTTTTGGAAAGATGTTTTTTGCAAAGTTCCGAATATTCTCCAAGCCGCTGATTGAAACTCTGTAATAAATTCTCTTTATTCCTTTTGAAGAATTAGTTGCTTTTTTATATGAAGAATTAATTTTTGAAATGATGCCAAAATTCAAAAGTAAAAGACTAAGCTCTTTAGCAAACTGCTTACTTGCAGTATCGTATTCTATACTAAACCTGTTGCTTTCTTTTGCTGTGAAATAGCCGTCTCCATCGTATAATGCTCCAATAAATGCAGATATTACTTTCTTGTCTGCCTTGAATAGGATTTTAGGAACTTCTTTCTTTGAAGAGTGAGAGAATGGAGTTACGTCAAAAACATGCTTTAGCATCTGAACTATAACAGAAGATGGCAGGATTAGAAATCTTCTGTCTTTATAAACACATTCCACACTTTCACAGTCAAATAATTCTTTCGTAATTGATTTGAAGTCGTTTATTAATTCATCTGAATCATTGAAGAAAAATATCTCGTTACTTACGACTCTTCCTTCAGATATTACATAACCTAAGAATCTTGCAAGACGTTCATCAAGTACGGAGGGGATTTTTACGTATTTAAGTTTGCCTCTTCCTTTTAACTTGTCAAAAAGATGAATCATATCTTCGTCACTAAATCCTATGCTTTTAGCTAGCTTATAAGCGAATTTTAGTTTTATTGGTTGGTTACCTACAAAAGAAATTAATGCTTGTAGAGGAATGTCAGCAGATTCTGCGATTTCTTTCCATTTCAGTTTCTTTACTCTCTTATACATTCTAAGTTTCATTCTCAATTTTTTATTTGAATCACTGAAATAAACATCAGAATCTTTTTTTGCAAGCTCTAAGAGGGGACTTATATGTGTACAATAAGTATCAATCTTTCTAGGAACTGCTATAGGCATGCCTACATGTAGTTCATCTGCATTTACTGAAACCAGCATTCCATTTTTTATTGTAAAAAGTGGATGATAACCTGTAGCAGTTAATTCTTTTCCTAATTTTGTTTTGATTTTATAAAGTTTATCTGGAGACTTGCGTTTGATAAATGCACTCACTCTTCTGGGTTCTTCCTTTAAAGTAATAGGATTGAGAGACAATACCTCAATATTTGAAGGATTGTAGGTTGTAAACATTCCGTCGCTCATGAGCTGACAGTCTTTTAGGAGGGCTGATTCCACTAAGTCTTCGATTTTAGATATTGTACCGTCTGCAAGAAGAACTTCCGATTCTCCAACTATGCATTTTCCTGATCCATTTGGACCTATTATTGCATTGAAACCTTTTGTCAATGGAATCTTCACTGCCTTGAATGACTTGAAGTTGCGCAATGTGATTTCATGTATGGTCGCCATAAGCTCACTATAATAAGCATATGAATATGGGTATTAAATTTATTAAATATTTCTATATTCGTAAGAATCCATCACATTCTAGCAGATAATTGATCTCTCTAAAAGTAAAGATGATTAATCGCGATTTGATCATTAATCGCGATTTGCAGTTGTGTATCTTTAATATCTTCTATTGCATCCAAGACTGCTTCTTTACTATCTGTATGGTATGCAATCTTTTCAAGAGCGAATGCGATGGATCTTCTGATTTTATTGTTTCAGATTCCAAAATTAGTTTTGTTAAATTTAAGTCTGCCTCTTTGCTATTTGTGTGTTCGAAAATGCTTTTAAGACTAAGGGCGATCAATTCTGCTGTTTCTGGTTTTCTTTATATTTCATAATGATATCTATTGTATTTCTGACTATTCGTTTGCTTTTTGTAGATTCAGCGATATTTCCAATAGTGCGGGCAATTGATATTACCTGGTTTATAAACCATATGTTAAACCCTTGGAAAATATAAGAGAGCGCAGTGATTTTTGAATCTGTCCATATCCAAAGCAACCTGAAAATAATTGATAATAATGGTTTTAAATTTAATCGTATAAAAAAATCTATGCTCTAATCGTCTAAAAGATGCTCCATTAGAAGTTTGATGTGAACACATGGATAATCGCCAAAAATTAGAGATTGAGTTTGTTCTCTTAATTTTTCTAATATTGCCTATTGTTTATGCACAAACATATAGTAATCCGACTGCATTTGTTATTTATAAATTGAACAGTGATGGAACGATTAATGTACACGAAGAGATCACGTTCTATCTCTACTGCACCCCTTACAATTGCTATCATGAGCTATACACCTGGCATCCTTTATTATTGAATATTAAAAATGAATCTGGAAGATGTGTGGAAACAAATTGCAGATTTTATACAAATTTAGGTATTGGAAGATATGAGATGGTCCTTAGGAAAGATGAAGGATTTAGGAGTGGGACCTACACTGCTATTTTTGATTATACTCTCCCTGAAGAGATATTAGAACAGAAAGATACAGCACAGTTTTTTTATAAGATTTGGTATGATGAATGGCCTAAAGAAATAGGAAAACTTAATATCAAAATAGTTCTCCCAGGTCCTGTATCTGAAACTGTTTTTTACACCCATAACTTCACTGAAAGCCAGATCAATATAAAAGAGAATCAGATTGAAATAATCGCATTCAACTATCCATCAAAAAGCTACTATGAGATCAACTTACTCATGCCAAAAGAATGGTTCTCTAAATTACGTAAACCATTTATCGTTATGACAAAAGAACAGATTATAAAAGGAGAGAATGACTATCTAACCGGAAATCGATTTGAAGACAAAATATTAAGGTGGTTAGATGAAACCCAATTATTAAAGATAATTGCAGCATTATTCCTGCTCTTTCCTTTCTTAATGTTTGTTTATTTATACTTTGTCTATGGAAAAGAAAGAGAAGATCCCGAAGTCCAGTCTCTTCCACCATATATAAGAGATATTTCAGATATAGGAAAGGACATAACCCCTTCGGAAGCTGCGCTTCTTTTAAGGCCAAACTATTCATCAGATATGGATTCTGGACTTGTAAATAGAATCATAACAGCTGAAATAATGGAATTGATCAGACTTGGTTATTTAAAACTGAAAGAAGAGGAAGAAAACTCGCTTTTTGGAAAAACAAAGAAAATATTTCTTATACCTGTTGAAGACAAAGACATAACTAATCTTTCAGATGTTCAAAAAACAATCTTTAGTTTTATAAAAAGAAATCTAAAGGATGGTAAATTCTCATTTGATATTAAGTATCACAAAGAGAATGGGTTGTTTTCTTCTTTTTTTACAAGCGAATACGAATTTGATCTTTTAAATTTGATAGATAACGTATCTAAACAATCTTTTGAAATAATAAAAAGCAAAAGATATTTGAATTTCAAAGGCAACAAGATCATGAATATCTCATTCGTTATCTGGTTTATAATAGGACTTGTTAGTTTTTACATTTTTGATTTAAAGAACAACTACTCTCTTTTCTTTGTTTGTTTACTTGCTTCTTGGCTATTCTATGCTGTTTTAATGGTTTTTCTTACACTCAGACCTGAGATACTAGGACGATGGTCTAAAAAAGGAAGGATAAGGCATGAAAAGATATTAAGGTATCGCAGATTCATGGAGGATCTGACACTATTAGGGGAAAAAGAGTTAAAAGAAATTGTATTTTGGGATAAGCACCTAGTCTATGCGACTGCATTCGGAATACAGGAAAAAGTAATAAAGGCGATTAAAATTGTAGAACCTGATCACCATCTTTCTCTACTAGAAATGTATGTATTAATAAATTCTTCGCTTTTCTTTTTGAATATCCTTTTGATAAAAGCGTCTTTTATAAATCTTCTTGCAAAGGGAGCATCGCGGGGAGGATTTGGCGCTGGTGGAGGCGGCGGAGGTGGTGGAGGTGGAGCTAGATAACAATTCTAAGTAATCTTGCTGAATAAAGTAGTAGATCAAAGTTTCTTTTTCATTGAAACAAATGCAAACGCCCTCAATCCCTTTCCGTGTCCAAAAAATGAAAGTTTTTCTCCAGAATGAACAGCCAAACCAACATTTTCTTTATCTATCTCGAGCAGCTCTGCTATGCTTTCCTTGATCTTTTCTATATGATACATTAATTTTGGCTTTCCTGCCTCAATTACTATTCTTGCCTCTTTTACAGTATATCCTCTTTCTTTTGCATAATCAAGTATTGCTTTGAGATATATTTTGCTATCTATCTCTCCTTTCTTTGCAAGGTCATCAGCGAAGAAATCTAATGATGGGCCGCTTACTGCAGAAAGAATCGCCCTTGAAATTGCATGAAGTACTGCGTCTCCGTCGCTGTTTGCTTTGAAGGCCATTTCACTTGAGATTAAAGCACCGCCTAAAAAAAGTCTTTTGGTTATTTTTCTTTCATTTTCTTCCTGAATCTTTTCTGATTCATTCAAAAACTCATGCGAATCCTCTCCTATTCCATAAACAATTTCATATCTTTCTTTCTTTAAATTTACTTCTCTTGCTTCCAAAAAGCTCTCTGCGATTAAAATATCTATTGGTGTCGTCAACTTAATGTTTTGTGGAGACGCCTGAATTATTTTTATAGGAATGGTTGGATCTAGCAATTCTACTGCCTGCACGTCATCTGTGCATTGAAGGTTGTTGTTTATCAGGTTTTCATAAGCCCTCAATGCAATATCATATCTTATTCCCTGTGGCGTCTGCATAGCCCACAATTCGGATCTTCTAAGTGTTTCAACAACAAGCATATCCCTTACTCTTTTGATAGTATCTTTCACAGGATGTGCAACTACTGCTGCACCGTGGTTATATGCTTCTTTGATACATTCTGTTATTTCCCTTTCAGTTACTAATGGATTTGCACCATTATGGAAAAGAACAACGCTGCATTCTGGAACCTTTTTAAGACCGTTATACATCGAATACTGCCTTTCTTTACCTGCATCTGCTTCTGCATAGATTTTCTTAATGTTGAATTTCTCTACCAACTTTTTGAAGTCTTTATCTAATTCAGCTGGCCTTACTAAAATTATTCCATCTATCAAAGGATGAGAATCGAATGCCTCTAATGTTCTTATAAATACTGGCTTTCCTTTAAGATCAAGAAGCTGCTTGTTGCAGCCCATTCTTTCTCCTTTTCCGCCTGCACCTATTATAACATAATTTGAAAATTTGGATGTCATAAAGACCAACATTATTAAAGAACAAAGAGAGAAATATAAAGATTTCTATTAAAAGCTTTAGAGATATTGTGAAATTGTACCTTATAAAAATGCATCGAAAAAAATAAAATTAAAAAGATTAGTCTGTCTCGATTCTTGGTGCAAGGAAATAAATGAATGAGGCAGGACCGATATTGTATTCAAGCTTTAGTGGCTTTGGTCTTTTGTCTGTTTGTGTTGGCGATCCTAAATAAATGGTTAAATCTGCATCATCTTCGCTTCCTTTTGTCATGTCATCTAAATAATCTCTTGAAAAAAGACCATGGGTAACAGAATCAGATTTTACTTCTACATCTCCCTCGTAATCAATTTCCACACCTGAGTTATCTCCAGTCGCCTCAACCTTAAATCTCTTTACATCTGCAACTAGAAGAATATGTGGGCTAATTAAAGCTACGTCCTTTAAAATTTCCTTGAATATACTTGCCTTCATTTTTACATAAGTATTATATTCTATTTGTAGGGCCTTTGAAGGGCCTGGTGTCACATCAATTATCGGTATCTTGAATGATCTTCTACTCTTCTCAGCTATGAATGTTACATCAAGCTTATTTGATCCATCATACTTAAGAACCATTTTTTCTTTTGCTCTCATTCTTCCCATTATCTTGCTGAATTCCTCAATGTTGATTCCTAATTTTGCCTTTTCTGATACTTCATACTTTGAGAATGCGGAGCTTGGAATGTTGAAAATAAGCATTGATATCTGGGAAGGATCCATTGCCATAAGCTTTATCCCTTCTTTGTCAAATTCAAATGAACCTTCCTTAACTAGATTCACAATCGCATCCATGCTTTTTTTCCACAATTTTGCATCATCTAAAACAATTTCGAAGATAAAATCACCTTTTTCAAAAATAAATTATACAATTTTTATGAATTAATTAACAATTATTAAACACATTTACAGAAGTAAAGTTTAAATGCTTAACTTATCATGGGTTCAAGATATGATCAGATTTTTGTGTAAAAGTGAAATTTTTTTCAAAAATTTTTACTTCTTACAAACTTTTTTTCACAAATAGCTTTTTATATATTTCTTTTCAAAAACAAAAACAGCAAAAAAATTTTTTATCATAAACAGTGTGGGAGAAAAAACAGAAATAAGAACTAAAAAATTGTAGTGAATCGTCTTCGTATCCTTTCTTATGGTTGTGGGAGACCAGGATAGGATACTGAAAATTGAATAGTGGAAGTGGAACAACTTCCTAGAGTGCATAAACTTCAGATTAATATCCATACCTACACTGTTTTTGAAGAGGTGAGCACTTGAACTTCAAAGATATCTTAGCTGAAAAATCTGTCTTTATAAATAAAGATGCACTTTCACCACACTATCTTCCTGAAAAAATAATACACAGGGAAAAGGAGATTGAAAAAATAATGAGGGTTATAGCTCCTGTTTTTAAGAATAAGCGACCTAACAATGTATTTATATATGGAAAAACCGGAACTGGAAAAACCTCTTCTGTAAAATATATAATGAAACAATTTAAAGAATTACCATCGAATGGCGTTATAAATTATATTAATTGCAGAATGTACAATACAAGATATAAAATCCTACAAAAGCTTGCTAATGATATAGTAGGTTTCTCAAAGAACGGATTTCCACCTTCACATTTCTATGAAAGAATAATAAGCTGGATAAACAATGGAAATAAATTCCTAATAATCGTGCTAGATGAAATTGATATCATAAAAGATCTTAATGAACTTATCTACACCTTAACAAGAGCAAATGACGAATTGAAGAGTGGTGGTATCTCAATCATTGGTATATCAAATAAGATATCATTTAAGAACCAGCTCGATAACAGAAGCAAAAGTGCATTATTGGAGTCTGAAGTTGTATTCCCACCATATAATTCAGAACAATTAAAGGAGATTCTTACTTACAGGGCCAATCTAGGTTTTAATGAAAATGCATGTGATACATCTGCAATAAATCTTGCAGCTGCAATTGCAGCAAGAGAAACTGGAGATGCTAGATACGCTTTAAAACTGCTTATGTATGCAGGTGAGATAGCAGATGAGAAAAAAGACGATATAGTAACATATAAACATGTAGAAGAAGCAAGAAAGAGCGTAGAAAAAGACCTTGTATCTGAAGCAGTCGCAACTCTTCCAGAACACCAACAGCTCGTTTTGTATTCCCTTGCTTTACTATCTATTCAGGGAAGTAAGTATCAGAAATTAAACGAAGAAAACGGAGAATACTTCATGATGGGAGAGTTATATGAAGCATACAAGAAAACATGCAAAGAGTTAGGAAGAGAAGTAAGATCTTCAAGATGGTGTAAAGAATATGTAAAAGAACTAGAAGCCTTAGGTTTAGTAGAAACTATAGGCTCAGGTAAAGGAATAAGAGGGCATTCAACTCTGATTAGGCTCCTTTATTCCAAAGAATGGATAAAAAGAACTGTTGAAAGCATGCTTCTTCAATAAAAATTACTAATTTTTTTTATTTTTATAAAAAAAGAAACCTAAAGTGAAATTATGATCTCCCAAAGAGAACTTACAAACCTTGATATTTTGTTTATAATAAAAAAAATCCAAAAAGAGCTTGTTCAAAACCATGCAAGATTAGATCATTTTTATGATTTAGATACAAAATTTATTTTTCGATTCAAGCTAAAAGAAGGAAAAAAGGATCTCGTATTCCTACCACCTAGATATTTATTTTTAAGAGATAGAGAAAAAATAGAATCTGAACCTACTCCATTTGCAATTTCTGTAAAAAATTTATTAGCAAATAAAATCATAAAAGATATAAGACAATTAAATAATGACAGAATAATTGAATTAGAATTTGAAAATGGATCTATAATTTTAGAGTGCACTAAAAAAGGAAATTTGATTTTAATTTCAGAAGGAAAAATAAAGAACATTAAGTTCAAAATTGAGGAGAAAGAACGAATACTAGAAACAGGAAAAGAATATTCTACGCCCAAGAATGAAAAAAGAGAGGTTAAAAAAGAACAAATAATCCAAATACTAAAAATGCAAGAATTGCAGAATGAAAAGATCGTTGTGGCAATAAGTAGAAACATTCAATTTCCCGCTTTTTATTTAAATAAGATATTTGAATCAGAAGGATGGGATCCAAAAAAGAAAATTATGGAATTTAATGACTATGAAAAAGAAAGAATTGCTTATAGGATAGAAGAGTTCTATTATAACTTATTAGATAACAAGATAAAACCTATATTAAAAGATGACGAATTATTTTTAGTAGATGAAAGACTTATGGGAAAAATTGAGAATTATAAAGAAATAGATCTATTTAAAGCATTTGAAGAAGCATATGATTTTGAAATGACTTCTCTACAAGATATTGAAAAAACAAAAAGAATTAATCGCTTACTTAATCGACTAAAACATCAAGAAGAAAGAGTAAAACAACTCGAGATCCAAATAAAAGAGGAAAAGGAAAAAGGAGAATGGATAATAAAACATGCGTATGAAATAACTGAACTGATTAAAAAATATAAAGATATAAAGAGCAGAAAAGACAAAAGTGAAATGGAAAAATTCCTAAAAGAAAACGGACTTGAAATAGTAAAAAACGGCATTAAAATAAAAGTAGATAATTAAATGATTAAAAAATTGGAGCGATATGGATAGCAAATATATCTAATACTCTTGTGATGGTTGTTCTTGAACTTCCTCTTCTTCTGTTTCTTGTAAAGTTGTAACTATCTTTTGTATAAGTCTATCTGCTTCTGCTGGTTTGTTTGTAATTATACCATACAAAGCTGTTGATCTACTCTTTAATATAAGATGTGCATCTTCAACTTCCAAACCAGAAGAAACAAGAATCCTTGCTATTTTTGCAACTTCACCAGGTTTATCTTTTAGTTTTACAATTGAAGTATTAGAGGGAAAAGCTTTCATATTTCTTTTTTTGAAGAAAGAAATTATCTTTTTTTCTTCTGGAGATGTAATCCAAATTATTGGAGAGTTTCCTATCAACTCTTCCTCTATTTTCTGGTATGGAAGCTTTGCTTCTTTAAGTAGCCCTTCAATCTCTTTCTTAGCATTTTCTTTTTTTGTAGGTAAAACTATGAACTTTCTTACTCTGTGCATGGAATGATTTAAGCAATAATATTTTAAAAAATATCTTTTCAAGAAGTAAAAAATAAATAAAATAAAGAAACTATTGATTCTTCCTTTTCTTTTTGTCTTCTTTAGGTTGCAGCCTGAATTCCATCATTACAACTGGATATTCCAACTTGAAGTTTTCAAGAACTTGTGGATGAATTTCGCCAGCCCAACCACATATTTTTCCGTCATCAACATTTTTTATAAATATGTATCTCCCATCTATTAAATGTTTGAAATTATTTGTTTGGATCTTATTCTTCTGTGATTTTTTATCTGTTTTTAGTTCATCTGGATAAACTTCTGAAACATTGGCAAAACGTTTTATCTCGAATAGAACTGTTGCAATCTGGCTGAAATCTGCATTCTCTCCCATTATAGCACAGCAAAGATTTGTATAGCAGTTTCCTTTCTCATCTGCGACTCTACCTACTTCAAATATCTTAATAGGCAAACCTTTTGTTTTGTTTTCTGAAAGTATGCTAAGCAAAGAAGGCGTGATGTCAGTTCTAAATATAGTGAAATCCTGTGTTCTTGGATTCTTGATTTTTACGGCCTTCTTTTCCATCAATGCTTTCCTCATTGTCTCTTCATTCGTCAATGTCCAAGAATTTGTCTCTATAAATTGTAATGCAACCATCATTTCCCTTATTTTCTGATCAATCTTTGACTGGGGAGAAATTGAACCATTTGTTGTTAGATTTGGAAGCTTAGGTTTGAATTTGTCATAACCGTATGCAACTGCGATATCCTCTACAAAATCAACCTCATGCATTATATCTGCTCTGTAGGGAGGTACGTCTATGATCAATTCATCCTTCTTTGTTGACAAATTTGATTTAAATCCCATTCTTGAAAGAAGTGAAATCATTTCCTCGGGCTTGAATCTGACGCCTAAAATTTTATTTGCAAATTTAATAGACAATTTCTCTTTTCTCCCATATTCAAGACTATTTCTCCTCAAGCCATTTGCTATTATTTCTACATCTTCTATTAATGCCCCCCTATCTGCAAGGGATGTGGCAAAGATGTTTGCAACCAGTCTAATTGCATGTTCAGATGTTCCGGTTATATCAAAAAGAAGGTTCCTTGTATTTTCAGTCAATCTTGTCCTTTCTGAATTTATTATTGGCGGGAATGACAAAACTCCTTTCTTATCCATGAACATTGGATACTGATTTACATTATTGAATATGTGTGCGTATTCCTGACCTTTAGGATGGCTGCTTAATATTTCCTGCACGTTCATTTCTTTAGATGTATCGAGTGGGACGAATTTTATATCTTTTACCTGCTTGTAATACAATGGTCCTTCAACTTTGTCTGCATCGTGTATTCCTATTGCAATCTTCCTTCTTTTCCTTCCAAAGGTCTCATGTATCTTTTCCTGAGCCATAATAAGAGAGCGTATCATTTCATCGTCAATCTTCACATTCTTTGCTACAAATGCAACTACATATGGCCTGCATTCTACATTCTCTACATGAAGAACCAGTTCTGACTTTGAAGTCTTGTATTCCTTTGGACCTAAAACCCCAAGGAATTGACCTATTGCCCTGCCTGCACCTTCTACCGTAAACATATCAACTCTATCATTCGTTATATCTGCAATTATCTCTTCTTCGTCATACTTGTCTACAGGCATTCCAAGCATTTCAAATGAATGTGCTATTTCTTGAGGCGATATCTCTTTACCGATAAAACGCACAAGTTCATTTTTCCTAAATGAAATTGTTGCCATATAATCACATTTTTATGAATTAAATGAACATTCATCTAAATTATATCTGTGAATCAGATATCCAGTAAATATCGTTTTGATACGGTGTTCTTATGTCCTTCAATGAAAGTTTATGCATCAGAGGCCTTTCAAGAGACATACCCCAAGCAAGAACTGGATATGAGCCCCATAATGGAATTGAAACCTCGGGCCTGAGTATACCTGCTCCTGCAAGCTCAATCCATTGGTTTCTTTTTTCATCCCATCTGTCTATCTCTACAGAAGGCTCTGTGTAAGGGAAATAGTGTGGTCTGAATCTTATCTTTATATTCTGTTTCTCATAGAATGCACTCAGCACACCAAGAAGGTGTCTGAAGTTTGCATTCTTCCATGCTACAATTCCTTCAATCTGATAAAACTCAGCAAGATGCTTGAAGTCTGTTGCCTCATTTCTATAAACCCTTCCTATAGCAAAAAACTTTCCTGGTTTGCTTCTTTTTCCTTTTCTGAGTGAAACAAGCTTGTGTGCAGAAAGAGTGGTGGTGTGGGTTCGTAGAACTGCTTGCTTTGGAATCTCTGGATTCCATTTGTATTTCCATGCCTTTTCCTGCACTTCTCTTACTCGCTCTGCAACATCTGACGGATATTCAAATTCTGAAGGATTCTCAAGATAAAATGTATCCTGCATTTCTCTTGCTGGATGGTCTTGTGGGGTGAATAATGCATCGAAATCCCAGAATGCAGATTCCACTTCTGGCCCTGTCATCTCTTCGAATCCCATGCTTACAAATATGTCTCTTATCTGTCTTATGTATTCATTAACGGGATGGAATGCGCCTTTCTTTGCTCTTTCAACCTTTAGCCTCAAATTGTATTTTCTGAAAGATGCGTTTCTCCATTTCCCTGAAACAATAAGAGAATGATTCAGCTCGTTTATCTCTTCTTTTTCTAACCTATCCATAATCAAAGGAATAGACTCTAATCCTAAATCTGTAGCCTTGACAAATAATTTTTTCTCCTTATTTTCCTCTATATTCTTTCTTTGAAGAAGGATCTTGATATCTTTTTCATCTGCTTCCTTTCCTTCAGAGATTAATTCTAACTTAGATCTAAGATCATATTTCTGAGGCTTTGATACAACCTTTATCTTGCCATCTATTATCTTTATCCAGCCATTCTTCAGCGCCCACTGCAGTCCGATCTTCTTCTCATCCTCGCTTAAAGAAGAGACAGGAGTGTTGTCTTTGCTAAGCAACCTTTCTTCTGGAAATCCTTCTTTAAGATTCAATTTTCCTTCTTCCGTAAGTGAGTATCTCTTCTTTGATTCTTCAATTATCTCTGCAAGTCCGAGTTCCTTAAGTACGAACGCAGATCTGACAAGCGCATCTTTATTTATTCCTAAACGTTTTGATATCGAATCTATTTCTTCTTTGTTTTTTGTCAACGCTGCAAGCAGCTTTATTTCATGCTGATGAAGAGAATCCAATTCTATTCTTTTATCTTGCATTGTTTCACCTTATTACTTTGTTTGCTGCTTCAAAAGATAATATCCTACCCAGATCATTACTATTGATACTATTAGAATTATTCCTTGCAATGAGAATACCCATGTATTAATAGTTGAAAACAGATTGTTAAAGAATTCTAAAACCTCTGTCATAAGAGAAACCCTTCTTTCGAAAATAAGCTCTGAATTTGTCAAAACTAATCTTCCCTGCCATGTGAATTTATTTGCACCTTTGGGGATTGTATCAATATACTCTACAGGCATAGGTGACATCTTTACATTTATAGAGTCAGAAGGAATCACTATCTCTACAGATGTTCTTTCAGGTATATATTTCTCTCCAACTGCAGATGTCTCAAATGATAAAACATCTGTATTCAATGAATATCTTATCACCCTTGGTTTGATATACTTCTCTATCTTAACTAATCCTGTTTGATTAGTTGGAGGTTTGATTTTATATTCATATGAAAGAGTTCCATAACAGGCTGTCTGATCAAAGTTGCATGTATCTGGAGAATAAGCCTGTATTGTGACTTTTTCAATCTGAACTTTTGAAGTGTCAACATAATATCTTATGTCGTTCAATCCTAATCTTTGTCTCCATCCTGCAATGTCATTCGTTGTCTTTAGAGATAACTTGTATAAATCTATAGAATCCTGGGAATCCATATAGAAACGAATATCGTTCCTTATTGTAGCGCTTCCATCATCATTTATGACCATCTGCATAGTCATAAATGTTCTTGTAAATCCAGCATGTGCTAGAGATGCAAAAAAACATGCAAAAAGTAAAATATATAAATATCTAATAGCCTTGTCCATAAATGTATATTATAACGTAGGATTTTAAATATAAAGGTTATATATGTATTTTAGATAGTTTCACTAATGTTGTCAGTATTTAAACAAACAGGGGATAGAGATGGATTATATAAGATATCTTGGACATTCTGGTTTTGAACTGTCTCTACATGATACTGTAATATTAATTGATCCATTTTTCGGGAGCGGTATACCTGAAAACATAAAGATACCTGTCCTTAAGCCACATCTAATAAAAAAAGCAGATCTTATCCTAATTACACACGAGCACAGAGATCATTGCGATCCTATAATTATAAAAGAGCTTGCAGAAAGGACTAATGCAATCATAATAGGCCCGAAACCAGCAATTAATTGTATAGAAATAAACGAAAGGCAGAAGATAGCTGTTGAGATTGGTGACAGCTTCCAAGTCAGAGGAATAGACATAACTGTTGTCAAGGCTTCTCATCCTCAATCAAAATATCCAGTGGGATACATAATCAATGACAAAGTAAAGATATATCATGCAGGTGACACCTATCAATTCAATGAAATGATGCAGATAGATGTTGACTATGCTATGATTCCAATAGGTGGAAGCTATACAATGGATGTACTCGATGCTGCAAACTCAACAAAGCTTTTTAGAGCCAAATACATAATTCCAATGCATTATAATACATTTGAAAGAATAACTCAGGATGTTAATGATTTTGCAAGAAGGGTTTCAAGAGGAAAAGTCATAATTATGAAACCTGATGATTCTATAATGATATGATTATTTCTAGATGATCAATAATTTAATTTTGGATATTAGTTGTCAGTAGTTATATTAACGTCTGATGCATTCATCTTTAGCAAAGACGATGGAGGGATCTATATGGCAGAAGAATTTTACTGCATGAAATGCAGAAATAAGGTTCAAGTAGACAAATTTGAAAAAAAGACATTGAAGACAAAGACTGGAGAGAGGGCACAGCTTGTGGGAACCTGCCCAGAATGTGACGGCAAGGTATTCAAATTTGTAAAGGCATAAGCAAATAATCAACAATTAATAGGAGTGATAAAAATGATACGTGAACACCAGATAGATTACTTTGAATTCAAGCAGGAAAAAGAGAAGCTAGAAGAAGGTGGCAAAATTACAATCAAGCTTAATAGTGTAAAGGCAAAGAAAGAGATTCTTGAAATAAAATACACCTTCCACATAGAATACAAACAAAAATCCGGCACCATGACAATAAAAGGCACGATACTTGCAGAGACTAGCGATGCAAAAAAAGGACAGCAATTATGGCAAAAAGAAAAGAAACTTCCTGAGGATGTTGAAGCAGATGTACTTAATGAAATCGCAAACTTCAATAGAGTTCGTGCAGCTGGTGTTTTACGCGCACTTAGATCAAAAATCGAAGTTGTAAAAGAAGAAAAGCCGAAAGAGCCCGCGGCGTAATTCCTTTATTTATTTTTTTGTTTTTGCTTATTTCTTTATAACATTGTTATTTATCTGTTATTTTTGGTCAATCTACTAAAAGTAACTCTAACTAAAAAGTCACTCTGATTAAATATGTATTTCTAAACCGTCTTTTGCTATTACTGTATTTTGAAAAATTTGTTTTGCCTCCTTTTCTATTTCCTTCTCATCAGTATATCTATTTCCAATATGGTATAAAACCAGTTTTTTGACTTCTGCTTCTTTTGCAACCTTTGCAGCATCCTGTACAGTAGAGTGATAATCCTCATCTGCCTTATCTCTTTTGTCCTCCATGAAAGTTGCCTCATGGAATAGTATGTCTGCATTTCTTGCATATTTTATTGTATTCTCACAGTAGGAGGTATCTCCTGACACAACGATTTTTCTTCCTTTTTTCTTATGTGTAACATCCTCTATATTAATTGTTTTCCCGTGCACTGTTATTCTTTTTTCATTCTCCAGAATCTTAAACATTCTTCCCTTTATTCCTAATCTCTCACATTTTTCCTTATCAAATTTTAATCCTTCTTTCTCCTCGAAAACATATCCCAAAGAAATTCCATTTTCAAAATGTTTAGTTCTGAATGGATAAATAACTGCATCACCGAGATCCATCTTCCATCCTTCATCGACTTCTTCTATTTTCAAAAATGGAATTTCCTTGGAAACAAGCTCTCTTATTCTTTTTTCAGTTCCTTTCGGCCCGATTATAAGCAAAGGCTCGGTTCTTGGAGTTTCATCTATTGAAAGAGTGTATAGTAATCCAGGTATTCCGAATATATGGTCCCCATGAAGATGAGAGACTAGAATTGCTTTTACCTTTGAGTAACTGATCTTGTACTTCATCATCTGTCTTTGAGTTCCCTCTCCGCAATCAAAAAGGAATACCTTACCTTCATATTTAAGTGCTATAGAGGTAAGGTTTCTTTCTGGAGATGGAATAGCAGCCCCAGAACCTAAGACAACAATACGTATCATATGATCACTAAAAATTGGATTGAGTTTATGATGTGAATATAAAAACAGGAACCTCTTCCTCTCTGTCTTTTATAACATAACCATATCTTATGAATTGCACTATCTCTCCTTTTTTCAGCTCATTTACGAATTCTTCAGCAAATCCTTCATCTATTTGCATGCTATTCTTTGCAGGGATGTCTCCTTCTAGTAGATCAAGAGGCTTCTCAACCTTTATCTTAACAGCAGAGTCTACTGGAACCCATTGTATCTTTTTCTCTGGGAGATAATCTGATTTCACCTCAACCCCGCGAAATGTTGGATATGGAGTATCGCTTATCTTTGATTCTATTCTTAAATTGCAGAGATCCTTAAGCCTGACCTCTTCACCTATTTTGACGTCTTCAAGCTCGACATAAACCTTTTCATTTATAACTAGGTTTCTGGAGCCAAGATCATTTTCATGATGGAATGGAAGAACTGCTTGGCTTCTAAATCCATCTATTACAATTATAGCGGGATTTCTAACAAAATGAAGCCTCTTTGAAATAGGATCAAGTATCTGCTTGTTCTTATGAAACAGCTGTTCTAATGTGGCATCTTTTGATTCTGATTTGCTTACTCCAAATGAAAGTGCAAATTCCCTAAGTGCTTCTGGCTGAATCCCTCTCCTTCTTATTGCCTTCATTGTAAGAAGTCTTGGATCATCCCATCCGCTTATAACTCCTTCCTGTACAAGCTTCCTTATAACTCTCTTTTGAGTGGTGTTATTCTTTATGACAAGTCGTGAGATTGAAACAATAATCGGCTGTCTAAGTCCAAAATCCTTTATCAATGAATAATAAAGCTCATCTCTAAGCTCATATTCCTTTGATCTAACTGCATGAGTCACACCTTGTATTGCATCAAGAATAGGTGTCACAAAGTCATAAGAAGGCCATGCAATGTACTTGTCTTCCTGTCTGAAATGCCTTTCCTCTATTATTCTCATCAAAGTTGGATCACGCATCACCGTGTTAAGCGCAGCCATGTTTCCCTTATATCTAAGAACTGCTTCTCCTTCCTTGAATCCCCCGTCAATCATTTTCTCAAGGTCTCTGACATTCTTTATAACAGGCTTATTCCTGCAAGGACACTCTCTCTTTTCCTCTCTGTTTTTCTTTATAGTGGCTCCATCGCATTCACAGACATATGCCTTACCCATTTTTATTAGATCAAATGCATAATTGTAAAACATCTCCATAAAATCAGAAGTGAAACACTCTGTATCCCAATCTACACCTAGCCATTTCAAATCCTCTTTCAATGCATCCACAAATTCCTGCTTTGCCAGTACTGGATTGGTGTCATCTATCCTAAGTATGAACTTTCCATTCTGTTCCCTAGCACCTTGCCAACTTATAAGGCATGCCTTTGCATGGCCTATGTGGAGATAACCGGAAGGCTCAGGAGCGAAACGCGTTACAACCTTTCCTTCTATATGTGGTGGTAGATTTACTCCTTTCTTTTCTTCTTTCTTCTTTTCACCGAAATTAAATTTTGATACTTCCTCTTCTATCATTTCTCTATTCATTGAATTTACTTCCTGAACTACAGAATTTATTATCTGCATATTTGACTTCATATCTTTCTTTACATCTGGATACTCTGCAATTACTTTCCCTACAACTGCACCAACATCTGCTTTTCCATAATCAAATGCATTCTTTAATGCCCATTTCCTTGCTATCTCTTTTACATCCATAAGATCACTCAAAAAAACATGATATAATTAATTCTTCGTATAGAAATATAACTTTTGTGTTTTTAGCACATTAGGGTAGAAAATATGTTTTTAGCAGATTTAGGTAGTATAGAAACACTCAAATTAGAGAAGATCCTTTGTCTTTCCTATTATCTTTGGCTTCAATTTCTTAAGATCACTGATTCTACATATTCCACGTGTGAACATAAATACCTTTAGCTCATGTTTCCAACTTTTTATTAAAGATTGGACCCTATTTTCTTTATATGCCTTTAAGAATGGCAATGCGGCACCACCCACTTCTGCACCAAGGCACAAAGATTTAGCAACATCTATTCCGCTTCTTATCCCTCCAGAAGCAATAATTCTCTTTTTTGTCAATCTTTTTGCATTTATCAGAGAAACTACTGTTGGAACACCGTCTTCATTAAAAGATTTAACGCCTTCTTGGTTTCTTAAATTTTCAATTTTTGTCCAGGACGTGCCACCTGCACCTGCCACATTTATGAACTCTGCCTTTGTCTTTTCTATCTTTTTAAGAGTTTCTTCCGACATCCCGTGTCCGACTTCTTTAATAATAACTGGAATATCTATACTATCACAAACTTCATTTATAATCTCTAACTTGCCTCTAAAATCTAAATCACCATCACTCTGTATGGCTTCTTGAAGTGGATTTAGATGAATTGCCAACGCATCTGCATCAACTTCCTTCAATGCAGAATCAAGCCTACTGATGACCTGTTTATTTACGTTTGCGATACCGATGTTTCCAATTATAGGTATTGTTGGAGCAACTTTCCTTACCTTGTATGTGTAAGCCAAGTCTGGATTTTCAATCATTGCTCTCTGAGATCCCAATGCAAAGATAATTCCTTCTTTTTCTGCAGCCTCTGCAAGACATTGGTTAATTTTTTCTGCGCCCTTAAAGCCACCTGTAATTGCATCAATCATTATAGGTGCTGAAATATCTTTTTTTAAGAAATGAATGCCTGAATCTACCTGTTCTAGACTAATCTCTGGAAGAGAATCGTGTGGAATCACCACATCATCAAAACCAGCTGAGATTGTTGAATAAGAAACATTTTGTTTAATTGAAATTGATATGTGGTCTAACTTTCTTTTCTCTATAGACGTAAAACCACCTTTTCTATCATTTTACATATGCGATAGATGAGTATACTTCAATTTCCTCCTTCACTCCTGTTTTGATTGTTTTCTGCGATAAGATTCTTGGTCTAAAATTGTTTTTAATAGAATACATTAATGGAATTAAAAAAACGGTTGGGTTCACCATACATTCCTGATTGAGGAAATAATTGAACAATGAATCATCATTTTTCTTTGAATACACGTCATAATTATTTATAATTTCTATAACCTCACTCATTTTTAATTCTGCTTCTTGTAATGATCTACATCTAAGCATCTGACAAGTAGCAATTAGAACTATATTTTTGTTTAAGATGTTAGCGGAGTTTTGAATTGAGTTTACAAGATCTTTAACAACAGATTCATTTGATGTTGAAATTGATATTGCAACCATTTTAGGATTGTTTGTTATGGATTGAATAAATGGGAGTTGCGTCTCTATTGAGTATTCAAACGCATGCGCTGAGATGTCAAATTCAGCGAATGATGAATGCTTTTTTATTTGCTCCCCTAAATCCTTATCATATGTAACCTTTCCTAAAGAAGTGAACCAATCTTCATTTGAAATGGAAACTGGTTTTCCTCTTTTCATCTTATTGTCGGAAATAAAAATAAAGCTGGTTGATTCAGGAATGTTCAAAAGATGCGCATATGCCTGAATGTACATATCCTTGAAAACATCGAATCTACCGTTTGGAACGAATAGGGCAGAAATAGAATTGAAATGTTCTACTTTGAAATTGAACATGCTTCTACATATTTCTTTCAAAATTGATTTGTCACTTGGATAAAATGTGCCTGTTGCGATCGGTATTCTCATTATAAATCACATTGCTAATCTAAAATATTAGGAAACTCTTACGTTTATTATTCCGGCTGTTACATGCTCTGGAGGAGAGCTTATTTCATTATTTTTGAAGTTAATCGTAAAGTATATCGAATACAGAGTTCCAGGAACTACACTATCTAAATTATCCACGTTGAAGAGCACATTTGCACTAAATGATTCTTTATCTTTTATAGTTTTAGATAAATATACTGTCTTAACATATTTTTGATTGTTAATCCTATCATGCAATGTGAAATTTAAGCTTGTTATATTAACATCGAATCCTAGTGAGTTATGGGCGTAAAGAGTAAAATTGAGACCTGATGAAGTTTTATTTAGATAAAACATATCACAGGCTATACCTGGACCAATGTCACATCTTTCTGCAACATAGAATTCAGGTTTGAATATGGAAGAATAAAGAATCGCCATTATAACAAGCACTAAAAGTATTGCCCAACCGTAAGTAAATAAAAATTCTGTTGCTGCTTGACCTTTTAAAGATTTAAAATATTTCAATTTTGCCATAAAAATATGTTAAGGGTATAATTTTTAAATGGTTCGCAACAAAAAAGAAATATGGTAAAAATACCTATTTTTTCTGATGTGTTCGGAACTCCCGCTGGAGAAATTGTAGCAGATGAGGAAAATATCAATATTAGGCATAAAGATCTAAAACTTAATGTGCCTATAGGTTATCTCTATGACTTGATGATTATAGAGAGAAAGGAACTTGGAAAAGTAAAGGTGAAAATTATAGTATATGATACGATCGGAATAAAAAATGAGATTGAATGTATAATGTCTGATAGTAATTTTTTCTTATTAAAATCATTTATGAAAAGAAAATGATTTTTAAATTAAGGTGAAAATTGAGGTGAAAATATGATTATAAGACCCGCAACGATACTTGATTCTACAGAAACAATGGCGAAGGCAGCTAAATTGATAGAGCAAGGTATAACGACTATAATAATTCAGAAAAATGGAAAATACATTGGAATCATATCGGATAGAACTCTAAAAACAATCCAATATTCTCCAGATGCAAAGGTTGAAAAACATGCATGGAAAGCTCCTCTATTGAAGGAAGGAGATTCAATAGAAAGAAAGATCTCTATGTTCGTTGATGGATACAGAGAACTACCGATTGTTGATGGTGATTCAATAATTGGAATTGTAAAAAATACTGATATTTTAGAAGAATTGATAGCTGAAGACAAAATTCCACCTCTAAAAGTTGAAGATGTTATGAACATGCCTATCGAAAAGATGGATATAAAAGAAAATGTATCTAAAGCAGCTGCTTTGATGAGAAAAACAGGAAAACACCATCTAGTAATAACCGATGCTGGAAAACCTGTTGCAATTTTAAGTAGTATAGATATACTTCCACTCCTGCAAAAAGTAAAAACCAAAGTCCCAATGGGAAGAGAAAAGGAAAAAACGAGTTCGATTTTACTTCAAACAGTAGTTGGTTCTTCTCCAAAATTGATAAAAACTTCTCCTTCTACATCGCTAAGAGAAGCTGCAAAGATTATGAAAAAAAATCAAATATCGTCTCTTCTTGTCGAAGGAGATGATAAAATAGGAATAATAACTGCAATCGACATAATAAAGAGTGCAATACCAAAACACGCAACTGTGATTGAAATAATAGGACTTGATGAAGAGGATAAACAATACAAACAAGATATATATAATGAAATAAACGAATTTGCAAGTTCATTTGAACAAATAATGCCGATTGAATTCGTAAGATTAAATATAAAGAAATATTCTCCAGAAGGAAGGAGGCACAAATATACAATGAAAATGCTTGTAACTGGCAAGAAGACATTTGAAGTAAGCTCGCATGGCTGGAAGTTATTTGCAGTGCTTAAAGACATACTTAAAGAAGCTGATAAGAAGATAAAACAAGAAAAAGATAAATTAAAAGGTAAAAGAAGTGGATTCGGAAAACTTAGAAGTATATCTATACAAATACAAGAAGGCGATCTTTATCCAGGAAAGCCAGAAAATGAATAATTCTTTTTTAAAATTTTTTATTTTAATTAATCTAAACTTATTTTTACTTCTTTTTCATCTTCTGAGTATACAATTTTGAATCTATATGTTCCTGATTTTATATTGCCTTCTGGAAATATGTATGTTGAAGAGATATTAAATTGAGACATTTTAACTATATGTATATCTCCAAGTGAAGTGGCTAAAACCGCGGATATCTCTCTATTATTATCACTGCCTATTGATAGCTTTTTAATATTATTAGGAAATACTACTTCTACAATTATACTGTTATTTGGACCCAGTACTCCAACAGAATCAACAGCGGAGACAAGAGTAAAGAGTGCTCTTGAAGTTTGTATAGTTGTAAGTTCATCTTGAATAGAAACAGAACGATTGAATAATATAAAAATAAGTGGAATAAGTAGAAGGAATACAAATCCGACAATAAGAATAGTTTCAAATGCTATTTGTCCTTTTTTCCCTTTATATTTCTTTTTCATCTGATCACTAAATATAATAAGAAGTGAAATTTTAAACTCTTTCCAATTGCTCTATTCAAACAGATATTTCGCAATCTCTTTCTTGAAAGCATATCTAAGCCAGTTTATCGATTTATTAATGTTTTTTTTATTTTTATTTGAAAATTGTTTTACTATCTTATTTAATTTATTTGTTGTAATTCTAAGAGGACCTGAAGAATCTATTTCATAAATAGGGCATTTATAATTTTCTTCTGCTTTTTTTGTACAGTAATCAATAATTTCAACTTGGACATTTTCACTTATTTTATATTTTGGATATTTCCTTTTAATCAATCTTTTAATTAATATGTCTGGTCTAGTTCTAAGAACGATGACTGCATCAACAGGTAATGTAATCTCACATGCTAAATGCCCTTCTATTATAATATTAAGTTCATTATTTGGTTCTTTGGATATTTTATATTTATTTTTAATTCTGGATATTTCTTTAATGGTCTCTCTTTTAAGAGAAGCGATATCGACAACTTTACTTCCTTTTTCTTTCGTATACCACAAATGCTTTTTATTCACAAGATCATTTAGATCTATAATTGCCCATTTCTTTTTTGCAAAATAATTCGCTATTGAAGATTTTCCTGTTCCAGGTGTACCAGTCAAAACAAATATAGCCAAAAAAACACCATTTTATACTTAGACAAATATAAATTAACAAATTTAACACAAAAATAGACATTACCTACAAATTATATAAAGTCTTTCTTAATTTACCATTCATCATCTCCGTATTCTTTTTGTAGATATTCTTTTAATTCATTAAAATATTCCTGTATATCATTATATTGATCTTCTTCTAATCCCTCCCTTTCATCTAAATACATAAGATCATGCATAAAAATTAGTACTGTAGTTTGCAGTAAGTTTAACTTTTTAGATTCGTATATCGACTCTTTAACTTTATTGAGAACTTTTTCATGGAATAGAAGCTGTTTCTTCCTACATATTGTTTTCGCTTTTTCAATAAACTCAATCCCAAATGAAGTTACTGGAAATTCTTTTTCAACCTTGTTTAAATCTCCTTTATGGATTAGAATCAAATCTACAAAATCTCTAGCTTTATCTAAAAAATCGGTTTTTGATTCTCCTTTAGATATTTCCATCAACTCATCAGCATATTTTAGATCTGAAGTATTCAATTTAAATTCAGAATCTTTTTTTCGATTTAACCTTTGGTTTTTAAAATTAACCATAATAATAATATAAATGCATTATATTTATATTTTTTGTTTTAATGTAGATAAAGTAGAAGTGGTGAAAAACAATGAATGAAAGACCTAAAAAAATATTTCACATGATTTCAATACTTATTCTTCTCTTTTCACTTGTATTAGCATTTCCAAATCAACTCAGAATAGATGAAAATAGAAGCATTATTAAAGGAAGCCTAACTGCAACAATACAACCTGTTGCAGTTGTGTGTACTGAAACTCCTTGTTTAATGAAACACAATATTACAATAACTAATGAAGGCAATGAAGCAATAAATATTGCCTTATATTTTAAGGAAAATGAAAACTATATATTTATAGCAGAACTTGGAAAGCTTGAAGCTCAAGAAAGTGCCGAATTTGAAATTCCAATGACCTACACTTATAATGGTCTTACTACAGATGTTGGAAGATACCTCCTAATCTCTGATACGTATCTGGCAAAAGAGTTCACAATTGCTCAATCTTGGGAGAAATATGAAAAGATAACATACGAAGCAATAAATATAGGAGCGTATGTGGTTGCACCGATAATCGCATTAATCCTTCTATTAATCTTATCTTTAGTTGTAAGAGATGCTGAAATGAGAAAATACGGAAAAAATGATGAATACACTGATAAAACACTATTTGAATTTCCATATGGAAGAACAATGAGTGAACAAATTGCAAATGCACTTGCAAATCCAGCTATATGGTCAATTATACTTTTCTTTGCAATTCTTCTTGTGTGTATTATAGCCTTTTCAACATATCAGAACTACGATATTCTAACTAAGATTGAGATAATATTAATTTCATTTGTTGCATCTTTAGCTATTCCATTAATACTTATGATATTTACCTGGTACGCAGATATATATGAAAGAGAACCATTGAGATTTGTAGCAGGAATGTTTGTTTATGGAATTTTTGCAGCTATGGTTGCATTCTTTATTAATAATCTTATTATTTATCTTATTGGCAAAAGTGCAGATATTATACCTCTCGCTTTGACGACCGCTATAATAAGTATCATTGCAAGCCCTATAATAGAAGAAATTCTTAAAATTTTCGGACTTGCGTTATTTTCAAGACACCACGAATTTGACGATGCATTAGATGGACTTTTATATGGTTTTGCAATTGGAATTGGATTTGCAATGTATGAAAATTGGTTTTATTTCCTTGCAAGTGTAGATCCAATAATAATAGGAATAGATGTTTGGATATCTATAATCTTATACAGATCGATTTTCAATACTTTGGCACATGGATGTTTCGTTGCATTTGCAGGAGTGATTTTAGGTTATTTAAAATCAAGAGAGAAATACAGAGCTATTTCCCACTTCGGTCTTATACCAGGTATATTCTTAGCAATACTTTTACATCTAATCTTTAATGTTACAGCTTATCTTGATGTAGTTAATGTTGGTGGATATAGAGCTATTGTCGCTTCCTATAATCCCGTATTTGTAATAGCGATCTCCATTGCTTTTGTAGTAGTATATATTCTAGCTTCGATAGATACTAAAAAAATAAAAACGAAATTGGAAGAAAAAGAGAAAGAATCGATAATAAACCAGTAATCATTTCTTACCTAATTTTCTATTGAACTTTGCTAAAAAATTAGAAAGCGATTCTTTAATCTCTTCTAATTTTGAATTACTCTTATTATCTTGATTAAGCGCGCTAGAATCCAATGTTTTTACTTCAACATCCATTCTATCTGTTTCTTTCATTTCTTTTATTTCATACTTATCTGAGTCTATGAAATCTTCATTGAATTGGAAATTTGATTGCATTAAATTTATTTTCTCTGGGTTAAGGTATAGATTGTAAGAATTTTTGACTTTTGGCTCTCTTAACTCTTTCATAGCCAATGATCGTTGCATTCTTTTTGCTTCTTCTATCAATTGAGCTAATTCCTTCTTTTTGTTCTCTATTCTTTTATTCAATTCATTTTCGCTATATAAAAGAGAATTAATAGAATCTTCAGCCTCTGCTGTCATTTTTTCCAATTCTTGGAGATACCTACTAGTAGCCTCTAACTCTATTGATTTTGAAATTGCCAATATTTCTTTCGTATAATCATTTATTTTTGAATCTATTTTTTCCTTTGAATCCATATATTCTTTCTGTATTTGCTTGATTTCATTTTCAAAATCATCTAACTCTTTTATCTTATTTATATAATTTTCAAATTGTCGATTAAGCGATCTCAACACTTTATTTGTTTCTTCTATCTTTAATTCGATTGATTTAGAAGAAGATCTAAACTTTTCAAGTTGATCTTCAAGATTCATAAGTTCTTCCTGAGATTTTAAAATATTGTCCTTTACAAATTGGATGGAATTAATCAATCTTTTTTCCTTATCCTTCAATGAAGAATAAATATCATTTATCTTGATAAGTTCTTTTTCTTGCTCAATTATTTGATTCTTTATTAAAGTAAATTCAGCAAAATAGTCATCTTTTACCTCATGTATCTTATTTTTAATTTCGTTCAATTGATTCATAGTAGAGTTAAATACAGAATCGATACTCATCTGCTTTTCTCTTAATGATTGTAGAGCTCTATTAAGTTCGATTATGTTTTCAGGGAGAATTTGTATTTTATTTTTCAATTCGTTAAGTCTGCCTTCCTTTTCACTAATTATTGATTCCATTGCTTCTATCTGAGCAGAAAGCTTGCTCTTTAATTCAGGATGGGTAGTATCGAACAGTATCGTTTTTTGTTTGTTTAAATCGACAATTTCAGCCCTCTTGTTTACAATTTGATTAAGTTTTTCTTCTAATTCTTTTAATTCATCTTTTTCTTTATTCTTTTGTGTTTTTATACTGGTTTTATCTATAAAATTAGGCTCTGATCGATATTTATTTAATAACCTTTGTTTTTGTGATTCACTTTTTTCAATATCATCTTTAGAAATAGATTTTGTTTTTGCAGATTTTACTATATCGGTATTTTCTAAAGAAATAATATGAGCTGAATCACCATTCTCTGTTTCGCCTGAAATTCTTAATAGTATATTTCTCTCTATGTCTTTTATTTCTCGATCGATATCACTATCATCCGAATTCTGTTTTCTTATTTTTGTCTTCTGACTTGCATGTTTTTCAACCGCTTCACTACGCTTTAATATATTTTCTGCTTTTGAATTGAATATCTCAAAATTCTCTTTGTCTTTTTCACCTAAATTTTCCTCATCATTTGTTTCTATATCTTTTACAGCCATTGCACCAATTTTATAAGAACTCTCTCTTCTTATTTCTTTATGCTTAGATTCAACTTTATTTTTGTTTATTTGCTTTGATTTTAGATTCTTTTCGATCGACTCTATTTCTGCTTCTATTTCTTCTTTTGTCTTTTCTTTAAATATATTAAATTTAGGTGCTTCATCATTAAGAATTTCCTTCTCATTTTCATTTATAGGAATAGGTGTTAAAGAAGTGGTTTTTCCATTTCTAGATCTTTCAATTTTTAATGTTTCATCAGAATTAAGAGAAATTATCTTTTGGTTCTTTTTCATCTTCATTAAAATTCGATCCGCCTCATCATTCCAAGATATAAGCACTTTTGTAAGACTATAACCAACGTCCACCATTTCCTCTTTTTCCAATAAATTAATAATTAATTTGATTTCTTCTTCATTTTCACCTGTCTCTTTTACAAGGTCAGATAATTCCACGATTTTTCTCTGCTTTAAAATAGAAATAACTCTGTCTGCAAGTGAAATTATCGCTTCATCCATATACTCACATCTTCTAAATTTAACTACCCTATGAATATATAGCACATAATTGATATTTAAATACTTATCGCTGAATATTGAAAATGTAATCTATAAAAAGAGAATTGATAATTAGGAAAGTTACAATAAAAGCCCTAGGGGAGATTCGAACTCCCAACCTACTGATTACAAGTCAGTCGCTCTACCGTTGAGCTACTAGGGCAGTGAAAAAATTAAAAATTAGATTACTTCTTAACTACTGTTGTTTTCTTCGGTCTAAGAAACTTATAATTGCACTTCCTGCATTTCTCTGCTCCTATCTTGTTCTTTGTCTTGCATTTTCTGCAAACTAATTGCTTCTTAAGTTTTGCATCTGCTATTGGAAACTTACCCATAGTACCACTATTTAGATATAAGACTGATAACCTAAGTTAATCAGCATATAAACCAGATATAATATAATGGACATTAATATTTTTAAATTATTTACTTTTTTATCTTGGCAGCGCCCCCGACGGGATTCGAACCCGCATTACAAGCTTTTCGCAACCATTACTTATCTTCAAAATGGCTACCGCAAGCTCGCGTACTATCCAGGTTATACTACGGGGGCATTGATTATTAGAATAGAAGTTAAAGAAATAAAATTTTTTGCCTAACAAAAAGAAAAGCTTCGGTTTCATTGTGAAAGAAATTCATCCAACTTTGATCTAATTTTTATAATTTGACCTTTTTCAAATGATACAACATGTTTAACGTGCATGACTGCGGAGTCATCTGATGAACATAGAATTACTTTAAGTTTTGGATATCTGTTTCTTAATTTTTCTACAAAAGATGTACTTTCTCCATCCGAAAGATTAAAGTCTGCAATTAGTACTTTAGGCTCGATGCCTTCTTTTTCAAGCCTTTCTATCTCTTCCTCTACTTTTCTTAAGCTAGTAACTATTCTATAGTTATAATTTTTAAATGAACAGGTATAAAACCTAATTACCTCTGGACTATCTTCTAGAATTAGAACTAGTCCTTTTCTTTCTATATGATAAAATGTATCCTCTAAAGGATCTGCTCTTTTTGCGTTCTTTCTTTAGTTTCTTCGTTCTTTTCATTCTCTTCAAAATTGTTTTTTTTTTCATAATTAAGATATGTAAATCAATATATAAACATTTGTTTAATAGGAAAAAGGAATGGAGTAATGACAGAAGTAGAAATTGAATAAAATAAAGAAATAAAAATGAAAAAAGAAAGCGGCAATGTCGACTATTTTATTTAGTCCTTTGAAACCTCATAAAGAGCTTTCAATGCAACTACTGCTACTCCTGGAGCCACGAACAATATTATATTGCGGACAAAATTTGTTAAGAAAGTTACGCCCATTGTTCCTACTGGCAATGCTGCCAAGACTCCAATAAATCCGTTAGCAGCCACCAAGAAAGCTATGTTTGCTATCATATAGAGTTGCAATTCTTTGTCTCCTATGTTTAGCAAACCAACTATAATACCGAGCAATCCAAGGATGAGAATAATCCATCCATGGCTCAATAATGTTGGCATGGCTGCAAGCACAAGGGCTACAATCAAACCGAGATAGAATGCCCATGCACCTAATGATTCCATAGTATCTTTTGCCATTTTTTATCACCTTTCATTACAGCAAAGCTGTAATAAACAATTAATATTAACTAAGGGTTGGTTTTAAAAATCTTAGCTGAGTTCTGTTCAGATACGGCAATCAGCGAAAATCAAGGTTTTTATAACTTTTTGAATAAATATTTGTATGGCAACAAAATGGAGCGAAGCATTTGTTACAGCTGGAAGAGCAATACTTGCAATAATAATTGCTGTAGTTATAGGAAGTGCACTAAAAGCAAATAAATACTTCTATAAAGATAATATTACACCATGGTTATTAGGTATAGTTGCTGGTGTACTTTGCTTTGTAATGCTACAAATTCTATCTAAAGGAAAAGGATGAAATTTTCATTTTCTCTAAAATCATTTTTGCTCTTTTTCTAATTCTATTGTTTGTGCTTATTGCGACTATCCCTCTATTAGGCTGACCGTATAAAACCAAAGAATTTTTAGCTTTGTAAATTACATATAAAGCTGCTAAATCTTCCTCTCCTTTTACAAATATCTTCAATTTTTTCTTCTGATTTTTTTTATCCAATGCATCATCAATCGCTGCACATAAATCTTCTGTTATGACTGATCTAGGATTCTCTACGATATAATCTGGAAAAGGAATCCGATGTTTTATCTTTTTTCTTCTAACTTTTCCATCATATATCCAAATAGAGGGAATTATTTTATTTTCATAGAGAAATCTTCCTGTTTCATCACCGATTGCAATTATCTTAAAATCTTTTTTCTTTAGCTTATTTGAAATAAAATGCAATAACTCATCTTCTGAAAAAATCTTACCTAAAGGCCTTGATAACTCCTTTCTAAGTCTGCTACTTAATCTAAATTTTATTTTGTAAATTCCCATATAATCTAATTAGATAGGAAATGAAAAAATTTTAAATAGTTGATATCAATTCCTATTCCAAAATATTATGAAATAACAAATACAGAATCTAAATGAAAGAATAAATTTTTTGCTACAGATATCTAAAATAAGACGTAAATAACAAAAATAAGAAAAAAATGAAAAAAAGATAACCTTTTTAATATTACACTATATAAATAACAAATAGAGGTGACATTAATGGGAATACTCCAAAGACTTTCAGGCTTATTGGGTCTGAGTAAGGAAATGGACCTAGAGGAATATCTAGATACCGCAGAGCTTGAGAACGTTGATGTTCTTCACGAGGGAGCAGACAGGTTCGTCAAGCCAATTGCACTCGAAAGCGAGGCAGACGTAAGTGTCGTAGAGCACGAATTATCAAGAGGAAATATAATCCTTCTTAACTTCGGGCCGCTTTCGAAACAACAAACAAGATTGAGAAATATTATCAGCGAATTAAAAGGATACGTCATGAAAATCAATGGTGACGTAGCAAGAATAAGAGACGACACTTTAATCCTCACTCCAGAAGGAATAAAGATCGTCAAGAGAAAGAAATAAATTATTTTATTTTTTTATTTAATTTATAATTTACTAACTCTTTTTTTATATTATTTTAATTATTATTTTTAGATTTAATTGAATTCTCTATTTTTTTAAGAAAATTTATAAGTGCTTTTCCCTCTGTGACAGAATTGATCCCTCTTGCAAAAATCCTTTTCAAGGATAAGATTGTAGTTTTCTCTCCGCGTATTCCTCTAAGACTTTTTACTATTCTTTTTGATGTTTCTTCTATGATCTTCATTTCATTCTTAGAAATAAATTCTTTTCCCTTTTCATCTGACATTTCCATTCTGAATTCATAAAGAATAATGCCTAACGCATGTGAGATGTTAAGGGTTCCGTATTTTTCAGAAGAAGGAATCCTTACAATCACGTCACAAATTTCAAGTTCCTCTTTTGAAAGACCTGTTCCCTCTCTTCCAATAAGTAATGCAACCTTTAAATTTTTCCTAGAAAATTTTTTAGCTGCATCTCTTGGAGAAATCGGCACTCTTAATACTTCCTTTCCACCACTTTTTATTGCAGTTGTTCCTATTACAATCTGACAGTCTTTGATTGCTTCTTCTAAACTTGAAACTATTCTAGCAGATGAAAGAACATCAAAAGCATGTTTTGAATACATTTTTGCCTCCTCACCGATTTGAATCTTTGGATTTACGAGCAAAAGTTCATGGAAATCAAAATTTTTCATTATTCTAGCACAGTAACCTAAATTTTGTTCATATTCAGGTTCTACAAGTACAACTTTTAACTCCATAATCTCACATTAACCATATTAAAAATCTAATGAATTCTAAAATAAAGAGAGTAAATAATTATAAACTCTAAGTATTAAATATTTATGTGGCTGGCGGACTGGGGGGCTAGGGGTCCCCTGAACCACAAATCCTCTATAGTGGAGTCTCAAGATTTAGGACGGACACCATGTCAAACAGTCCTATTCTGAAGCCGTCGAAGCTCTGTCCCATGGGAAGGTTACTTGCATGAACCAGGCCAGGCCGGAAGGAGCAACCTTAAGTGCAAGACGCCTTGTCTATGGGGTAGCGGAGTGGAGGCTAGGAATAGATAAACTGTTTGGTTTGGAAACCAACCTAAATCAGCCCAGCCACACTTTAAATTAATAAATCAATTAGTTTTAGTTGCTTATTTTAAAAATTCAATTGAAGCATAACCCACTACGTGATTTTCATCGCCGGTAGTGTCTGCGCTTGTGGAGTATTTTAGAAGATTGATTTCTCTTGCACCTATCTTATTTGAAAGAAACATTAAAGTAGCTATGGGTCCATAACCACATATAGAAATTTGTTTCTTTCCGATTGTTTCATAAAAAGATTTAACATCCAATGATCTTATCTTTTCAATTGCAAGAGAATCGTCTGCTTCTGCTTTTTTCTTAGGTACATAATGGCTAAAGTCGCTGGATGCTATGAAAAATATTTTTTCACCTTTCTTAGCCATTTTTGAATAAGCATTGTAAAGAATTTCGGCCATCTCTCTCGCAACATTTATACTTTGATTCAACATACATATGGGAACGAATCTAAACTTATTCTTACATACATATTGGAGAAAAGGAATCTGTACTTCTATTGAATGCTCATATAAATGGGCACTAGCATCCATCAAAATATCTCCATTACACACCTTGCAAATCTCATCTATAAGCTCTTCATTGATGATTGCTTTGCCGAGCGGAGTCTCCCATTCGCCCTTTGGATATATTGAAACCTCTGCGCCTAATCCATAGTGATTTGGACCAAATATCACAAAAGTTGCATCCCGCCCTATCTCTCTTAATCTTGAATAACCATAAGCTGCTGTCTTTCCAGAATAGACGTATCCTGCATGTGGAGATACGATACCCACCATATCTTCCACAGATTCTAAGCTTGAAATCTCTGGAGAAGAAAAGAACCCTTCCAACATGTGTTCTACTTCTTTCTTAGAAGAAGGATAGAATGAACCTGCAACAGCTGCTTTTCTTAAATTCATATAACCACTCTTTAATATTTAGGTAGAATCATCTTGATTTCTCCGTTTTTCTCTTCTTTAAATATTATCGCCTGAAATGTGAAAATCTTTGTATCATTTTCTTTCCAGCATCCTTCATGCAAACCTGCTTTTATACATGTATGATCAAGGAATTCTTCTGAATTCCATTTTTCTTCAATTGCAACCTGCGGAAGAAGAAGACCTCTCTGCCAATCAGACTCTATGATCAAACCGTCTCTTCCTACTTTTATTTTCTTAGGTGCATCCTCTTTTCTTTCAAGTTTTAATTCTTCTGGAACTGTAAGAATGCTTATTTCAATATTTATCTGATCAACTTCACTTTCGCTTACAGGGATGAATCTATAGTCTTCTGTTGCAGCACTTATAGCCATATCCCTCACTGCCTCAGCTAATGGTTGGATGGGGAGAGGCAGACCTATGCATCCTCTGAGCTCTTCATCAATAGTCAATGTAACAAACACTCCTCTTTTTTCTAAAAGATGCGCAGGTGGATTAAATTCTTTTTTAACATCTATTATTTCTCCATTGATAATGTATTCCTTAATAGCTTTATGTGCTATTCTTACAAGCAACTCTCCATCTTTAATTGAATATTCATTTTTCTGCATATCGATCACATTAACCAAATGATGGCAATGGATATTTTAATTTTCCTATTATCGGAATTTTATAACCACAATTAAGGCATTTGTTATCTTTATCAAGCAGCCATTTCATCACAAGAAAACCATATCTGCCTATGACGAGGGATTTACAGTTTGGACAATAGGTATTTTCACCGGGATGACCTGGAACATTGCCAATTAGGACGTAGTCAAGATAATCACTAGCAATCTTTTGTGCCTTTTCTAAAGTTTCTACAGATGTATCTGGATAGTCCATCATCTTATATGATGGATAAAACCTAAGAAGATGAAGAACTGTTTCCTTACCTAAGTTTTCTTTTATCCATTGTGCAAGTGCCTTAACATTATCTAAATCATCTCCAACTCGCGGTACAATTAGATCTGTTATTTCAAAATATATTCCTTTTTTCTTTATATATTTAAGATTCTCATAGATCGGCTCAACATCATTAATAGACACAAATTTCTTATAGAATGCAGGATCACCTGAAGCTTTAAAATCTACTGTCATTGCATCTATGTATTTCTCTCCCTTATCTATTGTTTCTTTTGTAAAATATCCATTAGTAACCCAAGTATTAAATAGTCCTTCTTTCTTTGCTAGTTTTCCAGTATCATAACAGATCTCAAAAAAGATCGTTGGCTCTGTATAAGTATACGATATCCCATCTGCCATTGCATCTTTTGCAGTCTGTACTATTTTTTCTGGAGGAATATCGTCTCCCTCCATTCTCTCTGGTTGACTAATCATCCAATTGCAACAGTATTGACATCTAAAATTACAGCCCATTGTTGCAATTGATAAGACGTTCGAATTAGGATAAAAATGTGCTAATGGTTTCTTTCCTATTGGATCTATATTCATTGTTGCTATTTTTGAATAATTTAGCGCATATAATTTTCCATTTATATTCTTTCTTACAAGACAGAAACCTGTATGTCCATCCCCTATAAGACATCTTCTTGAGCAAGTATGACATCTTACAGTATTATTTGGTCTTTTTTCGTATACATAACACTCCTTTAATTTTCCAGGTTCTTTTTCAACAGAATCATGAAATCCTTTAACCATAAAACTACCTTAATATAGATTATAGGTATAAGTTAAAAACATTACTTGTCATATTATATTTAATGCTGGGGTCGCCTAGTGGCTATGGCGGCAGCCTGCTAATAAACTCTTTAGGAAAGAGTTTCATCAAAAATGCAGAAAGCTGTTGGGCCCAAAAGGCCTGCGCGAGTTCGAATCTCGCCCCCAGCGCTTATTCTAAATTAAAATATTCTGATAATGATTTGAAATAAAAAGAAATAAAAAAAAGTTAATTAATCTTATATGTTACAGATACTGTTGCAGTCACATCTAATTTTGCAGAAGGTAAATTTGTTGAAATTTCCTTAAGGTCTGCTCCAGCCTCTGCTCTATATATTGGATATGGATAATAATTATAATCAGATGCGCTTACTGAAACAACATCTCCCAGTTTTTTTCCAAGGCCAAAAGCAATCGATTCTGCTTTTGTCTTTGCGTCTTTTGAAGCCTCATAGAGTAGTTGTGCCTTATATTCATTCATTTTTTCTGCTGATAATTCATAATTAATATAGCTAATTAATCCGCCATTATTAACAACTGCATCTACTATCTTTCCTGCATTTTCAAAATCAGCAATTGTGATTTTCATAGAATTGCTTGCCACATATCCTTTTAGCACCTGACCCTGGTCCTGTATCCAGTCATATTCGGGATAGACACTGAAGCCGCTTGTTTCGATATCACTTCTATTTACTCCTGCCTTAATCAGAGAGGTAAGAACTGCATCGGAAATTTGTGCATTAAGATTTTTGGCCTCTTCTGCAGAATCTTTTGATTTTGTCAATATTTGTGCATAAACTACAACTCTGTCTGGCAATACCTTCATTTGTGCATTACCTGTGACTGAAACTGTTTGATCAGAAGATTGTTTTGGATATAGATAATAGATTGCAAAAAGAAAACCTATAACTAAGATAGCGACAACTGCTACTGTTGTCAAGTTCAATTCTTGTTTTTGACTCGCCGTAAAACCACCTCTAAATATAATTTGAACACATAGATTTTTATATCTCTACTTCATTATCTTAATTATGAGTGAAAAATCGGAAACCAAAAGAATAAAAGATATGATGGAAAAAGCAAAGAAAAAAATGAAAATTGCAGCAATATCTATATTTATGCTTCCTCCGCTTCTAAATAGTCAACATATACAAAAGGATAGCGAAATAAAAATGAGCACCGAATCTATTAAGCCACAAAAACTAGCGATGGAAAAAACAGATAAAATTCCAAAACCACGATATTTTTATGAAGATTTTGAAAAGTTCACAACAAGAAAAAAAGAAATTGAAAGAAAAATGATTTCTATCTTGAATGCAAAGCAAATTGATGCTTATTCTGCGCTTAGGATTATTCACAAAATAGATATGTCTGAAAGTATAAAGGAAGAGTCAATTAAAATAATTGAAGAATTAATAAAGCTTGAAGAAGAAGGAAAAATTCGAACGACACACAATATAAGTATATTGTTAGATGAAGATGATCCGAAAAAGGCTAAAGAAGAGATTAAAAGAATGGAAAGAATTCCATATGCAGTAAGTATTACTTATTATCCAGATGAAAAGGCTATTATTTTACACTTTTTACAAGATATAGAATTGAAAACTATCAAAATTCAAAAGGGTGACTATGTAATTATTGAAAAGAACGGAATAAAAATAGAAAATAAATAGAAATTTTAATCAATTCTTTGTTTCTTTATTTTCCTTTAATTCTGCAGTAAATCTAAATGTTTCTGCTTTTATAATTATAGAATCATTGTTCTCAAATGCTTTTTCGAGTTTTCTATAAGTATCTGAATTAATTTTTCCAAAAATTTTTTCTTTATTTTGCTCAAAAATATCTTTTGTCATAATATTATCCTTAACATAATCTTTAATTGTATTATATTCTGAACGTGACATATATAACGTTACATCCTTATTCTTTTTTTCTCTGGTTGATTCCTTTTTCATTATGCCCTCGCTTTCTGGCATTTTTTGAAAAGGTGCTTCTATTACTAAAGCAGAGCCTACAGCGGATGCATTAACTCCTTTCTTTCTAAGGAATAATTCTTCTGATTCTGCTTGGTGCTCTTGCATAATAATTGTAATTCTATCGGAGCTTATAAGTATCTCATAGCCTTTATTTTCTAATTCAGTCAATCTCCTATTTAAGAATTGTTGCGTTTTTTCATCATATTTAGAAACAGGACCTCCATATTGATTTATTTGTGCAAATTGTTGCAAAATATATCTCTTTCTCTTTTGTTTCTTTTTATTTTTCTTTGATGAAATCTTATAACGTAATGATTTCGATTTTAAAGATTTTGATTTTGACTTTTTTCTACTAGCCATATCATCACTCTCTATTTAGTAGTGTGTAATCAATTTATAAAAATATTTCTATAAGGCTTTAAAAGAAAGAAATATAAATTGAAATTGTATAGTTGAAATATGGAATCGAACTTTAGAGAAGCTAAAAGATTTGAAAAACCAAAAGTAAAACTTATTTCTTATACCTTAAGAAAAGATTTCGATAATTTTGGTCCAGATGAAATATCTGCATTTGGAGCACTAGGATGTTTTGAAGAAAAGACTCCAACACAAATTTGTAATGATATTTGGTTAACAAAATCTAGAGAAGAAATAGATAAAAAGGTTGAAAAAGTTTTGAATGCGAGTGTTGGAAGAGGGCATGGATCGGTTGCTGATCAAAATGCATTCATATTTGAAATAGCAGATGTGAGTAGAGCTACTACTCTTTTCTTATGTTCTCCAAGCTACCTTTCTCATCTCCAGCAATCGTTAAGAAGAGCAAATGCTGATAGAGGATATGAACTACCTGAAAGTATATTGAATAGTAAAATGCTAGAGACTTCTATCCAAGTTCTTGATTCGGCATTCAAGCTTTATGAAGAGATGGTAAAAGATGGAATACCTATGGAAGATGCAAGATACATACTTCCGCTTTATACAAAGACAAATATACAAACGTTAGGTGACGCAAGAGAACTAACTCACTTACATGCAATGTCAAAAGAAGAAAATGTTCCTTCTGTTGTAAAAGAAACAGTTCAAAAAATGATAGATGAGGCAAGGAAAGTTGCTCCTAAATTGTTTGAGGAACGAAAGATGAACTATGAAAAGCTAGGATGGTATCCTGCACCGCAGATTTATGGAGAGAATAAAACCATTCAAAGAATAATAGAAGAGAACAAAAAACCTGAAAAAGTCAAATTCGTAAACTCAGAACTAGAAATAGAACAAATCATGAAAGCAATAATAGATAGAGATGAAGGGGAACTTGCAAACCTAAAGCACAGCCATAATGGATCAGATATAAATGGATTCCTCGCTCCTATGTCTCTTGTAACGCTCCATCAAGCCATAAGACAAAGAACATGGGACCATAGCGTTGAATCAATATATGATGCGGTAGAAAGAGAAAAAATTGTTATTCCTAAAACTATAGAAAATTCAAAATGGAAAGACAAATACAAGATGGCAGCCATGCAGATGTTTGCACTTTACAAAGATATAGTAAGATATGGAATTGGAAGGAATGATGCAATAGGAGTTATTCCTCATGCATTAATAATTTATGATCTAATTCATATAAATGGATGGAATGCATTGAACGCGATAGGAAAGAGAACATGCACAGAGGCACAATGGGAGATAAGAGAACTTGCAGAGGGAATCGCATTAGAAATAGGAAAAATAAATCCTCGCTTATTTGCTTTTCTTGGACCACAATGTAAATTATATGGAGTATGCCCAGAGAAAAAACCTTGCAATAGATTCAAGAAAAGCTTTAAGGAAAGCTATTTTGACGAAAAGAATAAAAAGAAGGAATAAATTCGCAATCTTTTAATATTTTAAGATATAATGATTAATACTATTCGTTTTGAATTAAATCTAAACTATTTAATTCTGAATTATGTTGGTGTTAATTTATGGTTCTTTGTTTTGTAGCACTTTTTGTATTTGCGTTTTTATCTATATTTTCAGCAAAATATAGGCCTTTAGCAGCTGAAGCGTTCGACTGCAGTTTCAGAAAAATAACTTTAAGAAAATGTCAGACTGGATTTGATGAAAAAGTAAAGAGCATGATAATTGGAAATTTAATGATGAAGAATGAAAAAGCTGCGCAATTTGTCTTTAAACATTTTGAATCTTTATCCCTAGTTTTCACGATTATATTTTTTGCAAGTTTTGGCTATTCATTATACAGCATATACAATTTAATAGTATACGGCACCTGTGATCCTGTAACTGGAAATTGTGTTTTTGCTCCGTTAAGCTTAGTTAATGGAACTTTAAATGGTACCACGAACTATACTCTAAATCAAACTGGAAAGCCACCATGTGGTCTTGAAGGATTTATTGAATTCTATGGAGCTGAGTGTCCGCACTGCCAGAAAATGAAACCTATAGTAGAGAAAGTAGAAAATGAAACTGGAGTGATATTCACAAAGCTAGAAGTATGGCATAATGAAACAAATAGAGAGATAATGCTTATGTATGCAGCTTCGATTGAAAGGGATTGTAAAATCCTTGGCGTTCCTGCATTCTACAGCATAAAAACAGACAGGGCAGTTTGTGGAGAAATGAGCGAAGAACAACTGAAAAGATTTATACTGCAAAATGGATGAATTTTATCTATTTTTATCTTTTTTCTAGTTTTTTCTTGCATATATTACAAAATTCAAATCTTTGATTTCTTAAATCTTCAATTGACTCTAATTTTGACATTATACAACCTTTAACTCTACAATGTCCTAACCCAAGTCCATGGCCAAGCTCATGGAGAATAACTTTTATAGCTTCCTCTTCCTGATCCATATCTGGCTCTTTTTGGATGAGATAAAGCGATACTATTGAATTGCCCCCTAATTCACTAAGGCCAAGAATTGACTTTTTTCTATATATTAGTTTTTTATCTGTTATGATTACATACCTAACTTCATTCGATAATTTGCCTTTCGATTCTAGATGTTTTGAAAAAGAATACAAAATATCTTTAGCAAAAAGAGATGATTTAGAAATCTCATTTTGAATAAAATCAATGGATTCTTTATCTGCAGTTTCCAAATCAAATTTTATTGTAAATGGTTCTTTTATTTCATTGAAGGGAAGTGGAAAATCAATAAGTGGAATTATTTTTATTTTCATTTAATCACTCTATATTAGTAAACTGCAACTGATCCATAATGTTAGATCGGTTCTTGATGTATCCGTCTTAACATCATATCTAGCATTATATTTATATTTATTATTGAATAAATAAGATAAGTATATTTGATAAAGTTGTTTAAACTATTGATTTTAGGGTGCCCATATGGGTTTGAATATTGAAAAAATAAGAGCTGATTTTCCAATCTTAAGCAAGAAGATAAATGGAAAAAATGTAATTTATTTCGATAATGCATGCCAGACATTAAGGCCAATTCAAGTAATCAGGAAGATGAATGAATATTATGAAGAGTATCCCGCATGTGTTGGCAGAAGCAACCATAAATTTGGAGAAAAAGCAACAGAAGAGGTTGAAAGCGCAAGGAAGAAAATTGCAAATTTCTTCAATGCTAAACCTAATGAAATAATAATAACAAGAAATACAACGGAAGGAATAAATCTGATATCTCATTCTTTCAATTTTAAGGAAGGAGATTCTGTATTAATTTCAGATAAAGAACATAATTCAAATCTAATTCCTTGGCAGATGTTAAAGAAGAAAGGAATAAAATTGAAATTCTTTAGATTTGGAGACATTGAGGATTTTCAAAACAAAATAGATAAAAGTGTAAAGCTTGCAGCTTTTGTTCACACCTCCAATATAGATGGAACAACACAACAAATAGAAAAGATGATAAAAATATCGCGCGACAATAAAATTTTTACACTTGTTGATGCAGCCCAATCTGCACCACATAAGAAGATAGATGTCAAAAGACTTAACCCTGATGCGCTAGCCTGCTCTGGACATAAAATGCTTGGCCCTTCTGGAACAGGTGTTTTATATCTATCTGAAAATTCAGTTTCTAATCTTTCTGAGTTTATGACTGGAGGAGAAACAGTAGTCAATTCTACTTATGAAAGTGTTGAGTTTGAAAAAGTACCAAATAAATATGAAGCAGGTCTACAAAACTATTCTGGCATAATTGGGCTTGGAGCTGCAACTGAATATCTAAGATCAGTTGGATTAGAAAGGATAGAAGCACATGAAAGCGAACTCAATCAGATAATAACTAATGGATTGGAAGAAGAGATAGAAAACGGATATATCCAATTATTAGGTCCTAAAGAAGCAAAACTTAGAAGCGGAATATTTTCTTTCAATATAAAAGGAATGACTTATCATCAGATTTCATTGCTCTTAGATAAATCAGAAAATATAATGATAAGAAGCGGCCAGCATTGTGTTCACTCCTGGTTCAATGCAAATAACATAGATGGTTCAGCAAGGGCATCCTTATACTTATATAATACAAAAGAAGAAGCAAATACTTTTGTAGAAGCTGTTAAAAGATTGGTAAAGTTTGTTAAGTGAGTTTGTTAAATGAATTTATGCTTTTATTAATTTTAATGAAAATAGCTCAAAAATTTATGATGATGTATAGAAAGGTGAGTATATGAGAAAATATATCGCTGTATTCCTAATTTTAGGAATTTTAATAATAAGTGGATGTGTTGGAAATCAGATCCAAACCAATTCAATAACACAACCAAATCCAACTCCAGGAAAGTATGTACTTAATTCTTCTGATGGAAATAATAATCCTGCAAACTCTAATTCTGCGAACTCAACTTCGGATTCCAAGGCAACTCAGGAATTAGAAACAAATAAAACAAACTGTGAAGTCAATAAAGTATATTTCATATATGCAGATTGGTGCCCACATTGTCAGAAGATGAAGCCATGGGTAACCCAACTTGAAAATGAAGGTTATCTATTTGTGAGAATTGATTCTCAAAACAAAGATGCAGTAAATCTTGCAAGAGAATGCCTTGCTGGAATTGCACAATTGAAGTACATACCTGAATTTGTATGTCCTTCCAATAAACAAAGCCATGTCGGAGAGTTTGCAAGCATTGAAGAAATGAAAAGCTTTGTTTACTCTTGCAATAGCATGAAATAGGGTTTTAAACCTAAATTTTAAACACTCTTTTTACATTTTCTGTTGTTTTTTTCATTATTGTTTCTTTCTCTATTCCTGTTGCTGCTTGAATTTTTTCTACTAGCTCTATTATTTCCAATGGCGTGATTTCCTTCTTATCCAGAGATATTGGAGAATCTGTTTCAAGCAAGAAGTGATCTATCTTTTCATATCCTACTTCTTCGAATATTTTTGATATTTTTGTTTTTGAGAGTACATATGGCAATGAAAGCATCCATCCTTTATCTATTATTTCTTTCGCATAATCTGGCTGATTGAAATAATGAAATATTGCTATGGTCTTGAGTTCGCTAGATAGAATATCGATTACCTGCGGATATGCATCCCTACAGTGTATAATCAAAGGTTTACCGATTTCGTTCGCTAGGTTTATGAATTCAAGAAATACTTGCTTTGACCTTTCCTGCATTTCTTCCTTTACAAGGAAAAAGTCTAATCCGACCTCTCCCACTCCAATAAATTTACTATTTTTAATTTCTTTTATCTTTGATATGTATTCTTCTATTTCATTCTTATTTGACTTAGCTGCGAATAATGGATGAAGACCGAGAGTATAATATATAGAATAACTGTTGGATAGACTTAAAGTTTTTTCAAAATCCTCTATTCTTGCTGAAGAAGTTATTAAACCTATGCCTAAATCATTGCATTTATTGAGTAATTCATCTGGATTTTTACTCTGTTCAAGATGGCAATGTGAATCAAATACCTTGATCCTTCTCCCTATTTCATTTTGAATAGACGAAGCCATAAATATATGGCTATAGATATACTTTTATACCTTTCTCGCCTATATTATATTGCTCTTTATATCCTTATAAAAGGATAGATTTAACTATAAATAGGTGTTTTTATGTCAGTAATGCCTGGAAGTGCAAAAGATCTTAAGATAGGAAGATATGTAATGATAGATGGAGAGCCATGCAGAGTTGTAGAAATTCAAACCTCTGCACCTGGAAAGCATGGAGCAGCAAAGATGAGAATAACTGGGATTAGCATATTCGATGAAAGCAAACATACCTTGCTTAAACCTTCAGATGCAGATGTAGAGATACCTGTAATTGAAAAGAAAATAGCACAAGTAGTTTCTGTAAGCGGAGACATCGCCCAAGTTATGGATCCTACTACTTACGAGATGTATGAATTGAAGATTCCAAAGGAGTTACAAGGACAAGTTGAAGCAGGAAAAGAAGTTGAGCTTCTTGAAACACTTGGAAAAAGAATTATGCAGAGAGTAAGATAATTGTTTAAGGTTTGAAATTAAAAGAGTTTATGGTGATTTGATATGGTTGAAGTCAAAATATTAGATAAAAAAGACAACCCTATCCTAAAGAGAAAGGAAGCGGAGTGTCTAATTAATTTTGAGGCTGGAACACCTAAAAAAGAGGAGATCCAGCAAGCAATTGCAAAGGCACTGACAGCCAATCCTGAGTTAGTTTATATAAACAAATTTGTTGTGAGAGCTGGAGCAAAGCAGGGAAAGGCTGAAGTTTTTGTATATGAGTCAAAAGATATGCTTGATAAAATGCATAAAAAGAAGGAAAAGAAAGAGAAAAAGAAATAGATTAGAATAATATAACTGAAAGTATGACTTAAGGTGATATTTATGGCAGACAAAGGAAAACCAAAACCATACAAAAAAGGAAAAAGCTGTCCGAGATGCGGTGCTGGCGTAAGGCTTGCTGAGCACAAGGACAGATGGAGCTGCGGAAAATGCGGCTATATGGAAAAGAAGTAAACTATTTATTTTTGATTAAAGTTTTCGTATTTTAAAATTGTACTGTGCTTATTAATTGCTCTTTTCTTTAATTACTCTTTTTTCTTAGGCTTCCATTTTGGCTTAGAAAGCTTAGAAATTAATAGATAGGCCAAAACTAACACTAGCAATAATACTATTACAACCATTATTGCAAGATATGGGATTGAAGGTTGCGTCTCTATAGTTTGTGTGAATATCTGTTGAGCTTGTGCTAATAATTCTTTTGCCTTTTCAAAATCACCTGCTTCATATGCTGTTCTTGCTTGTTCTAACAGCTGGCTGGCAGCTGTAGTATCCTCTCCCTGTTCTCTTGCTGATTGGATGGAAACAATTAGTACGTTTAGCCTGTCTGCAATATATCTTTTCTCTTCTTCAGTTATTGTAGGTGGTGTGTATACACATAAATGAGATATACAGGATTTACCTGATGGGCAGTCAGAATCCTTGCAACATTCATAAGGTATGCATGTTCTGTTTAATATATAACCACAGGAACATGGAACAACAACACATGTTCCATTCTGACATATGCTATCAGAAGGACATTCATAACTGTATGCACATCTTAATGGAACCGGACTTACACTGAACACGAATTTAGAGTTTGGATATAAATAAAGCTGCTGATCTATTTTCACTGTTTTTCCATCAACAGTATATCTAAATATTTCATACTCTTTATCTGCTACATAAGTTACATTATTTATATAGTTATTTCCAAAGTCACCAAGATTCAAAACAAATCCAGAAACTCTTGCAGTATTTGAACCTTTAAATACAACTGTAACCTTGCCATTTTTAAGATCGTTTATCTGCTCCATATTTACATTGGATTGTGAATTTATTGTAAAGCTGTCTGTAATCAAAGGCAATCTCAATTCTTTTCCAACAAAGCTATAGAAATTGACTGATGAACCATATTTGTCTATTATTGAGAATGAACCTGTCATTATCGAAAAAACATCTGAAAGATCTACTACTACATCTTTCATCTGTGTAGTAAGAACAGGAATGTTCACAAGGCAAGATAGCGTTGAACACTCCAACCATTTTCTAACAAATGTTATTCTTGGAACACAATCATCAGCTGCAGTTAATATCAATGAATTGTCTTTAAATCCTGTTTTTCTTGCGGATATTTGATATCTTCCAGGGAGATCTGCAATAAATACAAAGCTTCCATTTTCATCTGCCTTTCCTGCTTTGATCAATGAATTTGCATATGGATGCTCAAGGAATCTAACCTCTACAGAAGCGTTTGGTTCTGTTGATATCTGAGCTAATTCCTTTGTGCATGAAAGCATACCTGAAAGAGAAACTTGTTTTACTTCTTCTGTTTTTTCAGCTGTTACTGTAACTGGAATGTAAATAATCCACCCATAAGTACTAAAGTGTGTTAGATAACCTTTACAGATATGTGATGTTAAATTGCAGTCTGTTGCAAGTGCACTCCAATTGGATGATGACTCGTTATAAACATAAAGTCCTAATCTTGACTCTTCTACAGAAGTAAGGTTCATTGAAGAAGTATTGATTGTGAAGATGATTGGATTTGAAGTATTGGCTTGAATGGATTTTGAAGCAGAGATGTTTATCTGCATCTTAAGATAACCTTCTTTTGATGCAATATCGATTGGAACCTTTAAAGAATCTATAAACATTGTTGTAAGGTTAACCTCTGTCAATTCCTGAGTTGAATTTTCAGGTATGTATAATCCTAATGATGGGGTTCTTCCTGCAGATGGAATTGTAATATTTAGTTCAGATTCATTTACATAGAATTGAATTGAAAATCCTTCTAATTCAGATGAAGGCACATAAATATTTTCAGAAATTGAATTCTGAACACTATTCACATCTGCATATATGAATTTGCTCTTAGCTGAAGTGAGCGTAAGAGAATTGTTCTGTATTGTGTCTCCGCTGCTATTATGTAGGTAAAGAGCGATTGAATCGTCTCCAGATATAACAACAACGTTGTTTATTAGATTTATATTTCCTGCTAAAAGCAGCAACCCTCTTGCTCCATTTCCTGTTATGCTAATTATATTATCTATAATATTTGAATTCATTCCAGTGGTGTCTACATGTATGGCTGATGCTGAAAGAGTATTATTCTGGAGAAGCACGCAGTTCTTGACTGTAGCATTTTGTCCTTGAACTACAATTGCAGAACCAGAGTTGAAGAAAATAGAATGACCTTGACAGTCAAGAGTCACGTTTGAAGCTGTAATTGTAAAGCATGTCTCATTTGAAGAAATATTCTCATTTATCACATAATAAAGATTGCTTATATCAAGTGTCTGACAGAAAGAACCAGTACGTAATTTCCAGGTAGAAGAATCAGCTGAGTTATCTCCATTGTCGATACATCTAACAAACCAGCTATGGGTTCCATTAGAGAATGAAACGTTGGATTTTAGTGATGTATTCACAAGAATTTGGACTGAATTATTTTCTCCAACCTTTTGATTGTCTAGATATAAACTGCAGGTGAATTGACTTGAATCAACATCATCAACATAGAAAATAAATTCAAGAGTGTCATTGTTTAAAATAGTAATGGAATTATTTAATGGAGAAACTAAATAAACAAATGGTGGCTGGCCTCTATTAATTGAAAAGTTATAATAAACTGGGCCTATTGTTTTGTTATTATATTTAATGTATCCTAATGCAATATAATTTCCAACTGGATAATTCATATCGTGTAAAACAGAGACATTTGTGGGAGTAGATGAAAATGGAATCAAAAATGTATCTGATGAAAATGAATCGATTACATTATAGCCGTCATATATTTGGATCAGTGAATATACGTTTCCATCACTGTTACCGATGTTAGAAACCTCTATTGTAAAGTTTGCAGAATTTCCAATAGGAATGTCATCCGGAACTACTGTGAAATTATTAATCTGCAAAACAGGAGCATGACCTATGGTTACATTAACCCCGACATCTGATGAGATTGAAGCGAAATCTAATGAGATTGAAAAAATAAGAATAAATACACTCAATAAAATTATATGATAATGATTAAATTCAAATTTCACTCCAATCACCTAAATAATTTATTATTCATTGCCTTCTCCTTCTTCATCAGATCTTACTTTATAGTTTTTATATGGCTTCTTTTTTCCGCTTCCATACTTAACTAATATGTAAACGACTGCAGCAGATACAAGTGCAACGATTAGATAGGAAAGAATCTCGTTCCCCTGCTTTGCCTCGTTTGTAGTTATCGAATTATTTAATTCAATTGAACCTTCATTTGAAACATTACTTTCGCTCTTTTGAGAGGTATTTTCTGATTCATTTCTGGTTTGGTTTGGTTGTTGCGTCTCCGTAACTACTTGTTCTGTATAAACTGGAGGTTTTATTAATACATTAAAATCAAAATTCCTAGCCTGTGAAAATGATAATGAACCTAAATCACCGAAATATCTTGCAACTGCGGTTGCTGAAATTAAATATGTCTTTCCTATCTCTGCATTCTCAGGCACATTCACATATATAGTAACCTTCTTTGCCTGCAAATATCCTCTTCCACTTGGAGAAGCAATGTAATAAATTCCTTCCTCTCTAGGATCTGGAATTGATTGAAGCTTGGGTCTTGGTTCCACATAAATATTTTCCTCAGAAGTTGCTAAAGTTCCACTTATATTAAATGTACGATTAGTAAGTTCAGGAAGTACATATATCTTCCAGCCTTCTGGAGAATTGACTGAAACTGATATGTGCGCAGTTCTATCTCCATATTCTGAATCTACAAAGAAATAAATATCATAAGAGAAATTAGATCCTGGAGTAACTGATGCTCCTTTTGTATAATAAACAGAACCAAATGCTAGTCTTGGTGCTTCTTGTGCAAATATTAAACTAGCTAGATTTAATGAAAATAAAAAGAAAAGAAAAGAAAAAACAAATTTATTCATTCAAACCACTTATTGTTTATCAGCTTGTATTGTCAAAATCGCATTGTAGGAACCTGCAGTTGTTCCTCCTGGGACAAATAGGTTGAACCATAACTTGACTGTATTATTTGGGGCTATGTTATAACAATTCTGATTGCCACTATATAGAGTTGCGTTACAGGTTCGCATTGTAGTATCTACATAATGTGGATCAACAAATGCTGAAGCATCTGGTTGAACATCATTTGCTCTCATTCTTAGATTTATAATTGGTATTGTGTTGGTTCCATTTACAAAGTTAGATCCCCAAATAGATATCTTTATTGGTACGTTACTGTTTGATGTTGTTGTAACTGTTACTGGTGTTGTAGCTGTTGCGTTTTCAGTTGGATTTATAGTTGGAAATGCAATCTGACCTGGAGCTATTGTCACATCAATAAACTCTGCAACTGAAACGCTGAATGTTACATTTGAAGAATAGGTTGTTGCAGCGTTAACAACACCCATTCCTAAAAACAATACCAACATTGGTATCGCATATTTAAACTCCATATTTTCACCTCGAGGTTTAATATACATTTAATATAACATTGTATATGATATATTTATTTAATTTAGGTTTTTATTTCTTTCCATTTGCCTTAATTGTTATATTTGCAACATAATCTCCTGCTGGCTGTCCACCTGGAATTCTTATATTGAACCATAAATTCACTTGCTGACCTATTGAAATATTACTACAGTCTTGACCTAACGAATACTTCACAGGTGTGCAGCTAAGCTCATCCGTTGATAATGAATGATCCTGAGTGAAGTATTCATAAGATGGCTTGGTTGCATTGGCCCTTACAGTTAGGTTACCTATTCCAAGAATATTACTTCCGCTTATGAAATCATTTCCAATGAAGGATATGTAAATTGGAACATTACTGTTTTCTGTATTAGTTACATTTATTGAAATGTCTGAAGTTAAATTTGTTAATGGATCCAATAATCCAAAGTTCAAGGAAGTAGGCGATACTACTACTTCAATATATTCTATGTAGCTTACACTTCTTGTTTCTGTTGAATTGAAGTTTCCTGATGTATCATTACATGTTACATAATATGAATAAGTACCAAAATCAAAGCCAGTAACATTATAGAATGCATATGTTAAAGCATCAGCATTTTGAATAGTCATTATGTATTCTGAACCATTCCAATTCAATTTGCATGAACTTAGGTTCTCATTTGCAGATACGTTAATGAAGACATTTGCATTTGTTATTGATCTTTCATTATCTGGTGTTGGTGGTACAAATGATAATGAAGGTGGAATTGTGTCAATTGTAAATGTTCTTGTTTCTGAAACATTGCTGTTTCCTGCATCGTCACTGCAGTTTATCTTCCAAGTGTGTTGGTTGTCATTTAATCCAGAAATTACGAATTGTGAAATAGATCCATTTGCAATAGAGTTGTTTGTTTGTTTAAGTTCATTATCAACGTAGATGCTGCATGTTAATGTGCTGCTTGTATCATCAGTTGCATTGAATGTGAATGTAACTGTTGATGAATTGATGTATGCATTGTTTGCTGGTGAGATTAATTGGATTGAAGGTGGTTCAATGTCTGTAATATTTAATGTTATAAATCTAATTTCAGAAGTTGAATTCTGACCTAACGCATCAACAGCATAAATATAATAGGAATAATTACCCTTATCAAATTCTCTTAATGAGAAATTAAATGATAGTTTATAATTAGAGATATTATATTTCTGGAATTCCATTAAATGTTGTGTTTTAATTTCTTCATCTGATAAAGCACGAGTGTATATGCGGACTTCGTCTAATAATCCTTTGAAGTAACCATTCCATGTTTGGGATCTTCCTATTTGTAAACTTTCATTTGAGCTTAAATCGCCAATGAATACTATTGTTGAATTATCTAAAACACCATCTCTATACCAGCTTAGATTACCTGAAGATGCATTGTATCTTAATATCCAGTGTTGCCAGGTGTTTATTGAGACATTTGAAGCTGATGGAAAATCTAATGCAGTATCACCTAACAATCTAATATTTAATTTTGTAGGTTTGGTTCCTTCATTATAAATAACATAACCTTTTGATGAATCATTCTTCTTCTTGCTTATTATACCTCTAGAAGCGCCATCTGCCCATGCTGTTGGATACATCCAGAAGCTTATTGTAAAGCTTGAAGAAAGATTGGCTACATTTCCAAAATCGATATAGTCATTCACACCATCAAAGCTGATTGCAGATCCGAATTTACCTGAAGTACTATAAATCGGACCGTTTCTAAGAGCACCATTAAAGTTATAGTATCCGCTATCTTTAACCATTCTTCCAAATAGTTGTAGATCTGCATTTCCTTTATAATGTATTGAAAATGTTGGATCTGTTGAACCATCATATATAATTCTTCTTATTCCACCTGTGGAATTCAATATCTTTATATCCCTTAAATATCCTGTCTTAACTCCACTACCATCGTATTCACATACTGCATCATAATAAGTTATTGTTTTGCCAACCAAAGAAGATGGAATTGGAATTATTCTTCTATACCACTTATTATAAGCATACTCTACCAAATTAGTTCCTCCGTGTGCATATAAACCGTTTTGATCTCTTGCACCAGAATCTCTTAATGTAAATCCATCAGATGTAGTAAAGTCAAATGAAATCTGATCTAACGTAGAGGTCCAAAATACCTCGTATTCTAATATATCTCCTGCCTGAATTGTATAATCTTGAACGTTAGTCATATCAACATAGACATAACCATTTGCGCTCTCTGTTGAGTTACACCTTATTAACAATGCATTATCTCCTACACCATAATTATTGTTAAAGCTTAATGAAAGAACCAGTGAATTGTCAAAAACATTGTAATCTTTGTTATTGTAATTAAATACAAATTTATCAAGATACTTAGAAGTATTAAGAATAAAGATAGATGAATTTATAGATGTATTGAAATCATTTATAATCGATCCGTTAGCAGGAGTTGGAGCTGAATATACAATATATGGATAATTTGGAACTTCAAAAGATACATTTGATACATGTATATCTCCTAAACTATTGTTTGCAGATATAGCTAATGAATAGTTTAGAGTCAAAAGATTAGATATATTATTGTAAAATCTATATTGAGTTGAATTGTATTTCTGGAATTCCATCTGATAATGCATCTTGATTTCATCTGCTGATAAGGCACGGTTGTAGATGCGGATTTCGTCGATTAGACCATTGAAGCCGAGATCAGCTGTTGTAGCTCTTCTTCCTATCCATACTGGATTATTGAGTTTCAAACGTGGAGATGATGTTGAATTTTGTCCATCTAATTTACCATTAAGATAAACCATTAGATGAGTAGTGTTATAAACCATTACAAAATGATTCCAAGTATTTGTTCTTATTGTAGTATTTGAATCAAAAAATACCATATTTCCTCCTACACTTATATACGGTCTTAATTTACTATAATTCGAGATTGAAATCTGATACTCGACAAAACTATTATTTATACCTCTCTTTGATACTATGAATTGATGTAAATCTCCCATGCCAAACCAATAGAACCAACCTTCAATTGTTATATTTTCAGAACTATTTAATGAAGCTGAATTGGGTATTTCTATATAGTCATTCACACCATCAAAGCTGATTGCAGATCCGAATTTACCTGAAGTATAATTGCATGTAGATCCCATGTTTGTACATGTACCATTATTGCTGTATTTTGAGATGTCAACTACTTTGGTTCCTGATTCTCCGATTGCTGAATTGTTATTGAAGTTGAGTGCAAGGACGAGAGAGGAGTCATAAATGCTATAGTTGGTTCCGTTCCAGTTGAATTTGAATGTATCTAAATTAGCTGATGTATTCAAAATGTCAATTGTTGCATTGATTTCAACGTAGTTAGTTGAGATTGTTGATCCGTTGGCTGGAGTTGAAGGTATAAAATTAAGATTTACATTTGAAATGGAACAATAATCTCTTCCACTGTTAGAAGCCTCATATAATTGTTGGATTTCTAAATCTGACAAACTTCTATTGAATATTGCAACTTCATCAATCATTCCATTAAATGGATCCCATTCTACTGGTGATCTTCTTCCTATATACAAAGGAGTATTGTAAACACCCAAAGGTAAAGTTTGTGTAAGTGTTTTTATTAGAACTCCATCTACATAAAATTTAACATGAGTTCCATTTGCAGTAACAACATAATGGTGCCATTGATTTAATGGAACATAATATCCTGATTCATAATTCGCATGATTTGTACCATTTCCCAAATAGGCAGATAATTGAGTTTGACCCCATGCACCGATACGGAATTCATAAAATCTATAGTTGTGGGATACGATATACATCTCTGCTGAAGGAATTGATCTAAGATACACCCATGCAGCAATTGTTAGTTCATTTGTTATCGCAGGACTTTGAAGAGATGATGATGTTGGAACTGAGATATAACCATTTATCCCATCGAAATTAACAGCTGAATTCACAACACCCTGTATCCAATTAGTGCCATAAAGAAGCGTACCGTTATTTACTCCTACAAAATCATAAGCTACTGTTCCGCTTCCTTCATCAAATTTCCAATAGGAAACCATTCCAGAAGGACATTGAGCTAATACTAACTGGAATAAAAACAGAATAGAGAAGAAAGCAAACAAAACCATATTTGAAACTTTAGAAGCCATGCTACACCTGTTATTTTAATATATAATATTTGTATATTTAAATCTAATGTTTCATTTAAATCTAATGTTTCTAATTGGTCGCTTAATATTTATTTTTCTCAATAAATTAATTACAGAAAGATATTTAAATTTAATTTGATAAAATAATTTACTGTCTCGTTTTTATCAGAGATGGATGAATTTTATTCAAGGTGTTATTTATGGGATTAAGACCTGGAAGAATTGTAAGAGAAATCAAAAAACAAGCATGGACAAGATACTCAATAAAAAAGCCAAGAAAGAGTTATGTCAAATCAATGCCACACAATGCAATCCAAATTACTTCAATGGGTAATCAGAAAGGATATTATACCAAGAGAGTTGATCTTGTTGCAACAAAACCAGTTCAGATAAGAGACAATGCACTCGAAGCATCAAGACAGGCTGCAAACAAATATCTTGAAGCAAAAATACCTGGACAATATCATTTATTCTTGAGAGTCCAACCCCACCATGTTATAAGAGAAATTAAGATGGTATTCGGAGCAGGAGCGGATCGTATTCAGAAGGGAATGAAACATGCATGGGGCAAGCCTTCTGATAGAGCTGCAAGAGTATATGAAGGAACTGTTGTATACACAGCAAGAGTACAGGACAAAGATCTTCCACATGTAAAAGAGGCTTTCAGAAGAGCAAGAATAAAACTGCCTGGATCTTATAAAGTAGAGGTAGTTGATGAAGTTTACGGAACTGCTCCATCAGCTGAATAATTTATTTTTTGATATTTGATTTTAAAACTTTTTTTAATATTCACAAATTTATTTAATAAAATTTTAAAGATAAAATAAGAAATGGAAAATAAAATCTAAAAACTAGTTATCTTTTTCTTTTCTTTTCAGCTTTCTTTGTGACAGTTTTTTCTTCTTTCAATGGGTGTGGAAGAGATTCTCTTGACTTTGCTGCCTCGTATATTATTCTTAATGAGACTACAAATACACCTGGCCCTACAATGTATATCAATGCATTAAGGAATCTTTCAAGAAGAAGATTTACTACAGGCAATGCATCAATAGTCTGCATGAATGTTGTTGATGCAACAAGAAATGCAACTGCTGCTAGGATGTATGGCCATACCTCTCTTGCTTCTATGTTAAGCAATCCTATTATTATACCGAGAAGTCCTAATGAGTAAACATGGATCGGCATTAATGCTGGATATGCAACTGCAACAAATGCAGCTACAAAAAGTCCTGCGATGAATGCAAAATATCCTACCTGTTGCTTTGAAAATGCCATATCAAATCACCTTACAAAATCATGCTTAAGAACATAAATCTGCATTTATACTGCCTTCACCTTGATAGAGATAACTTAATATCGATGGGCCTACTGCAGACAAAATCAATGCAATTATTGCTCCAGTTATCATATTCATTGCCCAGCCTGTTGCCTTTGCCCTCATCTCAGCTCCAAAGAAATTTCCTGCTGCATATGCAACACCAGCAAGAACAAAGAGAACAAATGCTATAACTGGAAGCAAACCATTTAATAAATCATAAACTGCACAAATAGCATCTTTAATTTTTTCACTTGACGAACTTGTAGTGGATGTTGTTGACTGTGCAAATACTATACTAAAAATTAATGACAAAAAAACAATAGTAAATAATTTTCTCATATGAAATCACCAACATATTTCGATATTATATTAATTTCTTTAAAAACATATTTAAACTATTAATTTATAAAGTTTTCTAAGGAATGAATATTTAATACATAAATATTAATTCAAATATTAATATTCAAATGCGTAATATTCGAATGAATTCTTTGACCAAAAAAGAGGTAATGTTATGAAGAAAGTATCTATTCTGTTTGCATTATTATTAATCGGTGCAGTGTTTTCATCTTCTGTAAAGATACTTGAACCAGTTGTTGCAACTGTTTCTGAAGGCGAAACAGTCGACCTTGGAACAATAGGTCCAGGTCAGACACTAGCAATTACTGTAAAAGGTACTGACATAGGAAAGGGCGGACTTGAAGCAAACTGGGGTGTACTGGGTGTACTGGAAGTGCCTAATGGATGGCAAGGATTCGACAGCATGGTTTATGCAAAAAACATGAGGGCTACGATCAAAGCAGACCCTAATGCTCCGGATGGAACATACATTGTTAAGCTTATACTTACAGAATGTGAAGATAAAAATGAAGTTTGTGAAGCAAAGCAAGGACTTGGGAGAGTAATTTTTTTCGGAAGAGTGAAGATAAGCAGAGATGTAATGAAAACAGGCATGCCAACAGTTGGAATAACAACTGGTGTTGGCCAGCCTGCAAGATATCCTATAAAAATAGAGAACAAAGGAGCTGCGAATGATGTTTTTGAAATATATTCTGAAGGAGTACCTGCATGGAATATGAAAAAGAGCATACATGTGGCAGCAGGACAAACTGTAAACACATTCTATGAGATTGCAGTAAACGAGGAAAAGGAATACAAGCCAACTATTATAGTAAAATCAATCTCAAGTGAAAGACTCAAGCATACATATGATGTTGAGCTTACTGTCAAATCCGATGTTATAGGAGACATAAAGGCAACAAAGAATGGAATATTGATATTCCCATTAACACTTGAACCATTATACACCTTTATGGGAATAGTAGGATACGTATTCGGCTGATTCTATTTCTTAATTATTTTTTACTTTTAATTGATCTTTGAATGAAAAACAGGTAGTTGCATGTATGGAGAGAATATAAGAAAAATATTAGAATACAAAGGCCTAAAAGAAGGAGATCTGGTTCTGCTAAAGACTGAAAAGAATGAATATAAAGGAAGAATAATGCCGAGAATAGGATACGGAGATAACGAATGCCTCATACTCAAGCTTACAAATGGATACAATATAGGAATAGAAGTCAACAGAATAATGGACATAGAAAAGATAGAAAAAACAGAAATTACAGAAATAAAAAAAGAGAATAAAGAACATATAGAAGAAAAAAAGGAAACAACTGATCCTAATGAAGAGATAGTAATACTTGGTTGCGGTGGCACGATTGCTTCTAAAATAGAATATAAAACAGGAGCAGTGCACCCTGCAATAACAAGCGAAGAATTAGTAGAGTCTTTCCCACAGCTTAAGAATAAGAAAATTAGAACCAAGATGCTTTTCTCAATTCTTTCTGAAAATATAACACCAGACCATTGGATTGAAATAGGAAATGCTATAAAAGATGAAATAGAAAAGGGATGCAAAGGAATTGTATTGATGCATGGAACTGATACTATGCATTATACTGCTGCTGCACTTTCTTACATGATAAAAACTCCTGTTCCTATAGTCTTGGTTGGTGCTCAAAGAAGCAGCGATAGGGGATCATCTGACAATATGATGAATTTGATGGCTGCAATTCTTGCAGCTGAAAGTGATATTGCAGAGATAACAATCTGCATGCATGGAACAGAAAATGATGATTACTGCTATCTTCATAGAGGAACAAAGGCAAGAAAGATGCATACAAGCAGAAGAGATGCCTTCAAAAGCATAAATTCTTCTCCTATAGCTAAGATATGGCCTGATGAAGATAGAATAGAAATACTTTCAAGATATGTAAGAAGAGGAGAAAATAAATTCATTTTAGATACAGAATTAAACAGGAATGTAGCTCTTGCTTATTTCTATCCTGGAATGAAAAAAGAGATTCTTGAACACATAATTGAAAAGCATGATGGGATTGTGCTGGTTGGAACTGGGCTTGGCCATGTATCCACCGGAATGATTGAAGTGATAAAGAAATATTCAAGCAAAAAGCCTATTGTAATCTCTTCGCAAACAATAAATGGAAGATTGAATCTTAATGTTTATGAAACTGGAAGACTGATGAAAGAAGCAGGAGTAATAGGCCATCTAATGGATTGGACTCCTGAGGCTGCATTTGTCAAACTTATGTATGCATTAGCTCATGCTCAAAGTGTAGATGAAGTGAAGAAAATAATGGAAACAAACATTGCTGGAGAAATAACTGAGAGAAATGAAGAATGAATTAAACTGGGGATAGAATGGGAATTGAAGGAATTAAGATAGGATTGGAACTACATCAAAGGCTTGCAACAAAAAATAAGCTATTCTGCAGCTGTAGTACTAAAGGAAATGAAGAAAAGACAAGAGAGCTGAGAAGAAAGCTTCATGCAGTTCCAAGTGAACTCGGACAAGTAGACCCTGCTGCTCTTTTTGAATCAAAGAAAGCGCCTTTACACAGATATGATTTTTACAAAGATACATGCTGTTTGGTTGAGACAGATGATGAGCCACCACATGATATGAATAAAGAAGCAATATTACTTGGATTGATGATCTGCAATATGTTTGAAGCAGAGATTGTAGATGAGATACATGTAATGAGGAAAACAGTAATCGACGGATCTAACACATCTGGATTCCAAAGAACTGCAATATTTGGAATGAATGGAAAATTGAGATATGAAATTAATGAAGAAGATATTAAAGAAAACAAAGATGCAAACGTACAAGAAAAAAGTGAAAAGGAGATAGGAATACAAACAATAGCAATAGAAGAAGAAAGCTGCGGAATAATAGGAGAGCAGAAAGGAGAGATAGAAAGCTTCAGACTTGATAGACTTGGCATTCCTCTTGTTGAGATTGCTACAACCCCAGACATAAAGAGCGGAAAAGAAGCAAGATTGGTTGCAGAGAGAATAGGACTAATGCTAAGATCCACGGGAAAAATGATGAGAGGAATAGGAACAATAAGACAAGACCTCAACATCTCTATTCCTGGGGGAGCAAGAGTTGAAATAAAAGGAGTTCAGGAATTAGAACTGATAGAAACAGTTGTTGAAAATGAAATAAAACGGCAAAGCAAGCTGATAGAGATATGTGAAAAGATAAAGAGTATACTAAGCAAACATAAAGAAGTAAGTCATATTATCGAAGGAGATCCTGAAGAAGCAGATAAGAAAATAGAAAAGGAAATAAAAGATGTGACGCACTTCTTCGCAAATACAGGAAGCAAAATGATAAAGAAAGCAGTTGAAAGCGGAAAATCTGTATTTGCAATTAAACTGCCAGGAATGAAAGGAGTGTTTGGAATCGAGCTTTATCCTGATTATAGATATGGGAGCGAACTCAGTGACTATGCAAAAACGCAGGGTCTCGGAGGAATAATTCATTCTGATGAGAATATAGATAAATATAATATTAGAAATGAAATCGGAGAGATAGCAAATTTGTTAAAACTTGATCATGATGATGGATGGATAATTGTAGTTGGAGAAAAGGAACAATGCATCTCTGCATTGAAGCTTGTTTTCAAGCGAGCATACGCAACCAATGTTCCTGAAGAGACAAGAAGAGCGGATTTGCAAGGTAAAACGCATTACATGAGACCTTTGCCTGGATCTGCAAGAATGTATCCAGAAACAGACATTGCTCCCATAAGAATAACTGAAGATATGATTGCTGAAAGCCAAAACTTTCCATCTTTCAATGAAATAGAAGAGAGAGTGAGATCTCTTCTGAATGCAGAGATGGCTGGAAAGATGATAAGATCTGAAAAATTGAATCTATTTCTTGAACTTGTAGAAGAGGGAGTTAATCCTACTGTTGCTGCTGTCACTTGCGAAGACACAATTAAATCACTAAGAAGAGAAGGTGTAGATGTAAATTCATTGAGCGAAGAAAAAATAAAGATGATACTCATTCTTTACAGAGATGAAAAAATAACAAAGGCAGCAATACCTGAAGTGCTGAAGCTAGTTGCAGAGAAAAAACAAGAGATAGGAGAAGACATTGAAGAAATAGAAGAAATCATTTCAAGTGCTAAACTCATGCGCATATCTGGAGAAAAATTAAAGGAGATAATAGAAAAAGAAGGAATAAAAAGTGCAAAAGAAATTCAAAGATTAATGGCTAAGTATAGATTAAATATTGACCCACAAGAAGTAATGGAGATGATCAATAAACAGTAATAAAAACAGTTAATAGAATGTATAATTTGTGTAAACAACAAAATAAGTATAAATAAAATAAAATTGTGCAACAAAACCTATACAATAAATTGGTGGAGAAATAATAAGGATGGAAAAAATAATGATGGAAAAATGAGGATTTAGATAGGTGGAGATATGAGAATTGCATTCTTTACAGAAACTTGGTATCCTAATGTTGATGGTGTTGTTGTTGCTATAACAAATATAAAAGAAAGGCTGGAGAAACTAGGGAATAAAATAGTAGTATTTGCAGCAGGAACGCCTGAAGTTAAAAAGAGAAGAAGAAAAGATGATGCATATATCTTTCCATCAATAGAATTCATTCCCTATCCTACATACAAGCTTGCTATATTCCCATATCCGGATGCAGAAGAAATAGTTAGAAAAGAAAAGATTGATGTCATACATTCACACGGGATGGGTCCAATGGGTTTAGCAGCGCTTTATGCAGCAAGCATTCTCAAAAAGCCTCTTGTAGGAACTCTCCATACAAATATCCAGGAGGCGACTCATTACATAGCTCCGATCAAGCCAATGCAGAAGATAATGAAGAGTGTTGCATGGAGATATCTTAGATGGTATTATAATCAATGTGATAAAGTCATTGTTCCTAGCGAATATATGAAAAAAGAATGCATAAGGAATGGAATAAAAAATGTTGAAGCAATTTCAAATGGAATTGATCTTAAAAGGTTCAAACCTGGTAAAAAGAAAATGTGGCTAGATAAAACAGTTATACTCTACACTGGAAGACTGGTGAAAGAAAAGAATCTTGAGGTGCTAATCAAAGCTGCACCTATTATTAGAAAAGAAATAAAGAATGCGTTTTTTATAATAGTGGGAAGCGGACCTATGGAACAAAAATACAAAGAATTAGTAAAGAAAAATAAGGTAGAGGATATATTCATATTCATTAGCGGAGTAAAGCATAAAGATATAGTTGAATTTTATCATAATGCTGATGTATTTGCATTTCCTTCTATGTTTGAAACACAGGGCCTTTCCTGCCTTGAAGCACTTGCATGTGGATTACCTGTTGCAGGTGCAGATTATCTTGCAATACCAGATCTTGTAAAGGATGATTACAATGGTTATCTCTTTAAGCCGCATGATGTTAAGGGATGTGCAGAGGCAGTAATAAAATGCATAAAAAACAGAGAAAGATTGTCAAAGAATGCAGTAAAGATGGCAAAGGAGCACTCAATAGAAAAAACACTGAAAAGACACATAGAGATATACAATCAACTCTTGACTGAAAATGAGAAAAGATAGAGAAAATATAATCTTTCAATCTCATATATTCAATCTCTTATAATTCTTAATTTTTTACTTACTGTTTATGGTAGCATATAAATTAGGTAAAGCAGTAAGTGAATGTTTAATTAGTAAGTAAATATTTTTTTCTTTGTCAGAACATCCATGAAACTTGTTATTGGAGCAACGCTTATCTTTCCGTTGTCAAGGAGCAATTTGAATACTACGTTTTGCTGGCTCGGAGTATGAATTCTGGATAGGAAATCATTCATCACTGTTTCATTCTCAAAAACAATAATTGTTCTTCCGAAAGAGGAAGTTTGAATTGCCTTCTTTATAACTGCATCAGATTCATAAATGTGAATATATACCTTTTCTCCACCGTAGCTTAGTACTGTATCTGCATCTCCCCTCTGTCCAAATTGAAGGAATGGAATTCCCTCTGTTACAAACACATCCCTAAGAGCCCTAACAAGAGCAAGGTAATAAATTGATTTTCTTGTTTCCTTCTCCCATCTTTTTAATCCATAATAATCCATTGACTGGACAACATATCCCTCTTCCTTAAGCTTGTCAAGAACCATTTCAAGATTGTAATCGCCAACAAGAAGAGGTTTTCCTCTGAACATTATCTTCTTGAATCCCATCTTTAGATCATTGATTGTAAGTGGAGTATATTTCCATTTAAGATCAGCATTTATCGAATCAAACATGTCCAATATTTTTTCTCTTTTTATTGGAACTGCTATTGATTGTAAGGGTGGGAAATCTGGAACATCTATTGAATATTTTACTGCCTCTGGTCTTGAAATCAAATACCCGATTGCAAAGAGAAGTATTGCGATTATTCCCATTGCTATGTTTTCTGGCCTCTCAAACATAGAAACAGGTCTTGTGTAAGTTACTGGAAGAATAATTGTATCCGGCCCGAATTCAAATTTAAATATATGAACACCAGGCACAGTAATAGGAGTGGCGTTATATAAAATTCTACCCTGTCTTACCTCGAGTGTCTTTTTGTCTCCATCATCAACTGAGACAACCACATTCTTCAAATCAGAGGTGTATTGCTCACCTGTTGATGAGAAATATACATTAAAGATATAATTGCCAGATATGAAATCTGTGATGTAAGGTTCGATATTGAAAGATGCCATTGAAAGATATGATTGTGCATAAACGTTTCGCCTGTCATCTGTTATTCTTAATATATAATTGCCTTGCGGAAGCCTGTTATCAAATCTATATACTGCATTTGAAAGCTTAAGAGGTACTGGAGCAGCAGTTATAGGCGTGAATAAAATTTCTTCATTGTTTTCTGATATGGCAGATAAATAAAGCTGTCTTAATTCAGTTGTATTTTCGTTTAAAGAGTACTTTATCTCAAGAGGATTTCCAGTTATGATTGAATTTAATGCTACATCATCATGCATCAAAATGCCATTCGGCCTGGTTGGAAATCTGACAGGAAGAGAAATACCATTGATTTCAGTTAGGTTCTCTACCTGATTCAGGGATTGAACATAAAGCTTCCCATAAGATCTTGAAACCCTTGTGCTGTCCGGGAATTTAAATTGCGAGCTGAATATGATTATCTGCTTGTTTATGGAACCATTCACAGGAATGGTTTTCTGTATTCTTGAAAGACCATAGCCCCATTTTCCATTTACTATCGCATCTGCAAGCTCCTCTGCAGACTTCTCACCTGAAAATTGCCACCAGAAATCTATTGTGGTTGGTATAAAATATGCAAACCCATCTCCACCCCACTTAACAGAGAAACCGCCAGGTTCTCCTGTTACTGCTGGACGGGTTGATGTACTTCCTACTGCCTTTACAGAATACAATGGATTCCTGAACGAGAAGAATGATGGCTGATCTGTAGCTTGATCAAATGAAAGCTGCCAGCTTGCTATCTTATCTAGAGATAATGGCTGCGGGTTTGGAGAATTGGAATAAAGAATGCTGTCTGTTGGTTTGTAACCTATGTAGATTACAACATTTCCATTTTCAACAAAGCTTTTTAGAGTGAAATTTGCATATTCCTCCCCAACAAATACAGCTGGGAGATAGCCTGAAGGAACCACTAAAATTATTTTTCTTGTGGATGGCAAAGAGACAAGTTCATCTATAGTTATTTCTGAAAGATACAATCCTTTCTTCTCAAGCTTGTTCTTCAGAACAGAATAGAACTGAGGATAGTTTGATGCAAATTGGTAGTTTGGAACTCTTAATATATAAACATCATTTGGGATGGGATTCTGCTGAATAACCATATCCAAGCTTATGTTTGTAGCATTCTGGGAAGAAATTTCAACTAAGGCAAACCATCTTGTCTTGTCAAAAGAAGAATCAAGATAGCCTGAGCTCAATACATTTACTGAAAGAGTTGGTTTTGGTATTTCTGTTACCGGAGGAGTCACAGGCTCTGAAGGACCAGTGTAATAAATGAAAAGAAAATATCCTCCGATCGCCAACAGGCATAAAAGGAATACAATTATGAAATTCATTATAGGAGAAGGCATTGCCTTTACTGGTTTCATTGGCTTGAGTTCTTTTTTCTCACCATACTTCTCCTTTGGCTTGAATAAAGATGATAATGAATCCAAGATCATCTGTGGGGTGAATTCATTTGTCTTTTTTATAAATCTCTTGATAGGTATGAACATCCTTCTAATATTAAACTTGTATACTGCCCTATGTACCTTTGCAAATTTTCTTTGATTTGTTTGATTTTTCTCATCTTGCATACCTATCCTCTTTATTAGAATATTAAGAAATCATCAACATAGCATTTGTTATTCTCTCTGTATTAAATATCCTTCTCTTACCATTTTATTAAGTATCTCTTCTACTCTTTGCTCACTGACCTTATTTATTCTAGCGAAATCAGAAATGTTTATCTCATAATTATGTTCATCCAACCATGTCTGTATTCTTGAGATGAGAACATCATCTGAAACCATCTCGAGTTCCTTTATCCTAAGCATCAATTGATTCTGCTGCTCCTTCAGCTCCATGTTTGATTTCCTGAGGCTTTCATTTGCAGCTGTTACCTCTGCAAGCTGCTTCTTTATCCTGTCGCACTCTTCCTTTACTGAATCATATTTTGAGAAAAGCTCCTCATAGGTAGAAGAGGTATATTCCAAAAGACGTGACATGAAGTTGTCAACAACCTGATAAAGCTGTTTGTGATTAATGAAATAAACATTCTCAAGAAGAGTTACAATATTCAAAAAGTAGCGAAGTATTTCTAATCTTCTTTTCTTTGGGCTCTCATCTGGGTTATAGCTGTATATTATCTCTATACAATCTGGATTGAGATAGATTATGGAAAAGAGATATGGATTCTTTTGAATGTCTCTTCTCTCGACATTAATTGCTGCTATTCCTGTTTTTGTTTCTACTATGTCTAAGAACTGCAATGGCGAAAGTGCATCTATTATTTCCTGAGTTCCTTTGAGCATCTTTGCTTCTATCCTAAATCCCTCGATGAATGGTTCTCTTGATGAAACCTGTTGATCTTTCTTGTCAAATGAAACCATCTTATCTCCTCTTTACTTTTTGCTTTTCTTTAAATTGCTTTGTAGTCTCTTTTTGCTTTTTCTCTTTCTCATTCGAAACTATTTCTGCATTTTCTATTGCAGGGAAATACCTAAACAAAGAAACAAACATCAATAGTATGAATAGTAAGATGATCATTGAAATTGTAGCTGGGATGAAATTGAGAGAGTTATTGAGTAAAGCTAGTATGATTGCTATAACCGCTATCACTGCAACCACAGCAACTATCTTTACTATTGATGATTCAAATTCCTTTCTTCTTTTAATTGCCTCTCCGAGATGATTCTCACACACTACAAGCTCGTTTTCTGCAGCGATCTTAAAGAATCTCTTAAGATTCCTTATGGATGAGATAACTATATCTTCCTTGACTTTCTTGTAATTTCCTCCCTTGACTTCTTCTTTTCCAATTATACATACTTTAGCCATCAAAATCCCTCTAAATCCTTCTACATGAATATACAATCTGAATATGTTTAGGTCATCATTCTAATGTTATTTGAGTTAATTCTCTTTCTCCTGCTCCTGTCTTTTTCTGATCTGCTCTTGTAAATATGTTTATAATAGTACTATCATCAATTCCAAGCTCTCTGAAGAACATTGTAATTGTTTTCCTGTTTACTCCGCTTCTTTCAAGCTCTATCACGAATTCTATTGCATCGATGTGCTTTGCCTTCTTTTCAATTAGTGTAGATATCTCCTCTACTCTTTGATCGCTAAGTCCCATTTCTCTCAATCTCTTCTTGAATGCTGTTCTTTCCATTGAAAAACTCTTTGGCATTGTCTCATCCCTTCTTTGTGCTTCTGTCAGCACAGATAGAATATCGATGAAGTAATCAACTATTGGCTCTTCACCGTCAATCTTCTTAAGTATGAATGTTTCGCTGAATGGAGTGGTTTGCTCATAAGCCATAGAAATCGCAGCTTGCCCAACTCCAAATCCCAAAATCTGTTGTCTTATATAATTACTAAACCTCAATGAATTTTGCAAATAATCGAGATACTTTTCAAACTTTAATCTTAACATAATTACAGTCCCTACATTGCTGAATATTACCTCACTTATATCTGTTGGAGTCTGTGATGCAACTATCAGTGCAAATTGATACTTTCTTCCTTCTCTTACAATCATAACTGCATCGCTATTCTCATCCTTCGAAATTTTCCAAGCTTCGTCCAGCACAACAAAAAGTTTTATTCCCTTCTCTGGCTTCCATCCTTCCATTCTCATCTTTTCTTTTATGAATTGAAGAATGGTAAGAGCTGCAAGCGCACGGAAAGTTTCGTCTGGCAATCCCGAGAGATCGATTGCAACAAGACCAGATGTAAGAAGTTTGTCAAGATCTATAGTAGACTGTTCTGCAAAATAATCATCACCTTCAAGAGTAAACTTCTTTATCTTATAAATAGCATTCTGAAGTTCTGCAGGAAACTCATATGTCCCTGTCTCAAGCATTTGTTGTAGAATTTTTTGAACGTCTTTAAGAGTAGGCGGCCTTAGAGGATTGCCTAATGCATCTCTCTGATCCTTTTCTGAAAGCTTAAATCCTGCATTCAAATATGCCTTTTCTATCGCTTCTTCTATAAGTCTCCTTTGTTCTGGATATTGACCTATATCAGTAAGTATTTCAAGTGATCTTATTACTTGTTTTATCCTATCTGAAGGCTTCATGCCTCCAAGGTCTAAAAGATTTAGATAAGAACCTCTTCCAAGAGCTACTACAACCCCATTGACTTGTTTAACCCATGCCTTATATTCTCCAGCCCAGTCGATGATGATTGCATTTGCATTCCATACTAGTGCTGCCCTGAGGAGAAATGTCTTTATCAAATAGGATTTACCAGAACCAGTGATTCCTGTTATTGCGATATGTGGATTTGTTAATCTCTTGAAATTCCAATAGAAAGGAACATTAAAAACAGCTGTTCTTCCTAAATATATTGAATCCTTAGGATCGCCCATTAGATATTCTGCGGGTGGCTCTGGTGGGCTGACAATGATTGTTCTTCTTCCTATATCCGTATTCTGAACATCGTTTATCTTTAAATCACCCATTTATTCACCAATAAAAAAATAATTTACCAAACTATGCCTCAACAAAATCTTTCAATGCCTTTATTGTTGGAGGAACCATGTGTTCAAGATCATAACACTTCATCATATCTTCTCCATACAAATATGATACCTCTACATTAAGGGCGTTTGCAAGCAATGTCTTTATTTCAGCTGCCTGATTCTTTGCTACTGCAACTGCTGCATCTTTTGTAACTCCAACCCCAGTTGTCATTGCATATGAAATCAATCCCATTGGCCTTTCTCCAGAAATGATTCTGTTTAACTCTGCCTCATACATTGCTACTTCCTTTTCCAATCTATCTAATGCCAAAACATCGGGCTCTGATTTTTCTCTTTCTCTCTGAAGCTTTAATTGCGCTTCATATTTCTTTGTCTCAATATCCTCTCTGTATTTTGCTATGTCCTTAGCATAAAGAAGTGTTGCAATCTTTACTGGATATTTTATGTTTGCAATTGCTCTTTCAAATGAATCTATGAAAACCATGTTTTCTTCTTGAGATCTTTCTGTTGTAGATTTGTACATCTTAATGTGAAGAAAAACAGATGCATAATATTCATCTCCTATCTTTTTAACTATTGCATCCTGTGCTGGAGTGGTTTCCCATTGCCCATCATGTACTTCAATTATGTTAAGCCTCTTTGTTATGAATGGAACCATCCAATATCCGTATTTCCAAAGAATAAATGACAATACTGCAGTAAATAAAGACAAACCTGCCATGATGAATTGTAAAGTACTTCCCCCTGGAAGTGTTGCCATTATTAAGAAAACTAATATGGAAACTCCTATCGCCCCATAAGCCATTTGTCTAGTAGTAAATCCGAGTGCCATAGCTATCGCTTTATTATTTCTTTAAAAGTTTTTAAATGCTATGTATTGAATAGAAAAAGGAATAAAAGAGAATATGCCAAAAAGTGAAATAAAAAATTTATGGATAGAATCTTTCTGTGCAGAAGTCAGAGGTGGATATCTCTGGAATAAAAATGCCTAGAATAGGTCTTGCCAACAAGAATATTAGAAGCGAGATAACTGCTCCAACAACCATAGAAGTAGCCCAGCCTGTGGCCTTTGATTTCATCTCTGCACCAAATATATGACCAATTCCATAAATTACTGCTGCAAGTACAAACAATACAATAGCAATTATAGGAAGAATCTGTGTCAATTGAACACATACATCATTCAATCCCACTACTAACCTTTCTGTAACATCAGAAGTTCCCTGTGCAAATGAGAACGAAAACAATAATAACATAAAGGCTATTGACATTAAGATATTGATTTTCATTTAAACACCTTACTAACAAATTATAAATAAAAATTTAAAAAGATGTTAGATATTTAAAATTTAAATATTGACTATTTAAACAGGACAAATGTCCTTTAATTGATAACCTGAAAGATTTGAAATAAGAACGGACGCAACCTGAACAATTAATAATCCAACTACTGCACCAGTCACCATTGACATTGACCAGGATATTGACTTTGCTCTTGTTTCTGCTCCAAAGAATTGACCTCCTGCATATGCAACTCCTGCAAGAACAAAGAGAACAAATGCGACAGTTGGAATTACTGAATTAAGATCTTTGTAAAGATCGCAAAGTGTTTTTTTAAGTTTGTCTGACGCCTGTGTAGAACCGATGGTCTGTGCAAACGAAAATGAAATAATAAAAATAAAAGAAACAGCAAAGACTAGCCAATATAAGGTTGAATTGCTTTTTGATTTCTTTGAATGACCTTTAAATCTAGTCCTTGCATCTGACATGGCAATCAACTAAAAGAAAAAATATTATCAATCAGAAACCAGAGCATGCACTTGAACCGATCTGGTAGCTGCCACCACCGAATGCAGAAATTATCATTGGACCTATAATCCATAGCAAGAATGCTACTATTGCTCCAGTTATCATTGTCATTGCCCATTTTGAACCTGTTGCTCTAGCTTCAGCTCCAAAGAATTGACTGCCTGCATATACTACTCCTGCAAGAACAATAAGTACAAATGCTATTGGACCTAAAAGTCCTGCAGAAAGATCACAAACAGTTCTAAGAACGGATTTAAGCTTTGTACTTGCTTCTGTTGATGAACCGGTCTGTGCAAAAACCAATGTTCCTAAAAGAAATAATGCCATCAATACTCCTAATTTCTTCATATTATCTCACCTTTGTTTTTAGAACGTAAATGCATTGCTAGAGTAACTAGCATGCTGACATTTTATATACACGTGTAAATATTATAAATATTACCTTCCAACCATTAACATATGTCTACTAAATCTAAATATGTTAAAAAAATAATAAGCATAGATGAAAAGGAAAGAATATACAAAAAGTACATTCCTTCCATAATTTTTGAAAGAAAGGCAAACATAAGTGGAGCATGCCTTCATTTCTATTCTGATAGCGAAGAATGGGAAGACCAATGGGATGAAAACTGGTTTTTCATTGATGAAGGAATAAGATCGCATGCAAAGCTATTATCAATCGAATCTGGATCTGCTGCTAAAGGAATTCCAACTGTACAATATGACCCTAAATCAAGAACTGCTTTCTTCAAAAATAATGATTACTATGGATGGCTAAAATCAGTTGCATTAGCACTTATAGGAGATGTATTAGAGGATAACCATAATATATTTTCAGCCCATGCAGCATTACTAAATGTAAATGGGAATGGAACTTGCATCCTAGGCCCTTCAGGAACTGGAAAAACAACATTAAGCTATGGGCTTTTGACAAAACAAAATACAAAGATAGTAGCTGATGATTGGTTTTATTTTAAGTTCATAAATGGAACAGCAATGGGATACAGAAGTGAAAAAAATACATATATTAGAGCCGACCTCAGCAAAAGTTGGAAAGAATATAAAGATATAATGAGGTTTGCAAAGATAGATAATAAAGAAAGAGCTATACTTAATCTTTCAAAGGTTGTAGGGAAAGAAAAAATAGCTGATTCTGTTGATATAAATAAATTCATAATCCTAAGGAGAGAGATGAATAAGCCTGTTGTTACAAGATTAACTGTAAAAGAAGCACTAAAGCATTTAGTAAATAATGATTTCTTTAATCCACACTGGCTACAAAAAAATAGCTGGAAGACTGAAGTAAGAAAAAGCGCATATGAAAGATTACTTCAGAAATGTGACATCATCTTCCTTAATACAATTGAAACACCACAAGAATCATTAGAAAGAATTATCGATTTTGCAAATGAATGAGATGATAATTATATTAATAAAACTAAAAAAAATAATATTAAAAATGAAAAAATATTTATTAAAAGAACACTCCTTCTAGAATCACTGGAAATGAGGTTAGATGAGATATATAAATATGTAAGTTAATATAAAAAAGAAGTTAATTATAAATAAATTAGTTTTCAAAATACTAATATATAATAATCGGGATTTATTGTAGTGGATTATTGGTGATAGTATGGCAAAGGAAAAAAGTGAGTATGTAAAAGAATTAGAAGATCTTCCAGGTATAGGGCCTGCAACTGCTGAAAAGCTCAGAGCAGAGGGATATGATACTATTGAAAAGATTGCAACTGCGTCTCCACATGAACTTGCAGAGATAGGTGAAATTAGTGTTGACAATGCGAAAAAAGCAATAGAAGCTGCAAAGAAAGCAACGGAAATTGGATTTGAAACAGGAGATCAGGTTTACGAGAGAAGAAAACAAATTGCAAAGATTAGCACAGGATCAAAGGAACTTGATGAATTGCTTGGAGGAGGAGTAGAAACGCAAGCGATAACAGAATTCTTCGGTAAATTTGGTTCAGGGAAAACACAAGTTGGATTCCAACTTGCAGTAAATGTACAAAAGCCTGAAGGTCAAGGAGGGCTTGGCGGAAAAGTACTTTTCATAGATTCTGAAGCAACATTCAGACCAGAAAGAATAAGACAGATAGCAGAAGCACAAGGAATGGATCCGGATCAGGTCTTGAAGAATATCCATGTTGCAAGAGCTATGAATTCAGATCATCAAATTCTTCTAATTGAAAAGGCTGACGAACTGATAAAGAAAGAGAACATAAAACTAATTATAGTTGATTCTTTGACCTCTCAATTTAGATCAGATTATGTAGGAAGGGGCGCTCTTGGAGAAAGGCAGCAAAAATTAAACAGACATATCCGTGCACTCCAAAGACTTGCTGATACATACAATGTTGCAGTTTACATTACAAACCAAGTAATGGATAATCCTGCAATCCTATTCGGCGATCCTACAACTCCTATTGGAGGGCACGTTCTAGCGCATCAATCAACATATAGGGTATATGTAAGAAGAGGAAAAGAAGAAAAAAGAATCGCAAGACTTATAGACTCGCCGAACATGCCCGAAGGAGAATGTGTGTTCAAAGTCACACCTGAAGGAATAAGAGATTGATGGACTAAAATTTAATTTGATTATTTATTTTTTTATTATTTATCTTTTTATTTCAATACTTTCTCTATTTCTTCTTCAGTTGGTATTTTGCCCTGGATCTTCACCTTTCCATTTACTACCACTGCAGGAGTCATCATCACCCCCAAATCTGCCATTGTATTGAAATCTGAAACTTTCTTTATCTCAGCGTCTATTCCGAGTTTTTTCACAACTTTCCTTACAACTGATTCTGTAGAGACACACTTTGGACATCCAGAGCCACAAATTTCAATCTTCATTCTAACCATTTTTTCACCTCACAGTCACCTCACAGCATTCCGAAAATAAACCCAGCTAAAGCAGAGAAAATAATTACTAAGAAAACATATGCAACTGTTTTCTTAAGCCCAAGAACTTTGTTTATTACAAGCATGTTTGGAAGGCTTAAAGACGGGCCTGCAAGCAGCAAGGCAAGGGCCGGACCTTTACCCATCCCAAGAACCATCAGAGATTTTACTATCGGAACTTCAGTAAGAGTTGCAAAATACATGAATGCTCCAAAAATCGAAGCAACTAAATTTGAGGTTATTGAATTTCCTCCGACGGAATTCTCAATTAGTTCTCTTGGAACAATTGCAGTGATAATTCCTGCAATAAAAACTCCAATCAAAAGCAATGGAACAAGTTGTTTTGCTAAATCCCATGTTGCACTCAGCCATTCCTTTATCTCTTCCTTTGAATACCAGATCTTGAGAACAACAATAAGAGCGAAAAGCAGAACGATAAGGAAAAATGACTTTAATGTTAATTCTATTTGTGCAGCTCCAATAACAAGAATCAGGATTAAAATTGAAAGAAAGGAAACAACTTGCACAGTTGGTTTGGTTTTTGATTCTCCAATGCTCAGATCTCCTTTGCTTTTTTCATTTCTAAATAGATAAGCCATTATAAGACCGATTACTATTGAAAGAAGTATGGCTGCTACTGTTCTTGCAATTCCGATATCAATGCCCAACAGACTCGCCGAGTAAATGATAGCTAGCAAATTGATTGCTGGCCCAGAAAAAAGAAAAGTTATCGCAGGACCAAGGCCTGCTCCTCTCTTGTAAATTCCCGCAAACAAAGGAAGAACAGTACAGGAACAAACAGCAAGGATTGTTCCTATGATTGATGCTACTGCATATGATATTCGCTTCTTAGTCTTCGCACCAAGATATTTTAGCACAGATTCCTTCGAGATGACCACAGTAATAGCACCAGCTATGAAAAATGCAGGTATAAGGCATGTAAGTGTATGCTCTAAAAGGTATTCTTGAAGAGCAGTTATGCCAGCAAACAAAAGCGATAATAGATCCATATATATCTTCTCCTTGTCTCATCATAATTTTGTGAATATTATCTGTAGCTAAATGATCATATAACCCTAAGAATAACTGCACCACCTAATGCGACCATGATAAGACCTGCCACGAGATGAAGTAGACGAATATTCCTAGTTCTCCATTCCTCCATTTCTTCAACTTTTGACATTCCAAAGTAAAGCAAGATAATAATTCCAATCAAAGGCAAAACAAACAGAAGATTGTAATAGAGAAGGATAGGAATTGCTATTGCTTGAGTAACCTGCTGTGCAAGGAGGCCCGTCATAAATAAGTATGGTCCTCCAGTGCATGGCAATTCAAACAGGCAAACCACAAAGCCCATCAGAAATGCTCCAGAGGGACTTGTGACACTTTGCAGTAGTTTTTTGAGCGTAGGCCTCCAAGAACGAGGAATCTCCATCACGAATCCTCCCCCACCATACCAGAAATAATCTTTTATGTTAAGTACACCAATTACTATTGCAAGGAATCCAAGTATTTGGTAGAACCAATAGGAGAGTCCGCTTATCTGCAAGGCATGAAACAGGCCAAGACCAAATAAGAAATAAGTTATATAGATTGAAAGAATGAATGCAAGTCCTGCCTTAAGTGCTCTTGTCTTTTCTCCAGCTGTAAGGAGGGCAGTTAACAGGATCAAGAGCACTGCAATCGCACATGGATTGATCGAATCAACAAGAGCGGCTCCTGTCGCAGTAAAAAATAGCTGCGGCAGATCAAGTGTTAACCCAGACAATGCTTCCTTTTCAGCAATTCCAGAAACTCCAGTGATCTCAGGAGAAGGACACTCGCTCCCAGTTTCAATTAAACTTTGAATTTTTTCTTCAAGATTATCAATGATTGGTCTGTCCCCCATAATATAAAAGTTTGAAACAAAAACAATCGGAACTCCTCTTTCTTTCTGAGAAATGTTGTATGAATCAAAAAAAGAATTCAACAATTGTGCATTACTTCTATTATTGTAAATCTCAAACTGGTGCAACTCTAACTGTGGATATTTTTGTTTCATTTGATTGATGAATGGTTCAACCTTGGCGCAGTGTGGACATCCGTCACCATAAAAGAAATAAACACAAACACTCTGAGCGAAAGAGATGCTCAGAAGAAACAAAAGTGCAAGCACTAAAAATTTAGACCTCATTATTGTTCACCTCTTTTCATGCAACAGGCTTTCTTCAATACTTTCCCTCTCTCAAAACCCAACGCCTTGAAAATATCGCAAACACGATAGTCTTTTATCCTGTAGAAAACTTGTTTTCCTTTCCTTTCTGATTCAACAATTCCCAAATTTTCAAGTTTTGACAGCTGTATTGAAACAGTTGATTGGCTCCTCTTTACGTGAGGGAAAATCTCACAGACGCATTTTTCGCCATCTAAAAGAAAATAAACTATTCTTAACCTTGTTTCATCAGACAATGCCTTCAAAATCTTCAAAGTTTCCTTTATGTTTTCCATAGCCCCACTTGTATTGACAACTTGTATTGACATATTGATATATATAAATATTTATAATCCTTTCTTAAATTGTAGACCTTTGTTAAATCAACGCCTATCTACACTGAGAGCCCTATTCCCGCTCTAATCCATCTTTTGCAATCTTTAAAACATATTCAATAAGTTTTTGCAATTGCAAAGTTAGGACTGAATTTAAAATCAGAAATAAGGGGTTAAATAATCTAAAATATAATCTAAGGTTGAGAAGTTCAAATCAGCTCATTTTTTCCTTTTATTTTCATTATTTTTACCAATTTTTTTATCGATTTGCTTTATTGCTTCTATAACTTCGTCAATTATGAATTCAGGGGTGGAAGCGCCTGCACTGATTCCAACCTTGTTTACTCCTTTGAACCACTCGTTTTTAAGCTCGGCAGCGGTTTCAATATGATAGGTTGGCTTTATTCTGCTGCAAACCTCAGCAAGCCTTCTTGTATTTCCACTATTTTTTCCTCCAACAACTATCATTATGTCAGCTTCCTGTGCAACCTTCCTTGCAGCAGGCTGTCTCATCTTTGTTGATTGGCAGATTGTATTGAAAACCCTCACTTCCTTTGCCTTATGATAAAGTTCTGCAACTATATCATCCACTGCCTCTGGCTCTAATGTAGTTTGAACTACAGCTCCGATCTTAGGTGTTTCCTTTAACCCTCTTGCTTCTTCAACACTTCCTATTATGATAGAACCCGGAGCATATCCTTGTGCGCCTAGTGCTTCTGGATGGTTTTTTTCACCTATTACTATCACTTGATAGCCTTCTTCTGCAAGCTTCCTTGCATATTCCTGTTCCACTTTAACAAAGGGACATGTTGCATCGATTACCTCTACTGCTTTTTCCTTTATCTTTTTGAAAACATCTGGTGAAACTCCATGTGCCCTGATAAAAACAGTTCCAGGCTGGATCTCATCAATAGTATTAACCATCTTTACTCCTTTTTTCTCAAGGAGAGCAATCTGTTGAGGATTATGAACTATAGGACCAAAGATCTGAATGTTTTTCTTTCCTTCCTTGATCGCCTTCTCAACCATATCAATAGATCTTTTAACTCCAAAACAGAAGCCTTTAGGTTCTGCAACTATTATCTCCATAAAAACACCTATGTTTCAATTTTTGAAAACAATGGTATTAAAGAAGAAAAGAAATATAAATATAGCAAAATACGAAAAGGAACTTAAAAAATAAATAAAAAATAAAAAGCAGGGCGTGCGCCCTTTTATCAACTTGGCTTAATTTAATTTATTTTGTCTTCCATGGCTTCTGGCTGCTTAGCACAATGTATCCTATTATCAGGATAACTGCTATCAGCAGTATCAATCCTAACGGGCTCTCCTCCTTCTTTTCAGAAACCACTGTTATTCCGGGTTCTTCTTCAGTAGTTGTTGTTGTAACTTTAGGAGTTTCTGCTGGAGCCTGTATCTCGCTTCCTGCAATTGCAAAGTAGCTGAAGCCTGGCGTGGTTGCTTCAAATGTTATTGATTCAAGATCCTCAAATCCTTTCACTGTCTGGAGCTCCTGCCATTGTCCGTTTGCATATCTTAGGAGCTTGATTGTATCTGAATCTATGTTTTGCTTTCTGATGTCTGACTTCTTCAATGTGAATGTTATCTTTGCGCTTTGAACTGCATCGCTTGCTCCTCCAAAGCTAATCTCTATATAATTGAGAACCTTCTTTGCTGGCTCTGGAATGGAAGATGGTTTTTCTACAGGCTTTATTGCAACCTGTACATTAGACACTGCTGATCTTGTAGCGATTGATATCTTTGATATTCCAGTGCCTTGTGCAACTCCGCTTGCCATCTTTGCAACATCTATAGTTATTTGTTCTCCAGCAACTGCATTCAAGCTAAACACAACTGTTGAAGCAGTTGATGAAACAACACTTATAGGGGTTGTTGGGGCTGGCGTTTCTTCAGGTTGCGGTTGTGTTGTTGGCGGTGTCACAGGTGGAACATATGGTGTGACATTTGTTGTTTGGTTTGTGGTTGATGATGAAGAGCTTGAACTTCCTGAAGATATTGTAACACTGAAAGTTGTACTGTTTGATGAGTTCATTACATTTCCAATCGGATCTACACACCTGACATAAAATGTTCCAGATGTTGTTGAACTGTACGTTATTGAATGGCTGTGCGATAATTCACCCGTTGTTGTCATGTTTGACATGTTTTCGTAATCAATGTCGCTTGTTGAATATCTGCATACTGCAAACTCATTTGTTGTTACACTTAGTGTAACTGTTGATCCTGAAGTTGTTGCGCTTATAGCAGTTACAGATGGTGCAGTTGTATCATTAACTGTTATATTTGTTACATTTACAATTCCATAATTGCCTGCAAGATCATATGCTTTTGCCATGATATAATATTCACTCAAACTTGCGTTAACTGCTAATTTGACACTCCATGATGAATTTGTTGTTGTGGTGGAACTTATTAACTGTCCACTAACTTGGATTGAAATGTTTGTGTAGTTCAGATTTTCATCTATTGAATTTCCAGATATTGTTATCGTTGCGGAATCAAATTCTGTATCGTTTGTTGGTAATGATATGACAACAACTGGATTTGTCATATCAACTGTTATATTTGAAACTGTTGCATTTCCATAGTTTCCTGCAATATCACAGGATGTTGCAACTAAGGAATAAATGCCTTCAGCAGGAACAGACAATGAAGTAGATATTGATGTATTGTTATTTATCATTGTTGAATTAACTAGTGCACCTGTACTATTGTATATTGAAATATTTGTATCTGCAGTCTCAGAAACAGTAATCTGTATATGTATTACTTCTCCCTTAATTGAATTTGATGTTGGCGAAGTGATATTTACTGTTGGAGCTACAGTATCTACTGTAAAGTTAATTGTGTAATTTGCTGCGTTTCCAGATTCCCCACCAAAGTCACGCGTCAGTATGAACAAAGTGTGCTGTCCGTTTGACAAATTGCTGCTATCAAACACACAATTCATGATTTCTGGATTTGCAGTTGCTTGGCAATTGGTTTGGTTGACTGTTGAATTAAACACATAGCTTGTATTATCTATCTGAACAAGCAAGTAGCTTATTGTTGTCTTTGTTCCATTTAGAGTTATGTTTATTGTTGGGGTAGAATCATTGGTATATGGCATAGATGGGTTTGGTGAATTCAAAGTTATGTTTGGAGCTACGTCATCAGTTATATTGTAGCCTGAGAAACCATAAACTGTGAAGGTAAGATTACCTTCTCCTACGCCCTGGTCCCACACAATTGAAGTGTCATCATAACCTGCTGCGTCTGGATCTGGTTCAATATTTGGTTGTGAAACAAATGGAAGATGGAATAATTTCACAACTGCGGTTGTGTTAAATTCAGAGAGATATGATGTATTGAAATATATTCTTGAATCTCCAAATTCTCCAGGCAGGGTGATATTTACTTGCATGTTGTTTGCGAGAGCTGCAAGCTTTGGACCTGTTGAAGGATCGGAAAAGTTTAAGGATGTAAAGTTAAACAATGCTACAGTTTCAAACTGATTCATCCAGCTTGGAGAACCTGGTGGCAATCCGTCCATCATGCAAGATACATTGACCTGTAGTTCAAGCACATAGTTTACATGCTCAAAATCTGTTTCTTCGGTCAAATCTGTTGTTGAATCTCCCCATTGGTAGCATGGATTACCGACAAATGTAGGTTGGCTGAATTTGTAGAGAGTGAACATAGTTGATGACTGTCCTCCGCCCAATCCATTGCCAGCCTTATCGAAACCGAATACAGAAACATTAAGTGGAGTGAATTCAAAATTGCTTACATCTGTAACTGTTATCGTTGCATTCCACAATCCTGTTGTATCATTATATGTCATATTAACATAATCAAGTCCTGGTTGCTGCAATGCTGTGAAGTTTGCAGTTAAATAATCAATTCCTGCAGGTCCATTGTCAGATGCATTTACAATCAAGGTTAGCTGATTATTTGCAGAATTATTCGACACAAACCGATCTGGTTCTGCAGCACCTATTGAATAGATTATGAAGCCAGATGTATCAATTGTGAGGTTATAAATATCAGAGGTATTTATGTCTATTCCATTGCTACAGTTTATATACCACAAATAATTTCCTTCACTAACATCTGTAAGTGTGAAATTAGTAATTGAACTGTTCTCCACTGTTTCATTTATTATATTGAGAGCGTCGTTGATATACAAACTACAATTTAGAGTTGTATTTTCATCATCTGTAGCATTAAATACAAAAGCAACAGTTGTTTGATTTGTAAATGTGTTATTTGCTGGAGAGATTAAATTAATAGAGACTGCACTCAGCAGTCCAAAAAGAAAGAAAGACAAAATTACAGATAATTTTTTCATTAGATTCACCCAAATATAAAATAAGCGACTAAAATTGATAAGGTAATAGTATAATTACTATACTTTTACCAATAATATCAACAATGTCGCTTATATGATAATTATAGTATATATTTATAAATATGCTGTTTAATAAAATCCAGGAAATCAAATTCTATAATGCGTCTTCACATAATCCTCTATCAATTTCTTATACTGCTCTGAGATGGATCTTGCATCTCCGGTCAGGGTTGCAATCTGTTTTCCATCTGCAAACACAGGAGCTGATGGGGTTTCTCCAGATCCTGGCAGGCTTAGTCCTATGTTTGCCTCTCTTGACTCGCCCGGACCATTGACAATGCACCCCATGACTGCAACCTTCATGTTTTCAAATCCCTTGTATCCCTGCGCCCTCCAAACATGAGACTGCTGCTGAAGATACTTGCTTATCTCCTCTGCTATGGTTTGAAAAACAGTGCTCGTTGTTCTTCCACAACCCGGACAGCTCGTAACCATCGGGAAGAACGCCCTGAGACCAAGAGTTTGAAGTATTTCTTGGGCAACAATCACTTCCTCAGTCCTACTTTGCCCTGGCCTTGGAGTGATAGAAACACGAATCGTATCCCCGATTCCCTGATTCAAAAGAATCCCTATTCCTTGTGCTGATGCAACTATTCCCTTTGATCCCCCTCCAGCCTCTGTCAGCCCTAGATGAAGGGGGAACTTGCATTTCTTTGCAAGATTAGAATAAACATAAATGAGATCTCTCACATTCGATACCTTAGCTGATAATATAATTGCATTCTCTGGCATTCCTGCCTCTATTGCAGATTCTGCAGATGTTAATGCACTCTTTATCATTGCATCAAGAAAAACCCTGTGGGAACCAAGCTGCTTTTCTTTTGGTTTCTTCAAATCCTTCTCTATCATCCTTGCAAGAAGTTTTTGATCCAATGAACCTCCGTTTACGCCTATTCTTATAGGCTTGTTGTAATCTATTGCAAGCTTTATGATATTTCTAAATCTTTCATCGCTTCCTGCATTTCCTGGATTGACCCTCCATTTGTCAAGAGACTCTGCCATCTTTGGATATTTTGAAAGAAGGATGTCTCCGTTGAAATGAAAATCCCCTATTAGAGGAAGAGTGTACCCCTGATCAATAAGTTTTTTCTTTATCTCTGGAACTGCCTTTGCCATTTCATCATCTTTTACTGTGAATCTTACCATTTCTGATCCTGCTTTATGAAGTTCTATTATCTGTTTTACAGTTGAATCAACATCAGCTGTATTGGTATTTGTCATTGACTGGACTACGATTGGATGCTGGCTGCCAATAGTTATGTCTCCGACCTTTACCTGAAATGTCTCTCTTCTTTTTGGAAGATTTGAATCCATAAGATCACCTTATTACTCTTCTTCTACTTTTATTAAATTCTTTGAAACCTTATAAGCTGCATATGCAACTAGGATTGACATCGGTATTCTTATCAGGTTTGCTGCAGGTGGAAGGCTTGCCAATATTGCAACTGTATTGAAAAATGCGCCTATGCTCATGAAAACTACCTGATAGCAAGACCATACAGTGAATTTTCTTGTTGTTTTGTCTTTTATTCCCTTTTCAGTATCTTTCAAAACTTTTAGTGCGATTATCATAATTAAAAGCAAGAGTACTGCTATCATGAATGTAAAGAAATCTGAAAGCTGCTTATCCCCAATAAATGGAGAAATAATCAGTATGGCTATGAGAAGGAAGCTGGATATTCTTCCCATATGTCCGTCCTGCACTAGCCTCTTTCTGTTATGGGTGTAATCATATTTCAAAGCAGATTCAATTAGCGAACAGAACAAAAGATAAACTCCGTATATTGCAACTGCACCCACATATCTTCTTATCAGAACATATTGTCCGAATTCCAATCCAGTCAGTGATCCTATTGCATCTATCTCAGTGAATAAGATTGAAAACACTGCAGTAAGCATAGAGGCAAAGAGTCTTTTCTTTGCTAATTTGTCAACAACTATCTTATTAGTTATTAAGTATCTATATACTAGTAAGGCGGCTATGATTGGCAGAGACAATGCAATTATTAAATAGAATGGAGCTGACAATCCTGCGATCTCTGCAATTATGTTTGTTAAGTTTGATTCGCTTGTAAATTCAGACATGTTATTCCCTCTTTTCTATTATACCTTCTTCTGTAACTTTATATTTGAAATACTTTTGAAATGGAGGAATATTCTTCATCTTCTTTATCTTCATTACTGTTTCGATTTCCAAATCTCTTTCAATTGCCTTTAATTCAATAACTCCGTCGCAAAGTTGCTCTATAGATGCAGTTACCTGTGGTTCGTGCATTGCATCCTCGATTATAAACATTGACAGTGCATCTGCTTTCTTCAGCTCTGTTATAAGAGATGAAAGAAACTTGTAAACCTCTGCTGGATTATTTGCCATCAGCATGGGAGATACTGCATCAGTAGCAAATCTTATCTTTTCGTTTTTCTTTCTGCTTGATAACACATTTTTAATAGCTGAAGAAACAGTGTAAAGTTCTGATAAATCGCATTGAATTGCATTTTCATTTGAAGAAGAGGCATCAATCCAAACAATATCTTTTTCCTTTACCTCTATTCCATAAGACTCAAACTCATCCAATATCTCATCTATCATATGCCCTGAAAATAGATAGATGCATTTTTCGTTATTCTTTATTCCTTCATAAATGAATTGATAAAGCATGACATTCTGACCAATTCCAGATGTGCCTTCTATTAGCAGAGCTGTCTTTGATGGAAGTCCTCCTTGCATTAGATTATCTATAAAATCTATTCCTATTTTATCCTTTTGAGATTTCATAAAACCTACTTTTTATTGTACTTTTTATTGATCATTAGAATATATTTTTAGAATATTAATAAAAATATTAATACATCTAATTAATAAAAATATCTATACCTATAAATTCGTAATATAAATACTAATCATGAATGTTTTAACAGGTAAACATTGAATTCGCAATAAACATCTCCTTTTCTCCAACATTTAGTTTCAATCACATTAATATTTTCCTGCTTAAGATATGCTGCAAATGCGCCCCTTATCAGAGCTTGTATGAAATAACATTCTGCCCTTCCAGTTGGCGGCAATCCATACACAAACTTGCTTTTATATACTCTGAAGGAAGAAAAAGGCATGGCTCCTATTTCATCCTCCTTCGGTTTGATTATTTCAACTAACCCTAAATTATTCTGTTCAATAAACTTCTTTATTTCTTTCTCTAAATGTTGCTTATTCTTAGCAGATATCTTTCTACCGAATTTTTCTCCTGAAAAGGTTAGCAATCTTTCATGGTTGTATTGACCGAACAACTGCATTGGAGAAAGAAAAGCCAAATCGAAAAAAAGCCCTACTGGAATCGAACAATCCTTCTCGCAGATATCTTTTCTTATCTCAAAGCCATCTTTTTCGCTTTCCAATCTTCCTTTTGAAATAACTGAGGATATGTTTGCCTTTATCTTAGCCTTCTCTTTAACTTCGTTGAATAATTCACTTATCTTTGGTGCAAACTCTGAAATATTTTTCTGAAGAGATTCTACATCACCGTTTGGATAGGTGATCCTCACTTTTCCGCTTTTAAAAACAATGAAAAATATCTTGTTTTCAATAACAGAAAACAAAAAGTTAGATTCATTTGGAAGCGAAAGAAAGTTCTTGCTTTTTGAAAGCTTGCTTAAATCTATATCTTGTTCAAGATCGAAAATAAATGAAACATATTCATTATCGATTCTCATTGAACCACTATCTTAACTCTCTTATTAAATCTCTATATTATCATCAATCAATAGATCTTTTCACCCGGAAATACAGTTATTCCTTGGGATGTGATCTTCATTGGGACTAAATCTCTTGAATGGTCTGTTCCTCTCATTTTTATTATTTCTAAAGCCCTTATTCTTTTTTCCTTTCTTGGCATGTTGTAAAGAACTATAATTCCATCTGCTGCAAAATGCTCTATTTTGAACTTCATTTTGTTTCTTACTGGATTCTCTAGCTCTGAAGTAATCAATGCAGTGCAATCCAGATTTCTTAAGAAACTAAGGAATTCAATAAGTTTCTTCCTAAACTCTAAAACCTCTTCAAAGCTGAATCTGAGTAAAGTAGATGAATCTATGACCACTCTTTTAACTCCATGGTGAACCACATACGACTGGAGGATGTCTGAAAAGTTTTTGAAGTCATACATTGCAGGTTTGATGATAAATATATCCTTATTTATCATTGAATCTATATCCTTCAATCCTGAAAATGCGCCCTTTACGTTTTCAACTATTAATTCTGGATCCTCTTCTAAGGTAATAAAAAGACCTTTCTCACCTTTCTTTGCACCCCTGTAAAGGTATTCAAAGCAGAATAATGTTTTTCCGCTTCCAGGACCACCTGAAACAAGCACATGATGCCTTTTAGGTATTCCGCCATTAAGCATGTCATCTATTCCAGAAATTCCAATTTGTATCTTTTTAGATTCTGCCATAATAAAATATAAGCAATAAATTTAAAATTCATCTATTTGAGAGACAATTAAACATTATTCACTTTCAGTTCATTCGCATTTTATGTTCTAATTGATCAATCGCGCCTTCAAGCTCAAATAAGTTTTTGATTATTAATTCTGGATTTTCTTTCTGAAGTTGATCGTATTTTCTCTTGTATGTAAGCACGCCTATTGAATGCATTCCTGCATTCCTAGCTGCCTTTATGTCATCTGGGTGATCTCCCACATAAACTGCTTCCTCTGGCTTAACCCTTAACATTTTAAGTGCCTTTTGCAAAGGAAGAGGAGATGGCTTTGATTCTGGAACATCATCTATAGATACTATTGCTTTAATGTATTTTCTAAATCCACACTTTTGCAATGCTTTTATTACTGTTTGGCGATAATTTCCAGACACAACACCAAGCTTGTATTTCTTGCTTAAAGATTTCAAGATTCCTCTGTAAGGGAAACATGTGCCTGTTGCCAGTCCTTCCATCTCTTTCTCTAATCTCTTTTCTCTAATTTCTTTCTTCTGCCTGCTTGTAAGCTTATCTAAAAGCTTTGAGAAAAAAGCAACAAAAAATTTATGCGGGGTTAAGTGCGAATACCTTCCCTGGAAGTATTCATAATCTATATCATTTGTAAGTTTATACCAATCAACATTCAGCTCTAAAAGAGTGTTATCCATATCAAAGATTATTGCTTTTATCATTCTTTTTTCTTTCATAACTACACCACCATATATTAAATCTAAAAATAATATAGGCGAAATGTATTTATATTTGTCTTGTGTCTTTATTTCATGGCAATAACAACTGTTTTGTTTGACTGGGATAATACAATTTTGAATACAAATGAATACAAGGAGCTTTCAAAAAGAGCAGTGATAATTGGAATGCAGTCAGAGGCAACTGAAAAGTTCAGAATAAAGTTGTCAAGAAAAGTGCTTGAGGAAACAATGGAAAAGATAAGAAAAGAAAAAGGATCTAATTATGGGAAGCTTATTGATGAAACCGCAATGATAGTTTGCAAAAACTTGGGAATAAATGACCAGCTAAAGATTGATAGGATAGCGACAGCAGGAATAAGTGCGCATCATAAAACAAAATATGCATATTTCGCTTTCCTGTACAACGAGGTGATAGAAACTCTGACTTCTCTTAAGAAAAAAGGACTTTGTATTGGAATAGCTACAGCAGGAATCACACATAAACAAATAGATAAAATAAATTGGACGAATTTAAACATGCTTATAGATGAAATATTTGTAACTGAGCAGTATATTCAAGAGAACAAATTATGCCAAAGTATAGATATAAAAACAAAAGAATATTTCCTATGGATAGCTTCAAAATTAGGCAGGGATGTAAAAGAAATAATAATGGTTGGCGACAGCTATTCGAATGATATTGAGCCATCAAAAGATGCTGGCCTTATTACAGTATATCTTAATAGAAAATGCAACAGCGATGAGGCGAAAGGTCCAAAAGCAGATTATATGATTGAGGATTTAACTCAAATTATAGATATAATCAATTCTATAAACAAAATCTAGTATTTTTCTAATATTTTACACTCGCTTCTCTCTTTTCAATTTTTCCAAAAGGCTGCATGCTTTGCATATTGAACCTGAAGTTGGTTCTCCACAAATTGAGCAGCTGTTTATTTTCTTTTCTTTTCTACTAGAATCGAATTTGTCTGAAATCACACTGCTTGTCTCTAAATAATTTTGAAGAATCTTAAACTTTGTTCCTGGATATCTAGATTCAGCTAAATTGATGAAATCACGCACCAAAGGCCTTAGGCCTTCATTGACATAAGGACACTCCACAAATACAGACTTGAAACCCTTTACAACAGCATAGACTGCTATCTCTTTCTCTGGAATCTTGAAAAGAGGCCTTATCCTCATAACAAATCTCTCATCTTCTATTGCGCCACCCATAGGCTTGAATCTAAAAAGCAAACCCTCATTTCTTAATATATTCATTAGATAGCTCTGAACCATATCGTCAAGATTATGCCCTATAGCTAATCTATCAACCCCTAATCTCTTTGCTGCAAGGTTTAATGCGTATCTCCTGAATACACCGCAATATGTACACGATGAATCCTCCCTCCTTTCTTTCTCTATCGACATTATCTCATCTAGAGTATGTTCTGTTAGCTCTTTGAATGTCACTATTTCTAAAGGGACTTCAAGCTCAGAAGCAAGCTTCTTGGCCTCTGGTATGATCTTATCTCTATATCCTTCTATTCCTTCATCCACAAGTATGGCAGTAAGCTTTATTCTCATTGGCTTTGCTATCTTGTTTAGAAGATACAAAAGAACTTGGCTGTCTTTTCCACCAGAAACCGCTACTCCCACATGTTTGGCTCCGTCCAACATCCCATATTCCCTGATCGTGCGTTTCACCCTTCTTTCCACTGAATAAACAAGATGCTTCTCGCATAGATTTGTATTTGAATATGATAGATGGATTACTGCCTGCTTACTGCAGAAAGAACATTTAACCACTGTTAACACCTTTAAATCATCCACCAAGTATTACTTTCTGGATTTCAACATTATCTTGATTGGAAACTTTATCTAATTCTGTGACAATCTTCCCATTGACCTTAACAATCACTATTTGCTCGCTTATTCCAAGCTTGCTTAGAAGTTCCTGAACTGTTCCTTCAAATCTTATATTATTTGATTTTCCATTTATTATACACTTCATAAAAACACCTGTAAAAAACTAAAAATGAATAAATATAATTAGAATTCTTGAGATGATGTTTGATTATATTTTAATATAGTAGTAGACATTAAGATATTTATATCTTTATTATTATGTGATTCTATGAAAGAAGACAAGAATAGCATAATGATAGAATATCTTTTTAAAAATAATTATATTGATGAAAAGATAGCTTCAGCAATGAGAGAAATTAAAAGAGAATTGTTTATCCCGGCTGAGCTAAAAGATTCAAGCTATCTGGATCTTCCTTTACCTATTGGATTTGGACAAACAATCTCTGCCCCTTCCATGGTTGGAATAATGCTTAAAGAATTAAATGTTAAGGAAGGAATGACTGTGCTTGAGGTTGGAACTGGATCTGGATGGCAGACGTGTTTATTGGCAAAGCTTGTAGGAAATAATGGAAAAATATATTCTATAGAAAGAATAAAAGAACTTGCGGAGAATGCAAAGCAGATAATAAAGCAGCTGGGAATTGAAAATGTTGAGATAATTGTAAAGGATGGAACTGAAGGATTGCAGGAAAGGTCACCTTTTGACAGAATAATTGTATCTGCTGGTGCCCCGCAGATCCCACCACCTCTATTAGAACAATTGAAGAAAGGAGGAAAGATGCTTATTCCGGTTGGCATAGGATACTGGCAGGATCTTGTTTTAGTTGAAAAGAATGAAAATGGAGGCATCACTACAAGAGCTATTTTGCCTGTTATGTTTGTTCCTCTAGTAGGAAGATTCGGATATCCCAAAAATGAGTGATTTATTGTTAATTGCTAAAATTATCATTCTTCAAATTTTTCCCAAGGATAAACGATCCACTTATTAGCGATCTTTTCCGAATAAAAATCTGGAGACATAATTTTTTCTTTTCCATCAACAGTTTTATCAATAAGAGCTGCGGTATACACTTTTTTAACTCCTCTTTCTTTAAGGTAATTATATGTAAGAGAAAGCGTCTTTCCAGATTCAACAACGTCATCAACAATAAGCACCTTCTTGTCTGTAACATCTGTTGAAAGGTCCTCTGCTAGGTGAGGCCTCTCTTTAGCCACGCCCGGTTTTGTATAAAATGTAACCCTTATAGTGGACAAATTATTATTTTTAAGAATACTGGAGAGTATTCTTCCTGGAATAAGTCCTCCTCTGCTTATTGCTATTATCTTATCTATTTTTATATTCTGCCTTTCTATTTGGTTCGCTATGTCCTGACACATTTTTTCTATTTTTTCCCATGAAAGATAGTATTTCTCTACTTTTCCATCCCCAATGTTTTTAGTGTCCATATTAAATATTATAAAATAAGATATAAAATGTTATCATACAAATAGATTATTAATGAAACTTGATCTTCATATTCACTCGATATACTCTGATGGATGCTGCAGCCCTGAAGAAATAGCTTCAAGAGCAAAGGCGCTTGGCCTGAATGGATTTGCTATAACAGACCATGACACCTCTTCTGGATGGGAAAGAGGAAAAAAGGCTGCAAAGGTACTTGGACTTGTATTTGTTGCAGGAAAAGAAATAGTGATAAGAAAGAAACCAAAGTTTGGTGAAAAGAAAGGAAAGAAAATTGGTGAGATCCTTGCTCTTTTTTTAGACGAAGACCTGAAAATAAAAAAAGAAGAACAGACTCCTGAAAATGTTGAAGAAATAATTGAGCAGATTCATGAAAGAAATGGGATTGCTGCAATACCCCATCCATTCTCAGGTATGTTTCGAAAACAAAATATGTTGCAATTTTTATCCGAAAGAAAGATAAAACTTGATGTGATAGAGTCAATAAATGGAAGGTGTAACGCAAAAGAAAATGGAAAGGCAATAGAATACGCAACAAAGAATAAAATTCCACAAATCGGTGGCAGCGATGCGCATATCCTAAGAGAGATAGGGAGCGTGTATACATTTGCTAATGTAGATACTATTGAGGATTATAGAAAAGCAATTAAAAAAGGATTAGGAAAACCGATAGGAATACAAAAAGGAGTGTTGGAAATTAATCTAAACAGACTTAATGGAAGATTATTGCGAATCATTAAAACGAAATAAAATCACTTTAAAACGTTTGAATATTTCTTGGATAAAAATGTCCTAAATTTGAATATTTCTTCTAAATGTAAATACCAATCCTCTCTTAGATTTCTTGCTGCATAGCTTTCTATCTCTTTCTTTATTACATCTTCTTTATTTTCTTCTTTAGCTATCTTTAATATTTTCTTAATCTCCTTTCTTAGCTTCTTTAGATCGTCTTTAAGTTCTTTATTACTTGATTCTACTTCTTTGATAGATGAAATAATTTTTTCTAACTGTTTGTATCTCTTACTAAAAGCGATTTCTTTTTTCACCTCTTCCAATCTCTCTTTTGGCAGAGCCTTTTCTCTCTTCTTAGCGATTTGGTCCCTTATTGCAGCAGGTAAATGATTCTTTATTTCACTCCACACCTTCCAACTTGCTTTTGAAAACACCTCCTCTATTGCTCTTCTACTTTCGAAATCATTGTAGGGTGCATTCCACAAATCTACAAGAAAATTAACAAACTGTTTCCTTTTGCTTTTGCTGAAATAAATATTTGCCAGACATGCAAATGCATCTGACTTAGCATTTTCGCTAATTTCTCTTATTTTTGGATCGCCTCTTGTAATGGTAACATTAAACTTATCCTTTCCTATTTGTTTGTATTCAATTTTATCGTTTGTGTATTTTTTAATTTCATTAACCAATGAATTCATATCTGTAGTGGTAACTAAAAAATTATAGTTGAAGTTCTTTCTTTTAGTTTTCTCCAATCTTGAAACTATTGCTATTACCTTTTCAGCATCTGGCGTTAATTTAAAGAAATTTATTAACGGATTAAAATTAAATTGCACATATGCCTTATCCTCTTCTTTTAAGATCCTAAGATCAATCAACACACCCTTTTGAAATAAAAAAACATGGTCTTATTTTGTTTTCCAAAAAAAGTGAGTAAATCTGAACTGCCATTGAGACCTAATTTTTTAAATAACTCTTCTGCTCCCTTACTTAATTGGATTTTTGAAATATAATTCTCGGAATCGACCTCTTTCTGTGCATTTACTAATGCAGAAAATATTAATGTATTAAAAAAATGCTCATTATTAACATGCTTACCTAAAGATTGAATCTGCATAATATAATTATGAAACAAAATTTTATATCTCTTTTGTGAATAGGCAGATTTTAGAGTCTTAAGAAAAACCAGAAAACAAGAAAAAATAGAGAAAGATTACTGACAATAAAATAAAAAAGAAAATAGAAGAATTAGCCGAACAGGCTACCAAGTCCTGCTGCTGCTTCTTCTTCTGTCTTCTTCTCCTCTTTCTTCTCTTCTTTCTTTGCTTCAGCTGGAGCTGCGCCACCAGATGGAGCTGCTATTGCAACTGGCATAGATGCGTTCTTTAATATCTCATCTATGTTTGCTCCTTGTAGAGCTGTAACCACCATCTTTGCCTTTGCTGGATCTGGTGTCAAGCCAGCAGCCTTTACGGTTGCATTCAATGCATCCTCTGTTATTTCTTTCTTGCCTGCGTGCAACAACAAAGCAGCGTAGATATACTCCATAAATTCACCTCAAAAACATCTAATTTGATGATCATGCAGCATTAGGCACTACTGAATTTACAGACTGTGCCTGCCTTGCTGCCTTCTTCATCAATTCTTCCATTAATTCAGGAAGCATAATATCTCTCTCAATTCCAATATATCTTGCATTGCGATATGCCTTCTGCATCAAAGGTTCTATTGTGTCTTTTGTTACATATCCAATCTCCATTGAAATTGCTCTTGCATTAAAGTATCCGGCTGCTATATCTGATAATAATTTCTTCTCGTCAACATTGAGAAGCTCTTCGCTGTATACTATTCCACCTTCATATGCAAGAGGAACATGTACTCTTACTTCAAAAGGCCTTATATCTAATTTTTGTAATGCCTTAGCCACCACGTCCTTTATAACTTCACCCTTCTTCGCCACTAAAGAATCCTTTCCAACTGCGACCTTTCCTCCCTGTATTCTTGCATCTATTCCTGCACTCTTAAGCTCTGTCAGGATCGGACCGGGTGACAACTGTGTTTCTCCAGCAGGTACAATTATATCATAAGGAGCTATTTGGCCAGGCTTTGCATAAACCTTCAATGGATTTGCGTTCATCTTTTTGTAAAGTTTGAATGGGTCTGTATTTGTAATGAGCAGTGCTTTCTCTCCTTTCATGGCTGGAAGTAATTCGTTTAGTTTTGCAAGTTTAAGTGCTCTTCTAAGAAGAGATGTTTTATATATTATAATTTTTGCTTCACCTTTTAGTTCTTTTCTTATCTGATGTAAAAGAGCATTTGGTAAAGTATGCAAATCTACAACTGCAACAACTTTTGCTGTTTTTAATTGATTAGCTATTTCATTTACTTTTTGCTTTTTAATTTCAAGTGCGCTTACCATAAATATCACCTTTTATTTATTCGACTTTAACTGGTTTACCCATGGAAAGTTTAATTACAACTGATTTTATTACTGAGTCTCCACCGAATTTATTTCTTATTGCATTGAGAACTGCTTTCGCGTTTTCAGTAAGGTCCTCTACAGACATATTTTCTGTTCCGATAGCACAGTGAACAACTGGAAGGAACTTTCCTCTTGATCTTATCTTTACAATATTTCTCGCATTCTTAAGCATTGCAGAAATATTTCCAACAAGAGGCTTTGGAATCTTTCCTCTTCCACCAAGAATCTGACCAAAATGCTTACCAACTACTACCATTAATTGAGGTTGTGCAAAAAACTCTGAATTCTTTGCAAGTCTTTTTATGTCTGATTTCTTATATTTTGGAATTTGATCGCTACCTATTACAAATTCTGCTCCTGCTGCCTTTGCATCAGCTGCAACGTTGCCATCTGCAAATACAACTAAGTTTATGTTTTTTCCTCTTCCTTTTGGAAGTGTAACTTCAAGATTAAGCTTGTTCTCCTGTTTTGACATGTCTATGTTTTTAAAATTCACAGCCATCTCAACAGACTGTACAAACTTTCTTGAACCCTTTTCTTCTAAAGCTTTTGAAATAGCCTGTTTAATGCTCTCATCATTAATCATTTAAAACACCCTCCCGCAGAATGCGGTTATACGGGCAACAGATATAAAGATCTGCGCGTATATTTAATAATTACTACAATAGATAAGATATATACAATGCGATAATTTAAAAATATATTGTTTTATGGATTAAACTAAATAATTTAAAAAAGAGTGATTAAATGAGAAGACTCAAATCCATAAGATTCTCTGGAAAAGGAAATTCGCTTCTTTATTGGTATAAAGTAAAAAACCCTTTGATAATAATATATAATTTCATATTGATATATCTTGCTAAATACATGCCTTCATTGACAATCAAAAGATTACTTTACAAAATGACTGGAATGAAGATAGGTAAGAACGTATCAATTGGATTAGGTGTCACGTTTGACATATTTTTTCCTGAACTAATCAAAATAGAAGATAACACTATTATAGGATTTAATTCTACAATATTGACACATGAATTCTTACAGGAAGAATTAAGAATAGGAAATGTTGATATAGGTAAAAATGTTATGATAGGGGCAAATTGCACAATACTTCCAGGAGTTAAGATAGGAAATAATGCTAAGATATCTGCGATGTCCCTTGTGAATAAGGATGTTAGACAAAACAGTTTTGTTGGAGGAGTGCCTATAAAAATTATTAAAGAATAATTCTTATAAATTCTGTAAAGATAGAAAGTGACAAAATGCAAGAAGGAAATCTACTCTTGATTATAGCAGTTATAAATTTTATAGGATTTTTATATGGTGTCTACTATTATTCAGATCAACTTTCTGATTGGAATTTTTTATACTGGCTATTAATAATTGACTGTCCTTTACAAGCATTGTTAGTTGGGATTATATTAATCTGGAAATTAAGAGATATATGGAGAAAAGAAGAAAATCCCACTAACCAAAAATTATTTGGACTATTTAGATTCCTTACTAACTTCACTGCAGTCGGTTCAATTAAATATGGAACATGGACTATGTTTGTAATCCTATTTTATTATAATTACTTTCTTGTTTCTGATCCTTTTACTTACTCAATTTTATTTATCGCACATCTTGGTCTCGTGTTGGAAGGACTTGCTTTAACTGGATTAGAAATAAAGAAAAAGGATTTATTCCTAATATTTGGGTTCTATTTGCTTAATGATGCTTTTGACTATTTGATTGGAACCCATCCAATAATTCCAAATGAAAGAATAGAAATAATAGCAATAATGACCCTCTCTCTTACGTTTATCTGTAGCTATATTGTTTGGAAAAGTGGGAATGAAAAAAGAAATATTTTAAATGAGGTTAACAATAGATACATCCATTCAGGATTTATTTCCAAGTTCCTTTTCTTATTGAGGAATATATGACTATTGCTACTGCAACAAGAAATATTATCGCTACATATATCGGTTGAATTAAAGGTTTTGTAACTTTTATTTGTATTTGTCTCTGTTGATAACCTGATTTCTCAATATAAATAGTTAAGTCCCCCTCCTTTGCAGGAGTATATGTAAACTGTCCTGATTTATCTGTCACTTTAAATGTCTCTCCACCAATTTTTACATTAACATCTGTTAAGATAGCTCCTTCTGTAGTAAAGAATTTTATTATAATTGGCTGATTCACATTAACTTGCGAAGGATAAGAAACGTTTATCTTAGGTAGTTTTTCTTCTGAGAAAACAAAATTATAGGTCGAAGTGAAATAAGGAGACTGCTCTTGATTATCATATTTGTCTATCACTCTGCACTGAAGAGACACCTCTCCTTCTATAAATCCTGTAATCTGAATATTTCCAGACCAACTTAAATTATTTCCATCTCCATGCAAATTAACAGATTGCCATTCTCCCGGCACTGTTCTTACTTGAACTAATTTTACCCCATTCTCTGAATAAGCATCACCTGCTACCGTCACAATTGGAAGAATAGTAGAACCGACTTCAGGATTTGTTATTTGGCATGAAAGTAATGAGACTACATAAATTGTTCCATCGTATGCAGTAGAATAAAACACTCCTCTTTCTTCAACTATATCACTTGGCCAATCTGAAACTGAAATGTTCCATTTAAGATTTCCTTTCTTATTTATGCTGTATATGTTGTTGTCCCTAGAAGAGATTAAAATTGAATCTTGAAGAATAACTGGAACGCTTTTGATTGAATTGTTTGTTTTGAACTTCCAAATGATATTCCCTTCAAGATCTAAAGAGTACAAATAACCATCATCAGAACCGATATAAAGCCTCTCTCCATCTGTTGCTATTGAATTGAGATTGCCATCTGCAATTCTTTTTACAATAAGAAGCTTACCTTGCATGTCAACTCCATATAATGAGTGCTCAGCTGGGACATAAATTGTATTATTAGTAATGGCAAGTCTTGATCGCCATACCGAATACCCAAGATCATATAAAAGTACTGGAGAACCCGCCGGATCTATTGAATAAATCTTACCACTAACTGTAGCTATGAAAATTTTATTTCCGCTTACTGTAAAAGACGAATCTATTTCTCCATCTAATCTAGTTGCTTTTATTATATTTTTATTTGTAAATGTATTACCTGGCTGCGATATTATATAAACATTCCCATCCCTTGTTGCAACCACTAAGTTTGAACCTACCTGAACAACTGGAATAGAGATGGTGGAATTAAATGATATGTTTCCTATTATCTGTCCATCTTTTGAAATTGCAAATAATGTATTTCCAGCTGGAACGAAAAGAATATTACTTATGAAACTTGATTGATACTTCACGCTTTTACCTAGATCTAAATTCCAAACTCTCGCCATTGTGAAGCGATTAAATGCTACCACGTTTCCAGAGTCTGAAATTGAAAATAGATAATCCTGTCCAATTACTGGTGCTGTTGAAGTCTGTGTTGTTTGAACCTTCCATTTTACATCAATCGGAAATGAAAAGAGAGTAGAAAAAGATAATAAAATAAAAATTAAAATAGAGAATATTCTGCAACTTTTTGTTTTAATGTATAATTCATTCTCTACAAATTTTATTTTCATTTAACCTCACTTGATGCTTGCATCATATTCTCCTTTCTTGACCTTCTTTGCTATTACTCTTGGATCCTGCCCTTCACATGTAACTCCTACGCTTAAACATGTTCCTAAAACTGAAAGAACGGCAGACTTCAGCTCTGTTGTATTTGTTGACCCAATCTTTATCTTTGCGATCTTGACAACCTTGTCAAAGCTGATGTCTCCTGCTGGAGCTGGCTTCTGCCCGGGTTCTGCCTTTGCTCCTTTCTCTATGCCTATCTCTTTCTTTATTAAAGAAGCTACTGCAGGCACTCCAACTTCGATTTTATATGATTTGTTCTCTTTATTTACTATTACTTTTACTGGAACTGTTACTCCTGCAAAATCTTTTGTTTTCTCATTTATTTCTTTAACAATATTATTGACATTTATTCCAAGAGGTCCTATTGAAGTTGCTAACGGTGGTCCTCCGGAAGCCTTTCCTCCTTCTACAAGAAGTGAAACTGTAATTTCAGCCATATACTCACCTATTATCTAATTCTAACTTTTTATTTACTAGATATTTAGCCATCGTCTAGATGTCTATAAACATTAATTTAAACTGATTACTCCTCTTCTGCTTTTTGTATTATCTTTACTGTACTGATCTTAGCTGTTACAGGAACAGAAACTGCAACATCTATAAGTTCTACAGTTATTGTATCTTTCGTTTCATCTATTCTCATTATTTTTCCTCTTTCACCCTTGAATGGTCCTGAAGTAAATTCAATTATATCTCCTTTTCCAAGCTTGACCGATTGCACACCTTCTTCTATAAGCTTGGTCATTTCATTAAGATCGACTGGTTTTGAAATCATTCCTTTTATATGTCTAATACCTTGAGAGATAGTCTTTGCTGCAGAGATATCAGATGATTCTATGAATATATAACCTTTTACTTCTGGAAATCTTACTATTGCACCTATCGAATCCTTCATCTTTTCAGCCTTGTGTGTAAGCATCTCTAAGACTATGTGTTCCTGTCCTGAAGTTACCCTATATGCAAATATCATAACTCCACCCAATTCATTGTGAAAATTGTAAGAAACCAAATATTATTGATATTATAAAACCTATGACCCCTAAAATCAAAATTCCTAGCAATACTATCTTAAGATTTTCGTTTAATTCTTTTTTAGAAGGTTTCTTGCTTGCTCTCCATACATATACTGCCTTATCATAAAACTCCTTTATTCCTTTAACAAGTGACATCTTAACACCTTTAAAATAGATTAAATACAAATCATTCTATTCATAACCAATTACAATTATAAATAGACATAATATTATATAATAAAAAGAAATAAAAATATGTGCTTAATGTCAAAATAATCAAATAATATTTCTTAGAGTGCAAGATCTAGATCATTTAGATCTATTTCTTCCAGTTCCTCCGCAACCTTTACCTTGTCTGGTTTTCCATTTAAATCTCCTACATTAACACCAACAAGCACGACCAAAACTTGAATCTGAGACCTTTTCAATGATTTATCCACTCTTGCACCCCAGATTATATGGGAATCCTTTGCTATCTGCTTTGATACCTCTCTTGCTATAAGCTCGGCCTCTCTTAATGTCATGTCTTCTCCACCAACGACATTAATAATTGCTCGGTTTGAAGTGGAGATATCAACATCTAAAAGCGGACTTTTGAGCGCGGTGCTTGCAGCAAGCAATGCTCTTTCATCATAAGAAGAATCAACGCTGGATTCTCCAACTCCGATCATTGCATAACCGCCATCCTTTAGAATTGTTTTAAGATCCGCAAGATCTAAATTAATAAGACCAGAAACAGTGATCAGCTCAGTTATTCCTTTGACGGATTTTGCAAGCACTTCATCTGAAACTCTAAATGCAGCATCTAAAGGAAGATCTGGCACGACTGCAAGAAGCTTATCATTAGGTATTACAATAAGAGTATCAACAGATCTCTTTAATTTTTCTAAACCCTTCATTGCGTTCTGCCTTCTCTTTTCTCCTTCTGAAGTGAATGGAAGTGTTACAACAGCTACAACTAATGCACCCATTTCTTTAGCAACCTTTGCCGCAACTGGAGCAGAACCAGTTCCAGTTCCACCACCTAACCCACAAGTCACAAAAACTAGAGAAGCATCTGAAATTGCACGCTTAATGTCTTCAAGAGATTCTGTTGCAGCTGCTTCTCCTACTTCTGGATCGCTACCTGCACCTATCCCTCTTGTTGTTGTTTTTCCCAATAATATTTTTTTATCTGCTTTGATATGAAGAAGATGTTGCACATCGGTATTCATTGCAATTATAGTTGCTCCTTTGATCCCTATTTGAGATAATCTGTTTACAGTATTACTACCGCTCCCACCCATTCCTAAAACATATATTTTAGGTTTGGATGACTCATAAAATTTAAGAAGTTCTTTATCATCTTCTGAAAGATCATCAAAATTTTGAAGATCCATTCCTCCACTTAAAGGAATGTCCACAATTTGTCTGAGGGAATTAACCATAAAATCACGATCGCTTGCTAAATAATATTATATACATTTAAATTTTAAAGCTTCTTTTTTTTTTGTTAAATAGTTAAAGTTTAAAATTATATCTGAAAGAATAGAATTATGGCAGCAGAAGTTAAAAGAATAATGCGGGATATAAAAGCATTGAAGATTCAAGGTGCAAGAAGAGTCGCAGAAGCTACTGCAAAGGCATTGGTAATTAGCATTCAGAAAAGCAATGCAAAAACAAGAGAGGAGATTTTAAATGAAATAGAAAAAACAAGTGAGAAACTTCTTTCACTCAGACCCACTGAACCAATGGCAAGAAACACACTTAGATTCTTTTTCGCAAGGCTTGAGAAAGGAAAAGATGTAGAAGAAATAAAGAAAATTGCAGAAGAAACCATGAAGATATATGACAAGATGTTTACTGAATCATTTCTAAAAATAACTGAATATGGATCAGAAATGATTTGGGACGACCAAGTTATCTTAACTCATTGCCATAGTACAACAGTTAACAGCATTCTCATACAAGCAAATAAGAAAAAGAAAATAAAGGTATACTGCACTGAAACGAGACCTCTCTATCAGGGCCACATAACTGCAAAGCAGCTTGCCTCTGCTGGTGTAGATGTAACCCTTATAATTGACTCAGCTGTTCGATATGTTATGAAAGATGTTAGCATGGTAATTGTTGGGGCAGATGCTATAGCTACGGATGGATCATTATATAATAAAATAGGAACATCCACAATCGCAACTGTAGCAAATGATATGAAGGTTCCATTCTATTCTGCTACCCAGATATATAAATTTGATCCGCTCACTAAGTTCGGAAAGATGACAGAAATAGAAATGAGAGATCCAAAAGAAGTTCTTGCCAAAAAGATAAAAGGATTGAAAGTTATTAATCCTGCTTTTGATGTTACACCTCCCTCATATATAAGAGCGTATATCACTGAATTAGGTATAATACCTCCACAAAATATAATGAGTGCGGTTGAAAGATATCTGCAAAATGAATAAATTAATAATCATCCGAATGGTGAGGATATGAAAATAAACAAAGAAATTCCACACAGAATTCATAGATTCAAAGTAAGAATATTGGACATAGAAGCTGGAAAAAATATAGCTATTCTTAATGAGGAAGAAGCAACTTATAATGATATTTACATATCTGACAGAGTGAGTATAAAATACAAAGGAAAAGAAGTAATATCTATAATAGATACATCAGAAACAATGGTTAAAAAAGGAGACGTGGCAATTTATAAAGATATAGCAAAACAATTGAAAGTTAAAGATGGCGATATTGTAGAAATACAACATATCCCGGTTCCAAAATCATTAGAATATATAAAGAAAAAAATGGATAGAGAATCGCTTACTGAAAACGAGATATATACTATAGTAAAAGAAACAGTTGAAAATAGATTAAGTGAAGGTGAACTTGCATCATTCATTGCAGCTGCGTATATAAATGGATTTGGAATAGGGGAAACAGTTTCTCTTGCTAAGGCAATGGTTGAAACAGGAACAACATTAGATCTTGGTGTCCACCCTATTGCAGATAAGCATTGCCTGGCTGGAGACGTACCTATCTTAATAAAGAATAGTGGAGAAGCAAAGGTTGTCAACATTGGTGATGCAATTGACAAAATATTTGATCGATGCAAGCCAGATGAAATTATAAATGATGATGGTGCGGAATTTACTAATAAAAATTTAAACGGACTCCAGACCCTTGTATTTGATGACGAAGGAAATGTTTCATTCAAACCTGTTTCTGGTGTATTTCGAGTGAAGGCACCGGATAAACTTTATAAAATCTCATTAGTTGGAAATAGAAACATCGCTGTGACTTCCGACCATACTGTTTTTATTCTAAAAAATGGAAAGATAACCAACATCATGGCGAAGGAATTAAAAGTTGGAGATTATGTGGTTGTACCTTCTGGATTCAAAAATGAAAACAAAGAAAAACTGGAAAGGATTAGCATTGGAGAGAAAGAAATAAAGATCGATCGTGAATTTATGAGATTTTTGGGATATTACATTGCAGAAGGATTTACAAATTCTCAAGGCATCTTCCTGAATTTTGGTTCTCACGAAAAGGAACTTATCGAAGACGCGGTTGCATGCATTAAGCATTTATTTGGAAAAGAACCGACAATTAACAGGGTGCATAAAACCGCAATCCGCATATGTATTTATAACCAAAAGCTTGCAAAAGAATTTGAAAAACTGAAAGCTGGAAGCGATGCCCTCAATAAACAGATTCCACCATTCATTTTTGATTTAGATGAAGAAATGAAAAAAGAATTCATAAAGGCGTTATTTGCTGGAGATAGATATGTGAGAAGAGGATACAAAGTTATTTATGTGACTTCTTCTAAGAATCTGGCAATAGGATTACAGTACTTGCTTAGCTTGATGGGATGTTCAGCCAAATTGTCGATGTCTGGGGGGAAGAAAAGAAAATTTCCAAAACAAACTGCAATGACTCAAGATTCATACTATGTATACACGCAAGCACGCCAAATCTTTGGCGAGAGAAAGAAAGCGAATATCTCATTCCTCAACCTACTGCCGATAAAAGAAATTGGAGAGATCGATAAAAATAAAATTGATTGGCGTTTTAGAAAGCTATTAAAAGAACAAAAGTATATAACAAAGGAAAAACTATCACGCATTATGGCCCATATTAAAAGCGAAGATGTTAGGAAATTCATAAGAGGACAGTTGTCTGTTTTACGCATTAAAAGAATCGAACTGATAAAACCTAATACAGAATACGTATATGATATTAAAGTTGATGGTTATCACAGATTCATGGCTGGAACTGCGCCAATCGCAGTGCATAATTGTATAGGAGGAGTTGCGGGAAACAGAACTACAATGTTAATCGTTCCTATTCTTGCAGCTGCCGGAGTATATATTCCGAAAACATCATCAAGAGCTATTTCATCTGCGTCCGGAACTGCAGATACATTTGAGGTTTTTGCGCCTGTTGTTCTTCCCATTGAAGAATTGAGAAAAGTTGTTCTTAAAACACATGGATGTATTGCATGGGGAGGCGCAATAAATCTAGCGCCAGTAGACGACAAATTAATCAGAATAAGAAACTCTTTGCACCTAGATCCAAAAGGTCTTCTACTAGCATCTATCCTGGGAAAGAAGAAAGCAGTAGGCGCGGAGTATCTAATTGTTGACATTCCTGTTGGAAGAGGTGCAAAAGTTGAAAATGAATCAGAGGGAAGATTGCTAGCGAATGATTTTCTACAAGTTAGTGAACAGCTTGGAATAAAAACACGATGTCTAATAACTGATGGATCTGATCCAATAGGATTTGGTATAGGTCCGGGTCTTGAATGTCTTGAAGTCCTTAAAGCGCTTAAAATGAAAGATGGAGAGGAATTGAGGGAGAAGAGCTGCCTTATGGCTGGAAGTATCTTAGAAATGCTTGGGAAGGCGCCAGTTGGAAAAGGTGCTGACTATGCATTTGACATTATCAAAAGTGGAAAGGCATATGAAAAATTCAAAGAGATTGTAGAGGCGCAAGGTGGAAATCCAAATGTAAAGGAGGATGATATTCCAATCGGTCATTATAGATATGCAATTAAAGCAGAAAAGGGAGGAAGAGTGTCGCACGTTGACAACAAATATATAAATAAAATAGCTAGAGTTGCTGGCGCACCGAAAGATAAAGGAGCAGGAATAATACTACATTGTGAAACAGGTGATAAAGTTAATCCTGGAGATACTTTATTTGAAATCGTATCTGAAAGCGAAACAAAACTTTCATTTGCTATAGAAATGGCAAATGCAATTCCTCCTGTTGAATTACAAAAAGTGATAATAGGTAAAATCGAATAAATAATTAAGAGGTAAGAAATAATTAGCGAGTAAGTGTTTTGAATGAAAAGTATATCTGAAAATAAAGAGAATAAAATCTCAGGAAGAAATAAACTAATATTGATTTTTGTAATTTTAGCTTTTATTCTATTTTTTCTATTTTATGAATCTTATATAAAAACAAAAGAAAAAACAACTGAATTTGCAGAAGTAATAGTAAATGATATCAAAATAAAAGTAGAAATTGCAGATACACCAGAAGAAAGAGCTATAGGATTAATGAATAGAACATACCTTGGAAAAGACGAAGGCATGTTATTTATTTTTGAAAATGAAGACTACCACTCTTTTTGGATGAAAGATACATTGATCCCTTTAGAAATACTATTTATTGATAAAGAACTAAACATTATTCAAATTGTTGAAATTGAACCTTGCAACATAAAAAACCAAACATGTAAGATATATAGTCCAAATAAACCTATTTTATATGCTCTAGAATTGAACACCAATTTCTCAAAAATAAATGGTATAAGAATTGGAGATAAAATAAAAATAGAAAAATGATGCGCCCCGGGGAAGACTCGAACTTCCGACCTTGTGGTTTCTGCTTTAAACTGACTAATACAATTAACAGCCACACGCTCTACCAACTGAGCTACCGAGGCACAAAGTAATATTATAATATATGTCTAAATTTAAATTCTTTTTCATTTTCTATACTGATTAGAAACACCTTGCAAATTTATTTAAATTGTACAAAAAATTTTAAAGTAATTAAAATAATTATTTCTAATCAATTTTCTTCTTTCTTTATTCTTTTAATGTGATAATAGACAGTTCTCAAAGGAATTTTTAAATTTTTTGAAATCTCATATGCATTTACATCGGATTTGTAAAGCATTCTTATTTTCTCTTTGTCTACCTTGGTACTTGGACCTCTTTTCAAAGGTATTACTTCGATTTTAATTTTCATTTTATTTAAAGTGTTTAAAGCTTTCTTTGGAAGGAAATTGTATGCGCCCTGACTTATTCTAATTCTTTTAATAGGGTAGGGTCTATTTAATATGTTAACTATATCTCTAATAGTAACCTTTCTCTTTATAATTTCATTCTCTTGCAAGATATCAACCTAACTTTAAAATGCAAAATTAAAGAAAAAATTATTAAAGAAATCATTTCTTTTTTAACAGATCAAGAAACTCTCTAGCTTGTGATGAGACATTCTTAAGATAAGGAGCTAACTTTGATTTGGCTTCTTCTAGCTCTGCTTCAGAAAGACCAAATTTCTCCATACACCATTCTTTCTTTCTTCCAGAGTTTAACAAAAGAACTGCAGACAATTCCTTACTTGAAGTCGGAACTAAAGATTCAAGAGCAAGTTTCTCTTTTATCAAAGGAACTGAATTGTTTCCGATCACTTTATTCATGAAGTCAAAACGTTCATCAATTTCATTTGAAATTCCTTTGAATAGTGGGTATGCTGTTCTTGCCTTCTTTGACTCTGCCATAAAGAAATAGAATATATCTTCACTAAGAAGTCTCTCCGCTTCTTTAACTGTTTCTTTATTAAATCTCTTTCTATTCTTTGTAATCGCATTTATTACATCAGGATGCAAAACTTTTATATTATTCTCTTCAAAAAGAAGGTTCTTGGAATATAACTCATCTTCAAGATCTTCTCTTTCATCTAATAAATCTATTCTAGTATCTGAAGATAATCCATGCTTTGAAAGGATTGATGAATAAATTTTATGTTTTTCATTTGTAAATAATTGGCTATTACTTAATTTTGGATATACTAAACTAGCTGCTAATCTTGCATATGCTGACGCGATCGCTATTCTATTGCTCCTTCCATTTACTAATGGCTTTTCAGTATTTCTTTTAGTAATGCTTAATATTGTAGCCCCCTCTCCGTATACTCTTCTTACTCTTTCACCGAGGTTTTGATTTGAATCAAGTTTTATCTTTTGTTTTTTCCCATCGACAGAAATAACAACAGTATATTCTCCACTTTTATTTTCTTTTTTCTGTGAAAGAATTATATTCAATGCGTTATATGCGCGTATTGCTGGTTCACCTAAATAAATAAGTTCATATAAGTATTGACCATTATATGGAAGATAGTCCGCAAAAGCATATACTGTTCCTCTCTGAAACATATTGTATAAAATGTTATGTGAGGCGATTGCAACCTTTACTCTATTAAGAGTATATTTTTTAAGATTTGCAAACTCTCTTAGATTTCTTAACTGTTTTGAGAGATCTGAAGAAATTTCATCGTCAGCTAGTTCTGTTTTTATATTAAGCATTAGTTCAGGAAAAGTTGCATTGAAACCTGCAGCTAACATTTCTTCTTTAATGCGACTTAAAGAATGAAGATTGCTTTCGATTTCTTTCAACGTCTTTGGTCGTTCTAAACGATCCAAAAAAGAATTTGCTTCTGCGATAAGCAGAGTTGAATCACGAAGAGAGCGGACTACCATAAAATATAAGAAACATTGAACTTTAAAAAGTTTTCTATAAATTTCTGAAAATACGACATTAAACGAATAAAATTTATACTACATATTGTATTTTTACAATATTAAAAACACATTTAATAGTATGATATAACAAAAAAATATGAAATGAGAAAAAGGAAACAATATTGCAAAAAACATCACCATATAACTATGTGAGTATGAACCGTACTGATATTATGAAACGTATTGATATTTTCATTTCAGTATAAGAATTGCTTTTTCTCGATTTTTTCCCTTACGTATTCTCCAACGAATGTTAAACGAGGTCCTTGCAATGCATCCTGCTCTATCTTTTTCTTTGTATCTAGAACTATCTTCAATTCTTTAACCCAATCTTGATGCTTGCTAATCCAAGGATAAGAAAGAAGTTCTTCTGCTCTTTTAAGATCTACTTCTTTTGCATTTATTGTTAGTTTCTTTAAGAAGTCATATCTTTCTATATCAGACATAGTTACACCTATGAACTTTGCTTCAGGTGTTGCAATGTTTTTACCTAAATAAGCAAGGTTCATACTTCCTGTCTTTATTGTCCAATATATGTACCATCCCCATGCGTCACAATCCATAAAGCAGTATATTGGAATGTTTCTATCTGCCAACTTTCTTATAAGTCTTCTGCATCCTCTTGATGCTTGACCTTTTGGTGTAATTATAAGACAATTTTCTTTTTTCCAGAATTTATCTTCATTCAATCTTTGCCAAAGCGCATCTTTTTCTACTACAAGAACATAATCTACATCTACATCTATAAATTCCATTCCGTTATCTACATCAGAAGGGATCATCCATCCAGAACGACCTTGTTTTGTACAATCTATCTCTATCTCTTCGCCACCGAATTTATCGAGTATGATAAGATTTCCAGCGACTACACCCTTCCTATCTGTACTTAAATTTAGATCCTCTCTTTTAAGTGAAAGAGCAACTTCGAGGTCTTCAACAAGTTCATTAGATTCTGATTGTTCTTCAAAAAGTTCCTCATCTAAATCCTCACCTAAAGTAAATTTCAACTGATAGAAAAGACCTCTAATTGAAGTATGAAGATTCTCCTCTTTGAATTTCTTGCATTTAGCAGCTACTGCTATAGTCTGCATAAATTTCTTTGCTTGTGCTACATTAAGGAAAACTCTTTTTTCCTTCTTATCACCTAAATATAAATAACCTTCTTCACTATGGAATACATTTGACCTTCCTCTTAATAGAGTTTCAAAATATGGTGATTGACCATTTTCAATTTCTCTAATCAACTGTTTTCCTAACATTTCTAATTTTTCTTTTACTAGTATATCTTCTTTTGTAAGAGGTGCATTAGATTTTTCAATCTGAATATCTTTTTTCTTTGCCATAAAATCACCATTTATCTGAACTAATGAATTATTCTTCTATATCTTCTTCCTCTTCTTTCTGTTTTTTAATTTGCTTTTCTTCTTCACTAGTTAGCCTTCCTTTTTCAAATATCTTTGAATATTTAGACTCGATTATACTTATAAGTTTCTTCTCAAGTTCTTCAGGAGTTTTTTCACCTGCAAGATAAGGAAGATCAGATGACAATTGTTTGACATATCTCATTATTGCTTTCTTTCTCGCCTCTCTTTGTTCATCTCTTATTTTTCCTGATAAATAACGATCAAGATCTCTTGCAACCTCCATAATTGCATATCTAAATTCTTCAACTATTTCTTCTTCTGGTGAAATTGCTTGCTTACCTGCACTTGTGTAGGGTACATGTACTGAAACTAAATTCATAAATAAAGTTACAGGCATATTCTCGATATCTTTTAACCCATATCGACTCCAATCGATTGTCTTGACTGCTTCCATTGTTGCACATCCACCTGCATCAAAAAGAAGCGGTGCTCTATTTGCAAATCTCTTCACATCTAATCCCACTGTACCATCTGATTTTTGCCTTCCGGCCTTTCCTTTGTATGCAATTCCAACTTCAACTAAGAAAGGAACTCCTCCTCTAAATACCTTGGGGCTTCTCTCAGAAACAGAAATAAATTCAGGTTGAAGTACGTTTTTAAGTGCTTTTTCTATTTGCTCCTTTCCTATCGGCCTTAGTGGATCTGCTGAAGGGGCGATCCATTTTATCTGTTTAAATGCATTGACTATTGCTTCTGCCTCCTCCCACTTAAGTTCCCTAGGCATCTTGTCAAAGTTTATCGATGGGCACAGTTTCTTTAATTCTTCTATCTTTGAATCTGATATCCTTGCAAAGTTGGCAGTAAGGAAAGATGAAAGCTTCCTTTCTTTGGAATGATGAGCATAATTGATCAAGTCATCAGTCGTAATTCCTAATGGATGTGGTTGTGCTGGTTTTGGCCTCTCAGGTACTTCTTCATGTGCTCTTTGAAATACTGTTCTCTGACCATCTGGCTCTACGATTGTTATTTGAGCATGAGGATTGGCAAGTGCGGTTGCTTTTAGATATTCGAATGCAGAATACTCACTTCTATCATATTTGACCTCTCCAAATTCTCCAATTATAGTTAAGCCTCTATATTTTCCAGTGTATTCAACCATGTTTGAAATTTTTGGAGTATTTGTTTTAAGATCAACTGCAATATCGCATTCATATATAATATTATCTCCTGTACTTGAGCGACAATGTATCGGTTTTCCTGTTGTTATTTGAGCATACATTGTTCCAGCTGTAGCACCTATACCTTGCTGACCTCTTTGTTGAACAAATCTGTGGAATTTAGTGCCTGCAAGCATCTGACCAAGCGCCCTTCCTATGAATTGTTTAGGTATTCCGGGCCCATTGTCTTCTACATAAAGTCTTACATGACCATTTGGAAGATTATCAATTTTGACATATATATTTGGAAGAATCTTTGCTTCTTCACATGCATCCAAACTGTTTGTTACATATTCGTGAACAAGTGTTGTAAGTGACCTGACCTTACCTGATAAACCAAGCATCTGCCTATTTTTCTTAAAGAATTCTGCTACAGAATGCTCACGGAATTCTGAGAATATCTCTTTACTCTCTATTTCTTGAACCCCTGCGGTTATTTTTGTTGATTTTATCTCTGTAGAAATCACCTGATCTTTATTTAGTTGAGGAACTTCTTGCACAGTAACTTGTGGAATCTGATCTTTTTGATCCATACGAACACCTTGGTCGACCTAATAAAAGAAAAGAGCGTTTGCGTTCTTTGTTTTTATTTTGCTAATTAAGCAACATATATATTTGTTAAGAAAATATTAAAAACATGACATTAAGAAGTAAAAATGGCTAAAAAAATCAAATTTTCATTGATTCTAATCGTTTTCTTTCTTTTTGAAGAAACATATAAACTGCACCGTGACTTACTCCGTTTATTATCATGTTTGCAGCTTCTACTGCCATGGCAACTTCTTCAGGTTTCCCTATGAAACTTATAGTGTTTCCGTATATACAAACAAATGCACCGCTTATTTCTTCTATTGTGGCTCTTGTCTTTCCTTTTGTGCCTATAAGTCTTGCTCTGACTCTTATTCTCTGCTTTTCCTTGTCAAATATGTCTTTAAGATTTATGATATGGAGAATATAATCATCACTAAAAAGATTTATTGCTATCATTGGATTGAAACCTCTCCCTACTGCCTTAACCACGTTGATTGCCTTCCATTCAGCTATAGGGTCGCTTGATTTAATTAATATCCCTTCTTCATTTGAAACAGAAAGTTCTATCTCTCCCTTTTCTTCTATTAATTTTGCATTTGACATTAATACCTTTATCCTTTCAACTGGGATTTTGACTATCTGCATATTATCACTACGTTTAATAATTTTCTATAAGATTTGAAAATATTATCTCTTTGGGCTTATTAAACTTATGGTTGCTTTAAAACCTTTTGAAATTCTTTTGAAGGAAGCGATTGGATCAAATATTAATCTTGAAGTTGAAACCACTATTTGTTCAGCGAATATTGTTCCCTGTTCAACTTCTGATAACACACCTTTAATTGGATATACTGTTATTGTTTTCACGAAAAACTCTAAAGAATTAACCTGCATATGCTTGGTTATTCTTGGAAGCGCAATCCCTGCAACAATAAATCTCAATAAACCAGAAATAATAAAGATTATCTGAATACTATTAAGTATCTTTATATCAACATAATCCAAAGCCAATATGATAAAACTACCAGTTAACATGCCTAGAAATGTTAATATCGATATTGCACCATTGTATGATGCAGAATACAATTGAGTCTTATTTCTGGGAGATATCTTCAATAACATGTTAAACACAGCTAAATCAAAACCTGCCCAAACAAGGCCAGAATAAAGCTGGATAATAATTACATAAGAAAGATTAGTAGCTGGAACCCATAGTAATGGAATGAGTGGAATTAAGATTGAAGTGGAGAATATAACTGGACGCGTTCCATATTTATCTATTAATTTACCCCAATATGGTTGAGATAGAAGTGTTGCTAAGGTTGATGCAATTGTTGCAATTGTAAAATCAAGATAACTAAAATTCAAATTTTTAAGCATGAAAACCGCAAAGAATGGACCTGCAATATTTGTAGCAAAAAGCATTCCTCCTCCAAGAAGAATCAGATTATTTAGATATGCATCATTTAGGATAAGTAATTTTAAATTAAAACCTTGAGACTTATGCATTGGTCTTTTTGATCTTGATACTGGGTCCCAATGTTTAAGTATTAAATTTGATGAAAAAATTCTAAATATAAAGGCGAAGATAAAGATTGTTATAAATCCTAAATAAACATTGTTTGTAAAATAGCTAAGTATCGCACCTGCAACTAAAGAAGAACCAACTTCAAAAAGTCCTGCAAGTTTGTTTCTCATTCCAAAATATGAACCTCGCTCTTTCTTTATTACAACATCTTTCATTAGTGAAGTCCAAATTGGAGATATTAGTGAACCAAAGAAAAGAAACAGTGAATAAAAAATGATGAATAAAATTGATTTATCAAATGGAAATAATGGAATTAAAAGAAATAATATTATTGTATAAGCTTGATAAGAAACAAACTTAGATATTGTTTCTTTTCGTTTTTCTTCAAACTGCATAAGTAAGGGGCTTAGATAAAAGCCTAATGCAGAAACAAGAGATGAAATTGAACGCAGTAAACCAATCATAAAATTAGACATACCTAAGAATACTGCGTATGGTGTTATAAAATACTGTGCGAATCCAACCATGCATGAATATAAGCTCCCTTCAATCACTGAAAGGTTCATGGTATGTCTTCTCTGCCTGATATGATTTTTCATATACTCACTTGCACTAATGGAGGGCTATTTGAACTGATGAGAGAACGATTATATATAAAACATAAGCGGCAAGTAAAACAATACCATCTTTCTTCTCCAATGAATTATGCAAAAGAAGCTTGTAAACGAGATATCCTGAAGTTATAAAGATGAAAGCAAAGATTGCGCTAGCAACTTCTATATTAGGTAAAAATGGGTTTATCAAAACATTCAAACCTAAAAGAAGAGTGATATTAATGACGTTGCTTCCTATCAAATTACCTATAGCAATGTCTGAGACTCTTTTTCTAACTGCAACAAGAGTAAGGGCAAGTTCAGGTAACGAAGTGTTGAATGCAATTAATGTAGCTCCGATAAATGATTGGAACAGATTCAACATTTCCGCTATTTCTACAGCTATTTTAATTACAAATTCTGCACTAATTATTACAATAAATATTGCTGCAAGCAATACTAAGAATTCTCTTGCTGCACTCTTCTTATCTAGATTACTTATTGTGAATGTTTTTTCTCTTGAATCTAATATGTTTTTAATGAAAAATAGATAAAGTACCAACAGTATCAAACCGTCAGTAAATGAAAGAGACCCATCTATAAACAGAACAACAGGTATTAATGAAATGAAAATATAAAGCAGAATTTCATTCATTCTCTTTTTATTAGGCCTTATAGGTTTCATTGACAGAAATAGAAATAATCCAAATATTAATGCAATATTCGTAACATTAGATCCCAACAAATCTCCAAGAGAAAGATTATTGTTGTGTGATGAAGATGATAGAATTGCAATTGAGAATTCAGGAAGGCTTGTAAGGACAGAGATTAAGATAAAGCCGATAGCAAGTTGACTCAATCCAAAATATGAAGCAAGCTTCTCTGCGCTCTCTAATGCTATTTTAGAGGAGAATGCCAATGCGATTAATGCAATTATAAGAAAGAATAATTGTAAAAGTATTTCAAAGGCCATGATAGATAATTGTGAATAAAGATTAATAAAGATGATACTGTAATAATATAACAAAATATTTCATTGAAATAATTAATTTTTCTAATTATCTATGGGGTGAAGGTGTGGTGCAGAAAAAACCTGAATTCATAAAGATAAATGATTATCTATGGGAAATTTCTCCGTCTTTCAAGCAAGGAATGCGAGTACCTGTAAGAGTATATGCAAGCAAGAAATTGCTTGATACGATGGATCTTGCAGTGTTTGACCAGGCATCAAATGTTGCTACTCTCCCAGGAATTCAAAGATACTCTTATGTCATGCCGGATGGCCATTCCGGATATGGTTTTCCAATAGGTGGTGTTGCAGCATTTGACATAGAAACAGGTGTAATTTCACCCGGTGGGGTGGGCTTTGACATAAATTGTCTAGTTGGTGAGACTCGCATACTGACTGAATATGGGTATACACTGAGAATTGAAGACATGTTCGAATCCAAAACACAGATAAGATTGCCACTAATTTCAGAAAAAAGAAGGACTAATGCAGATATTCTTTTCCATTTAAGGCGCAGGTCTAAAGATGATGTTTTTATTATAAAGACTAAATGTGGAATGGAGATAAAGGCAACAGCAGACCACCCGATCATGACAAAGGATGGAATGAAAAAGATACAGGATATAAAAGAAGGAGAAAAAATAGTGGTTTTTCCCTTTGAAGGAACGGAATATGAGATTCCATCAGAAGAAATAATTGTCAGCGAATCAGATATCGATATTTTACCTCTTTCAAAAACAAGCAAAGAGAAAATAATTACAGAACTTAAAAAAAGAAATCTCCTTCCTCTAAGATTTTCATCTGAGAATTTTCCTCTGCTTATAAAATTAGTTGCGTACAACATGGGAGATGGAACCATATACATTGATCGAAGTGGTAGAATATGCTCATGCTTCTGGGGAAATAAGGAAGATCTTAAAAACATGCAAGATGAAATTAAGCGCCTTGGATTCTCGAGCAAAATCTATTCAAGAAAAAGAAAACATAAAATTTCTACAAAATACGGTGAGGTCAGATTTGAATTTCTGGAGCATTCTTTGCGTGTTTCTTCGCGCGCTTTTGCTGCATTGTTAGCCATGCTTGGTGCACCTGTAGGCAATAAGACATATCAGGCATTTAAATTGCCTGCATGGATCACGAAATCTCCAAAGTGGCAAAAACGATTGTTCCTTGCTGCATTCTTTGGAGCTGAAATGAGTACTCCAAAGGTACTTACTAACCATGAATTCAATTTTTACATGCCATCTGTATCAATAAACAAATCAGCAGAATGTATTAAATCTGGAGTAGATTTTCTTTCTGAAATACAAAAAATACTTGCTGAATTTAACATAAAAAGCGTTGTAAGTGAACCGGTTTATGAATATGATGGGAAATTCAGCAAAACATTCAGAATACGCTTGCATGTGCATAATGACTCGGAAAATTTGATTAGATTGTACAAAACGATTGGATTTGAATATAACAATGAAAAAACTTCAAAGGCAAATGCTGCGATTGTATATCTTAGGCTGAAAGAAAACATAATAAATAAGAGAATAAATGCAATCAGTTTAGCTGAAACAATGAGGCAATCTAGCTATTCGAAATCTGAAATAATTAAAGAGCTTGAATCAGAATATGTTAATTCACGATTTTTAATAAGATCAATTTACGAAAAAAGAAAAACAAAACCGAGAATATCGTTCGAATTCGATAGGTTTGAAGATTTTTGCAAGAAAGCAACCGAAGGACTCGGTAGAAGTGGAGCAATATGGACAGAAGTAGTTCAAAAGGAAAAAACAGACTATGAAGGCTGGGTATACGACTTTACTATCAACCATAGGGCACATAATTTCATAGCAAATGGATTTGTGGTATCAAACTGCGGAATGCGTCTTGTAAGAACTGATTTGACCATAAACGATGTAAAGCCAAAAATTCGTGAATTAATAGATCAATTATTCAAGAGAGTTCCCTCAGGTGTAGGTGCAACTGGATTTGTAAAAATAAGCAAGGACGAATTCAAAAAGGTAATAGAAGAAGGAGCAAAATGGGCTGTTAAAAAAGGATACGGATGGGATGAAGATCTTAAGAGAACAGAGGAAGAGGGATGCATGGAAGGGGCGGATGCTTCAAAGATAAGTCAAAGAGCAATCACAAGAGGTTATGATCAAATTGGAACATTAGGTTCAGGAAATCATTACCTAGAAATTCAAGTTGTAAAGGAGGAAAACATTTTTGACAAAGAGGCTGCAAAGAAGCTTGGTATATTCCCTGGTCAGATTGTTGTAATGTTCCATTGTGGAAGCAGAGGATTTGGACACCAGGTTGCAACTGATTCTCTTAATACTTTTCTTAATGTAATGGAATCAAAATATAAGATAAAAATCCTGGACAAGGAGCTTGCTTGTGCGCCTTTCAACTCGCCAGAAGGTCAGACTTATTTCTCAGCAATGAAAGGAGCAATGAACATGGCATTTGCAAACCGTCAAGTCATACTCCATAGAATAAGAGAAGTATTTAGCGATGTCTTTAAATCAGATCCTGAAAAACTAGGAATGCATCAAATTTATGACGTCACACATAACACAGCAAAGCTGGAGAAGTATCTAATAGAGGGAAGTTGGAAAGAGGTAATAGTTCACAGAAAGGGTGCCACGCGTGCATTTGGACCTGAAAATAAAGAGATCCCTTCAGAATATAGCAAGCTTGGACAGCCAGTTATTCTCGGAGGATCAATGGAAACTGGAAGCTACTTGTTATTGGGTACAAAATATGCAGAAGAAAATACATTTGGTAGCACTGCGCATGGAAGCGGAAGAACCATGTCAAGGGCACAGGCAAAGCATCAGTTCAGAGGAGATCAATTGCAGAAGGATATGGAAAAAAGAGGTATTATTGTAAGAACAGACAGCCTTTCAGGATTGGCTGAGGAGGCAGGGGCTGCATACAAATCGATAGATGATGTTACAGAAACCTGTGAAAATGCAGGAATATCAAAAAGAGTTGTAAGGTTCATACCTATTGCAAACATCAAAGGTTGATAGATAATTTAAGGGAAAACATGGCTTACAAATATCTTACTGAATTAACATCTGCAGATGTTGCATTTGAGGCAACAGGAGAATCATTGGAAGAAATGTTCTCATATGCTGGAATTGCCTTACTTGGTGTAATGGTGAGAGACCCGAATAAAATAGAGCCTAAAACAAAATATGAAATTTCTAAGAAAGAAATAAATGAAGAGAGACTCCTATTCTCTTTTTTAGATGAACTAGTTTTTCTAAAGGATGCAGAACAGATGTTTTTTAGTAAATTTGATATTAAAATCCATAGAGATGATGAAGGATATATGCTTCATGCAAATGCATATGGGGATAAGATAGATCCGAAAAAACACGATATAGTTATAGATGCAAAGGCAGTTACTATGCATCATTTTAAAGTAGAGAAAATAAAAATAAACGGAAAAGAAATGTGGAGATGTCAGGTTATAATTGATGTATAGGAACCTTTGACTTATGTTGATATTACACCAATATGTTGATATATGTTGATTTATGAAAACATAACTAGTTATGGATTAATGAATTGACTAAACATTTTTCTCTGCAATTCTGCTGAAAGCATTGACGGGTTCCATTGTGGATTGAATACTATTTCCACTTCTACATCTGAAACATCTTTAAGCTTCATTACTTTTTCCTTAACATCTGATGCAAGATAATTAGATAAAGGACAGAATGGAGAGGTAAGGGTCATAATTATTTTTACTTTATATTTATTATCTGTTTTTGTCAATTCTAAACCATAAATGAAACCAAGATCCATTATATTGCTTCCTAACTCTGGATCTATGCACTTCTTTATCTGGCTAAGTACTCTTTTTTTCATTAGATTTAGGTGCCTCAATTCTTTTGATTTTGACAAAACATTTATCTCTTTATTGAAATTCCTGATTTTCTTCTCTATGTCTTTTATTGCCATCTGGTTTGTCACCTGATTTTTAGATCTATTTTCTTTATCTTTCACTCTTAACACCCCTAAAAGAAAATCTATTTAGAACAGGCATCAAATAAAATGGAATGATCATGCCTGCAAGAAATCCTGTGATCAGCCTTAATTCATTCGTGCTCTCCCTAAGATACAATAATTGTGTAATACCGTCTATTGCCATAGGTAAGATGAAAATCAAAAGGAATAATAAATTAGGCATTTTTTCTTCTCCTCTGCGTGCAATTAACATAACAATTCCGCCAATTAGCATTCCGAAATAAAAACCTATATCTCTTGCGCAGACTGGAAATTGATATATAAACCCGTTTGATACTGAGCAGTTTCCTATTTCCATATTATTATTCATACAAATTGACCTTTCAAATAACTGGTGGCAAAAAAATGAGAAAAATGTAAATAGCGATTTAGAGATTTCCAAGTTATTGACAGAAAGAATAGGAGTTAAGAATATGATTAGATTCCATAAAAACATGAATGAAATGTAAACTGGCAAAAATTGAATTTTACTAGATTTATTCTTTCTATCCATTTAGATACCTGATTTTATCCACATAAGGTTAATATAATAATCAAAGTAAAGATTTATCAATGTATAATAACAATAATATCTCATACTTAACTAATTTTAGGTGATAAAATGGTTATTAAAAAGTTAAAAGAAAAGGTAGCCCAAACAAGTAAGAGAAAACTCATTATCACAAGCCTTGTGATTGGAGTTGTTTTCGGTTTGGTATTGGGTTATGCATTAGTGGGTTATTTAATAATGAATGCATGGGATCTACCATTTCTATCATTATCAAAACCAAAATATGGAATAGAGATGAGTACTGCAGATCTATCAACAAAGGTTGCAAATTACCTTGATAAAAATTTCCTTAAATCCTACAATGCGAATGCAGTTGTTAAAAACATAACGCAATTAAACGGAATATCTGTTCTTCAGATTGAAATAATGCAAAACGGCGCTAAACTGAGCGAAGGAGAGGTTTATGTCACTAATGATGGAGAATTTATGATAGTTGGTGGAATTTACAACATGAGTCAGAGCATCCCTCAAACAAACCAAGGCACTCAGACTCAAGTGCAGGAAATTCCAAAATCTGAAAAGCCAAATGTGAAGTTATTTGTGATGAGCTACTGCCCATATGGTCAACAGGCAGAAAACGCAATGTGGCCAGTTACTGATTTACTTGGAGACAAAATCGAATTTGAACTCCATTATGTGATCTATCCTGCACAATACTATTCTGGCCAAGAAGATGCATATTGTTTGAATAAAACATACTGCTCAATGCATGGAGTTCAGGAATTAAATGAAGACATAAGACAGATGTGCATAAAAGAGAAATATGATTACTCTGTTTGGAGAGACTATATTAAAACAGTCAGCACTTCTTGTAACTACCAGAATGTAGACACTTGCTGGGAAAACATAGCGAAAAGCAAGGGAATAGACACAGAGCTTATAAAGAACTGTTACAATGAGAACGCATTGAAATATGCAGAGCAGGAATACATTATTAACCAGAAATATGGAGTACAGGGCTCACCGACTTTATTTATAAACGATATTGAATATTCTGGTAGTAGAACTGCAGAAGCATACAAACAAACCATATGCTCTGCTTTTGAAACCCAGCCTAACTCCTGCAGCACAACATTAAGCAGTGAAACTGGCAGCGTAAGTGGAAGCTGCGGATAATTTCTTTTTTTATTTTATTATTTTTAATTTATTCTATATTTTATTGATTTATAAAAATAAGCTAAAAAGATTACTTAGTAGAATGTACATTATAGCTGCAGAAAGAAAAACACCGACAATAGACCCTAATAGCATCTTACTTCGTTTAATACCTAAAATCTCTGCTAGCAGTGTTCCAGTATAAACCCCTGTAGCTGGGAATGGAAGACCTATAAATATTATCAAAGCCAACATACCTTGATTTTCGTAGGCCTTTGCAAATTTATGTAATTTATTATCAAGTGACTTACCAAGAATAAATTCACCTATTTTTTGTATCTTTAATATATCCCAAAGCAATAAAATTAAAGGACATACTAATATATTGGATACTATAGCAGGTAAGATAAAAGCTGGATTATTAATTGAGAAAGCGTAAATTGCTGCGCCTCTAACTTCTGAAACAGGTAAAGCCCCAAGAATAAATGAAACAACTAATGGATCGGATAGGTTTTGCATGAGAAATGATACTGACTCATTTAGCATTAAATCCCCAAAATTCCTAAATATAAAATAAGAAATAAAAAAGAAAAAATTAAACTTTATAACAAGATCTAGTTACAAAGGAACATTTGTAACCCGAGTCGCAATCTGCATCTGTGACGCAGTACAGATTATAGCACCTGTGGATTGAAGTGTCACATGCCTGTGACCTTTCGCAATCGTTGTTCGAATTGCAGTATCCTGACTTCACTTTGCATACCTTACTTGTAGAGTCACAATATTCCCAATTCTTACAATCGGAATCACTTGCGCATCTTCCCGCTGTAACTATGCATTTGTGTGTTTCAGGGTCACATGTTTCGTAACCAGAATATCCTCCAGCACAATCTGATGTTGAGCTGCAGTATCCTTTTCTTGCAGTGCACTGGTGAGTTGATAAAACACAATACTGCCAGGACTCACATTGGGCATCAGAATCACAGAACTTTGGAGCTACTTCACACCTATGGGTAGTCAAATTGCATATCTGCCACTTCTGACAGTTTCCATCATTTGCACAGTATCCTTCTCTGACTTTACATTTGTTTGTTCTTTCATCACATTCTTCCCAAAGATTGCAGTCAAGCCTTGTAAAGCAGTATCCGGCTCTAGGATAGCACATATTTGTTGTTGTATTGCAAAGCTGCCATCCTGCACAATCATAATCATTGTTACATCTTCCTTCTTTTGGAGTACAAAGGTGGGTTGTTGAATCACAAACCTCATAATCCTTAGTACAGTAAGTGCTGTCAATACAATAGCCTAACCTAACTTTGCATTCATGCGTTGCAGTGTCGCATTCCTGCCAATCTGGACAATCTGCATTTGTATTGCACATACCCGTTCTTACTACACAAGTATGTGTTTTTGCATTGCATTGCTCATGAGCTGCACAGTCATTGTTTGAATCACAGAATCCAGCGGCTGCGATACATTTTGAATTGTTGCATATCTGCCAACTTCCACAATCAGAATCTAATTTACATTTCTTAGTTGATGTACATCCCGAAAGAAACACCAACCCCAACAAAATAATCAAAGATAGTAATGTTATTCTCTTTGCATCCATAAAATCACTCTAGTAGTTATATATTGTTTAGATTGCAACCAATAGAAACATAGCAATCTGTAAATTTAATACATCGATTAAATATTTAAATATTATATATAGATTAGTTAATATAAAAACTGATTAATATGAAAACTGATTAATAAACTGATTAATATGAAAATAATTAAATTCGATACGAGAAACAGTGAAATGAAAATAGAACCAGAAAATTTCGAGGATTTATGGCATCTTATGAAGATAATAAATCCTGGAGATATTGTTATTGGAAAAACTATAAGAAGATTTAGATCAGAAGGAGAAAAGGGAGAATCTGGCGAAAAAAAAGAGGTTACAATCGAATTGAAAGTTGAAAGGACAGAATTGCATAAAAATGCAAATATATTAAGAGTTATGGGTATTATTTTATCTGGAACTCCAGAAGAATATGTCCAAAAAGGAAGCCACCATACTATTGATTTCGAAGTAGGATATCAATATAAAATAAAAAAAGAAAAATGGACGACTTATGAACTAGATAGAATAAAAGATGCTGAAAAAAGTAGTAAAAGACCTATATTAAAAATAATTGTAATGGATGACAAAATAGCTAATGTAGCAACGTTAAGAAGTTATGGAGTTGAGTTTGATTTTGAACTTGAAAGTAGAACTTCTAAAAGAGATGATGCTTATGAAGAAAAGATAAACAAATATTTTGCAGAACTTGTAAAAGTTATTCAGAACTCGAAACGTGTACTCGTTGCCGGACCAGGTTTTACTGCAGAGTCTTTTAGAAATTATATAAAAAACAAACACCCAGAATTATTGAAGAATATTACAATTGAACATACAAGCACAGCAGAAAAAAGTGGAGTTTATGAACTTATAAAAAGTGGAACTGTCAAGCAAATAATGAAAGAAGATAGAATTTCACAAGAATTTGAAAAGATTGAAAAATTAATGACTGAACTGGGAAGAAATAGTGGTCTAGTAGTAAAAGGAAGAGAAGAAGTTGATGAGGCAAACCAATATGGGGCACTTGGGGAACTATATATATTAGATGAATATGCAAGAAATAATCCTGAGATTCTTGACCAAGCTAAAGAAAAAGGAGTGGAAATTACTGTTTTCACATCTGGAGAAGAACCCTGGAAAAAACTGCAAAAATTTGGAGGAATAGCAGGTATATTAAGATTCAAATATAAATAAAAAAGAAAATAAAAAAATAAAAACAGAAATTAAAAATAGAAAATTAAACTTGTTGTTTTACGAAAATTTGAAGGTTCTGTGGTTTTCTAAATACGTTGCCCATTTTAATTCCTGCTATTGTTTTTATATTAAGAGTTTCTGTTAAATCAACAAGTCTTTGAGTTATTATTCCATCCAATATAACTGTAGAAACTCCTTTTGCTTCTTGCAATGCTTTTGTTACATCTCTTACTGGAACTTCTCCTATTACATTCATCTGTTCATCATAAAATTTAGCTTTTAAAGAACCTTCAAGGGAATTAAGCTCTGATTGTATAATCTCAGGAATTCCTGTTGGAATTGAAGCTTCTTGTTCTTCTGTTTTTGTCTGTTGAGTAATTACTTCCTGTTTCATCGGTTGAGTTGGCTGAATCGGTTGAATCGATGGTTCTTTTGAAATAACTGACCTATACTGCTGCTCAAAGCTGCTTTCTTCCTTTCTCCTCTTTAGTGTGTCTGCCTGCTCGACTGGAACTCTTGATCTTAATGACTTAAGAATTTCTTTCCTTGTTAGTTCTTCTACCTCTGTTCCAGTAGGAGCTCTTGCTATATAATCAACTTCACAACTATTTAGCACTTCCTTCATTATTATCTCTCCACCTCTGTCTCCATCTACAAAGAGTGTTACTTCTTTCTTCTTACATAGATCAATTATAGATTTTGGAACATTTGCTCCACCTATTGCAATTACGTTGTTTATATCATTCTTTAATAAGTTTATTACATCAGCTCTTCCTTCAACAAGTATTATTGAGTCTGCAGATTCTATGTTCGGACCAGCTGGTAACTTCTCAGGTCCATAAGAAGAGATCTCTGCTGTTTTTACCTCTGCACGAACAAGTTCTGAAAGTTCTTTTCTCTCTGGTATCTCTGTAGTGATCATTTTCTTTACAAGTTCTTTTGCTCTTTCAACTACTCTTTTCCTCTTTATATTTCTAGTGTCTTCCACTCTCTGAACTGTTATGTATGCCTCACATGGCCCTACTCTATCAACTGTTTCAAGTGCAGCGGCAATAATACAAGTCTCAACAAGATCTAAACTTGAAGGGATTTCTATTGTTCCAACTGATTTATTTCCTTTCGGTTGAAGATTGACCTCTATCCTTCCAATTCTTCCATTTTTCTGTAATTCTCTTAAGTCAAGCTCTTCACCTAGCAATCCCTCGGTTTGACCGAATATAGCTCCAACTACGTCTGGTTTTTCTACTAAACCCGTTATCTCAACATTTGCATGAATCACATATTTAACAGTATCTATGTAAATCTTTCCCATTTTATCACCTATCGATGCACTAATGAATGATTATTTATTGTCTTTAGTGCACCCTTGAATTGTCCTTATTCAGAATTACTAATTCCTGACTTTTAATAGGAATTAATAATTCCTCAGTCAAGCACAATTCGTGCTGTGCACATGTAACACGTGCAACAAAATCAGCGTAAGCAGTTGAGATTTCCTCTATTGTATTTATGCCTAAAATCCAACGCAGAGACTTTCGTGTTGTAACGTCCACAGTTATATTATTTGCAGATAATTCATCTGCAAACCTTTCAAGAAGCTGCTCGCCAGCATCATCATAATCTGTAAGTATTACAACAGTCTTTTCAGTGCCAAGCAAAAGCTGCGCAAGTTCGTGCGGCTTTCTGTTTGATATTTGTATAATCTCTCCTTCATAGAAATGTGAATTTCTAAGAGCATGAATATCACGTTTACCCTCTACGAGAACTATTACTCTAGAGGTATTAAGGTGCTCAAGCACCCGTTTAAGCGTCTTTAGCTTTTGTTTGACAACTTCGGTTTTCATGTTCGGATTTTAGGCTACTCAACAGCCATGCTGATAATATTGCACTTTAATATCATTAAGCCACACTTATTTTTAAACCTTTCTATTTCTTTTAGTAAATTTATACAATTAGCTTTTTATTAAGTCCAAAAATTAAGTCCAAACTTTATAAGTCCACTATTAGTTCTAAAGTTTTTTTATCTGTTTTTAAGAGATGTTTACTTTTAAGCAAATAGATGATAGGTTTAGATATTCATCATATCATTCAGCCTTTCTTCTTAATGCTTCTTTTACTTTTTTCCTTTGTTATTTCTTTAAAATCTAATGCAATTGGTTCGATATCATCTCCTCCTGAAATAAGAGAAATATCTGAAAATTTATTTTGCACAGCATAAACAAATAAGCTGCGACCATCTGGAAATTTAAAGTTTGTTTTTGCCCCGTACTTTATTAAAGCCTTAGCTGCATTTGTATTATTGCTCTGAATAGCATATACGATAGGGGGCAAACCAGCCGAATCCCTTGCTTCTATATCTGCACCATAATTTATCAAAAGGTCAATTATGTCTGAATCTTTATTCTTCATCGCTGCCAGATGCATGGCTGTGATGTTTGATATGCCTTTTGCATTAATGTTTGGTTTATATTTTAAAATCGATTTTACAATTTCTTTTTTGTTTGATAAAACTGCTATCATTAAAGGAGTTAAGCCGTTGTCAATCAGCTCCACATCTGCACCGTTTTCAAGGAGAGACTCGATAATATCTATGTCACCTTGAAATAATGCAAAACTCAAACATGAAAAACTGATCTTTATTTTACTATTCTCTTCAAATCCGTATTTCTTTAAATTTTCAGCAATAAATAAAGGTATTCCTTCTTTAAGCAGCTCTTTTAAAGTAAGAGATCGGCTTATTTTTACATTGGGGTTTGCTTTGTTCTTTAGTAAGAGCCTTATTATATCTTTTCTTCGTGCTATCATAGCATAAGACAATGCAGTATTGCCTTCTTCATCTCTAATATCGAGATCTGCACCGTTCTCTATGAGAGTTCTCACTGCTTCTAAATAACCTTTTTCGGTTGCTTTTATTAATGGTGTCTTTCCAGTTGAACTTGTTATATTTGGATCTGCACCTGCTTCGATTAAAAACCTTATTACACCTATCTGATTATTAACTGCAGCTATAGATAGTGGAGTTGTTCCTGCTTTTGAACGATGATTAGGGTCTGCACCTGCTTTCAAAAATAATTTTACAAGTTGTTCTTCACCATATTTACAAGCAAACATTAGCGGCGTCCAACCATCGTTATCTTCACTATTGATGTCTGCTCCTGCCTTAATCAATTCTTTTGCGATCCTAAATAACATGATTTTATATTCTTCTTTTGATGGTAGAGTTGTCCTATTTTTAATCAATGTTTTTATAGTGTTATCATTAAGATATCTGTAAGATTGAACAGAGAGATATGATAAGGCTGTCATTCCATTTCCATTTTTAATATTGAGATCTATTCCATGATCAATAAGTAATTTGATCACATCTTCTTTTGCTAGGTATACCATATATGACAAAAGAGAAATTGTATTATCTACGTTGATAGGTCTGAATGGAGCATAAAGAATATTCATGTTTGCACCATGACTTATAAGTAGGTTGATAATTTCCTTGTTTCCACTTTCACAAGCTGCAAATAAAGGCGGTCGCAGGCAAAAAAGGTTTGGATCTGCACCGTTATCAAGCAGAATTTTAACTATTTCTACATTATTTTGTGCTATTGCCACTTCAAGCGGGGTAATCTTCTGCTCAGTGAAATTGACCTTAGCTCCATTTTCAAGAAGAAGTTTGATTATTTCTATATGATTAGCGCCGCAAGCAATAGATAATGGAGTGTAACCTTCAGATGTGAGATTAACGTCCGCACCTAATTTAATTAGCTGTTTTGCAACTTTATATTTGCCCAATACGCAAGCCTTAAAAAGAGGGGTGGTTCCGTCTTTAAATCTTGCATCAATATCAAGAATTCCATAGTTAAAAGTATATTTTATTGTCTCTGCATCATCATCGGATATTATATTTTCTATCAGCGTTTCTAAAATTGAGAGATATGCATTGTTCTCTTGTACGATCTTCTCTAACTTTTCTTGACCTACTCTTTTCAAATCAGTCTTGAATTTACTCTCAGATTCAGAAGGTTCTATATAAAATGAGTGAAACGGGATATTGTATTTCTTCAGAAACTTAATCAAAAACTCATTCAGAAAGCCATGCCTAATTTTATCTCTTTCTTTATTTATAGTATTTATCTCGCTGTTCTTATCTATATTTTCATTTCTATCTGGGCTACTCTCATTTCTAGCGTTTTCATTTCTATCCATATATGTCTTTTCGTTCCTGTTTTGTTCATTTGTATTTTGCTGTTTACTGAGTCTCTTTTTACTCATCTTTACACCGGATTTAATAACTTTATCTGGAACGAAGCAAATAATGGCTAAAACTGCAAATCTAATGTATGTTGTTTAAGTTCTGAAAGGGTGATTGAAGAATAAAATCTTATCAAAGCACACTGTTTAGCATATAATTTTGCGATCTCTTTTCTTTGATCTTTTTCATCACTGATTTGAGAAAGAATGCTCCTGATTCTTGTTTTTCTCATATTAAGAAGCGAGACATAAAAGACTATGAACTTCACTATATCATCTATTTCGTTACTCTCTTTAGTTTCACTCCCTCTTACTTTTTCTTCTTCCTTATCTTTCTCAGTCATGTTTTTCTTATCCCTTGTCGCTTCCTGGATGAAGCTGTTGCTTATTTGGATGGGAATGTTAACTGTATTCAACTCATTCAATAAATTCTTAAAAAGCAATGGCTTTGCTCCGTTTTTATATTTTCTTATGTTTTTCACAAGGATCTTTCTAAATACTCCATTTATCCTTATTTCATCCATGTAATCAATGAGTGCATTTAGTGTATTCGTTGCATCAGGATTCTCTTTTATTATTCTTTCCATTGTTTGAATATCATAAGAAGAAATAGAAATGAAAGAGATCCTCCTCTTTAAAGTTTCTATTATTATATTTAGTCCTTTTTCTTCGATCTTAATTCCTCTTATATCTTCTATTGATTCTAACGGTTCTAACCATCGCTCAGACCAGTTATTTGCAATTCCCCTGAGAAATGCAACGATACTTTTCTTTGCATGCTTTGCTATTTCTTTATATTCTTCTGGTTTGAACATAGTTCTTAATTTTCTATTGAATCTTTCAAAATCAGCATTTCTTTCTTTTTCCACCTCTTTCAGTCTGTCTTCCCAGTATCTCTCTTCTTTTACTTCTTTTCTCCCTGCTCTTCTTCTTCCCTCTGTTTCCTCTCTTCTTCCTGCTTTGATCTTAATCAGTTTATCTGCGATGAACTCAATAACAGAATTTATCCATACTTTTGTCAATATGGCTTCAAGATTCTGAATAGAAATCAGTTTTGGTTTTGATTCCCTAACCTCTTTTAAGATCTGTTTTTCTGTTTGTTTTTCTAATTCTATTCTAATCTTTTCAATCCTGCTTGCAAGACTCTGTAGGAGAGAGATTTCTTTTCTTATTTTGTCTGCTAATTTAGACAATTTTTCTCTAATTGTTTCAGTTGATGGTTTTTTCTCTTTTGTAACTTCTGTCTCTTTTATTATGGATTCTATTGTTTTAACTATTTGCTCTTCTAATTCCTGCATTCTTTTTAATTCATCTATGAATGATTCATATGTTTCCTTGTTAAAGATTCCAGCTCTTTTTAGTTTATTAAGCATTTCGCCTATCTTGTTGATTCTTTCCTCAAAAGAATGCTTTTCTTTGATGAATTTGTTAAGTTTTTGAAGTGAATTCTCAACTCCTTCTTCACTCTTTCCTATT
>JAVZXS010000001.1:0-278258 GCA_038886535.1 Candidatus Micrarchaeia archaeon | reverse complement strand
AGAAGGAGCGGTGTATACTGCCAATGGTAAGAAATCTATGTTATTTGTTGCGAGTTCATACGCTTCATCACAGATTCCATTTCCATCATTGTCCGTACATGTTTCAGAAAATCCTGTTCCTGAAGGATCAGCCCAGAAGTTGCCACCGATACAGTCGCCGCCGATGATGTTCTGGCTGGATCCTGGAGTGCAGTTGAGAGTTGTGTTCCAGAAGTTTTCGTAAATATTGCCATCAAAAACTACGTTATTAGTATTGTTAAAGAAATTGTTATAAATAAAGTTGTTGGAGCTGGAGTCGAGGTAGATGCCGTTCTCATTTGAGTTAGCTGTATTGTTGGAGAGGGAGTTGTTTGAGCTGTCCTCAAGGTAGATACCGAAGTAGTTTGAGGAGGCAGTGATGTTGGAAATAAATGAATTAGTCGTCCCTTTCAATAATATTCCATGACTATTTTTACTTAAAACTAAATCCTTAACTGTGATGTTATTACAATTAAAACATGCAAATAATCCTGCATTTGTAGAAGAATCGTATACAGTATTGGTGGCATCTTTAATCCAATAAACTGGTTTTCCATCAACTAAGTTAGAGGTGTCTATATTTTGAGTTTCTTCATACCCTTCCAAAAATAAATTATAAGTATTATCATATATAGTTGAATTAATAAAAGTTGTATTTTGGGCCCCGTAAAGCCAAATGCCTTTAAGAGAGTTATCAAATGACGTAACGTTAAAGATAAGAGTATTGGATACTGAATTGAGTACTAATCCTCTACCGTTGCTTGAAGTAGTGATATTAGAGATGGAGTTATTAGAACCTGAGTAAAGGGAAATACCATCTACGGAGTTGTAAGAACTAATTATATCGGAGAAGGAATTGTTTGAACCAATAAATAAATTTATACCTTGAGAATTATTTAATGCAATGCTATTAGAAATATTATTATTTGAACTGTACTCAAGGTATATACCATTTCCAGGATAATTATTAGATGTATTTAATTTTACTAAATAATTATTTGAACTATACTTAAGGTATATGCCAATACTACTATTACTTACAGTAATATTAGAAAGAATACTTTTATTAGTTGAAATAAAATAAACTCCATAAGACGATAAACTATTTCCAATTATATTACAATTCTTTATGGTAATGTTTGTCCTTCCATCTGCATACACTCCATAGCCTGAACCGGTGTGAGTGATTGTATATCCTTGGCAGTCAAGGGTAATGTGATCTGTATCAATTGTGAAGCATGTAGCTGAAGAAGAGATGTCTTGAGTAAGAACGTAAGTTTTCCCTTCCTGGTCAAGTGTTCCACATGTTGTAAGTTCAATCGGTGGAATTGGAGGAACAGAAAGTGGGAGAAAATCAATATTATTAGTTGCAAGTGTATAATTACTATCACATATTCCATTTCCATCATTGTCCGTACATGTTTCAGAAAATCCTGTTCCTGAAGGAGTTGCATAGAAGTTACCACCTATGCAGGGTCCTCCAACTATGTTTGGACCCGATAAGCAGTCAAGAGTTGTGTTCCATGTGGCATTTCCATATAAAAGGAAATTATTTGTATTATTAAAGAAATTATTAGATAGATGATTGTTAAAGGAACTAAATTGAATTATTATACCATAATTATTATTTGAAATGTTATTGTTTATTATACTGGCTTGCGATAATTCTAAAACTATACCGTATGGATTATCTTTTATAGTACAATTATAAACGAGATTATTGTATGAACCAGCAAATGAAATCCCTATATTATTTGAACCTGAAGAATTTGCGATGATTATACAATTCTTAATCGTTATATTACTATATGTATTAATAGTTACCCCTTCTGAATTGCTACCTCCGCCATAAACGATAGTATGTCCACTACAATCAAGAGTTATATTATTTGTTAAAATTATTAGACCATCGTAAGGACAAATAAGATCACTTGTCATCACATAATCTTGAATTATAGTATCTCCACAGTTGCAAGGGGTTGAACCTCCACAATTTCCTGCAAAGACAAAGGGAATGAGTGAATAAAAGAAGATTATGTATAAAAGCAAAAGAGAACTATTTATTTTAGTATTCATATTAATAGCATTTATAATTTTAGATGATGATTTGTATAAAGAAACATTTGGAAAGATTACTTTCATTGATACCTACCTTTATATGCTACCTTCATAAGTACTGATTTAAAGAATCAATAGTCTTAACTGATATATTGATCTATTCATTCTTTTTTAAAGAATTCATTTTCTTTTAAAACATTCTTTTTTAGAAGATTTAAAAAGATAATCTTTCCATTGTTAATCTAAAAATCGCGTCTATTAAACTATCGGTTTCTTTTAAATCTTCTAAATCTTTTAAATTCATTTCCTCTTTTTTCTTAATAATTCGTTTAATTCTTCTAATGCAGCACTGATTGCGTCTCTTCTTTTTCTTCTAGAAGAATCAGAAAGAGAGATATCTCCGAATGATTCTATGGTGGCATCTGTAACTGTATCGAAAATATCTGAAGATTTTGAAGATAAAGAATCAATAATAGAGATTAAATCTTTCTTTGAAATTGTTTCTTTTTCAGATGTTTCTCCATACATTTCTTCAGTGCCTGCTTTAATTTTCATTTTATTCATTTTTGTTGTTCTTTCGTTTATTTTTCCAAGTAAAGAATTTATTTCATCTTTTGTTAATGCTTCTTTCTTTTCTCTTTTGATTGGAATTCCTATTCCGCTACCGGGTCTAAGAAGCGGAGGCTGTTTTTTCTTTTCCTCTTCTTCCTTCTTCTTTCTTTCCTCCTCTCTTATGCGTTCCAAACGCTCCTTTGCTCTAAAGTAATCAGATCTGCAATAAAACAAACCATTCCATTCAACCATTTCATCTCTTGGAAATCTTCTTCCGCACTCTGCACATAACTTGAAGTCTCTTGCATGATAGCAGTCTCTGCAGACAAAACCAAGAACTGTATCCTCTCCTTCACCCGCTGGAACATCCTTTCCGCAAATATTACATCTCATTAATACACCATATAAACATTAGTACAATATATAAAATTACTTAAGAAAAGAAACAAAAATGGAAAGAACACCAAGAAGAAGCTGGATTATTAAAAATAAAGATACTAATTCATATTCTCTCAACCCATTAAATTTGCTCAAGACGAACTGACCAAGATGAATGCTTTTTCCTTCATGATATAGTTTTCCATTTCTGTAAGTTCCCCACCATTTAGTTGTTGGCAGATTGTTTGGAACTTTGAAGAAAAGAAAATCAACTATGTAAAGAAGCAGTAGAATGAAACCTTCTATTTCTAATCCTCCGAGAATTACAATCTCAGAAAAAACAGCGCCTATAGTAAGTGTACCAACATCATCTATGAATATCCTTGCAGGATACCAGTTGTAAAAAAGAAATGCAAGTGAAGAAGCAAAAAGAGGGATAGAGAGAAGAAGAACTACTGGAAGGTTATGAAGGAAGCCAAGTAAGATAAAGAAAAATGAAATTATAGCAGCTAGACCTGCTTCTAATCCATTATAACCTGCAAAAGTATTGGTCACATTTGTCACTGCTATTACTCCAATGGGGATGAGTAGAAGAAGATATAATGAAATTGGGATGGAAAGTGGACCAATAAACGGAAGAGAAAAAATATGAAGCCAAGAGGATTTTAATATTATTATTGGAACTGCAATAAGTAAAGGGAGAAGAAGTTTGATTTTGTGTGGAATCGAAACAAAATCGTCGAACAATCCGATGCTTGCAGCGATTACTACGACCACTATAGAATAAAGCATCACTTCAGCTAGTCTGTCACTTATAAATGAATCAAAGAAAAGAGACAAAGCATGGGAAGAAAATACAATATAAGCTAAAATCATTGAAATAATAAGTGATAGTGCTATTCCGATTCCACCAAGACCTGGTACAAATGGTCTTCCTTTTTTGTGGACGTCGTTTCCCCCAATTTTTCGCTTGCTGCATTCCTTTATTATAAATGGAATTGATATTGCAGTTACGATAAATGAAATTAAGAACATCACGATCAAAAGCAACAACATAGAAACACCTTACAAACATTTTTTACTGTCTATTAGTAGCAGCAAACTGTTTACAACTAACTTCTGAACAATTATTTCTTTTTCTTTGAGATGCTTTTTTCTTTTGATTCTTTATCAAATTTTAATCTTTCTTGTTCTTTTGCATACTCTTTTTGCAAATCTTCCATATTTATCTTGGAAAGTAGAACCCTTGACATCTGGTCTGTGCTTTCAGTTATTTCTATTAGCCTCTTGAGAAATTTTGCGTTCTTAAGAAATTCTCTTGCTACCTCTTCAAATGTTATCCCTTTCTGTGCTGCTATTTTCATTAATTCAATTGTCATATATCTTATCTCGCTGTTTATCGAATCTTCCTCATCGAATCCCATGCTGACCCCACATAATAAATTATAGTGAGAATATTAAAGCCTTTGCTCTTGCTAAAAAGCAGTCAATCAAAAAGATCAACCATAGATTAAAATAATCAAAACTCTGACAATCAAAATTCCGGAAGAGTATATTAATTCACATGTTAGCGTAGGTTATTGATTATTCAAGATGAGTGATCAGCTTCTCTTTCTTTAGTTTTCTTAACATATTCTTCAGCTTCATATGTTGGATGAAAAAGTCGTGTTCTACAGTTTTGCCATCTGTCATTGGGGACTTGAAGTAGAAACTTAGCCAATCTTGTACACCATAAAGACCTTTTCTCTTTGCAAAATCTAGAAACAAGATAAGATCTAAAACTAACGGTGCTGCAAGAATTGAATCCTTACAAAGGAAATTGATTTTTATTTGCATCGGATAACCCAGCCATCCAAATATATCTATATTGTCCCATCCTTCCTTATCGTCTCCTCTTGGCTTGTAATAATTGATATGGACCTGATGCTGATAGTTTCTATAAAGGTTGGGGTAGAGATCCGGCTGAAGAATAGAATCAAGAACTGATAATTTTGATTTTTCCTTTGTTTTAAAAGAGAGAGGATCTGCAAGCACCTCTCCGTCTCTATTTCCCAATATGTTTGTAGAAAACCATCCTTTCAAACCCAGCATTCTTGCCTTAAGTGCTGGTGCAATAACGGTTTTCATAAATGTCTGGCCTGTTTTGAAATCCTTTCCTGCGATAGGAACCTTTAGTTCCTTTGAAAGAGAGATGAGTGCAGGAATATCCGCTGCAAGGCTTGGAGTTCCATTTGCATAAGGTGTTCTTGTTTTAATTGCTGCATAAGCATATATCATTGCTGGAGAGATTTCTGGCGCATTCTTTTCCAATCCTTTTTCAAAAAGCTCTATATCTGAATGAATGTAAGATGGTTCAAGATAGGATTCAGTAGAAGCACAATTAACTATAACAAGTTGTTTGCACTTTTCTTTTTCCTTGAATCTAATTATGTCTTCAATAAGCATCTTTGCTGCATCTAATTTGGATGTGTATTGTTTTTTATTTGGTCCATCTATATTTCTAACAAAAGTTTTATCAAAAACTGCTTTCATTGGTCTAATCGATCGAAGTTCGTTTCTCACCGATTTTAAATCACTTTCATTTAACACCTGTGCTTTTTTTGCAGCAGTATACGCGTCATCAGGAATCGGGTCCCATGCTGCAAAGACAAAGTTTTTTGTGTCAGTGAGATCTAGAAAATTCTTTATTGGAATGAATCTGTTGTCTTCTCTTTTTCCAATGCGAATTGTCTGCATTTGTGTAAGACTTCCATAGAATGGAGTTCCACGCTTCAATGAAATATAGTTACCAGCAATAAATGTCGTGCTAACCGCACCCAAGCCGACAAGCATCACGCCTAATCTTTCTTTCGAGTTTTTTTGAGTTTTGGCCATTATCTCACCTTAAATTATTACATAAATCTTAGCTATTTTAATGATTATTTTTTAATTATAAAATATTTTATTGTAATAAAATATATGATGCATGTAAAATATAAAAATCTTCCCTTTGATAATTAGAATAGTGATCAGATGGCGAATCAACTCAAAATTAAAAAAAGAAAAAGTAATAGCAAAGATGAAATTGAAAAGCCATTGAAAAGACTTAAAAGATCTCTTACAATCGAGAATCTTTGGATTTATATTCTATCAGTTCTAAAAGAGAGAGACATGCACGCATATAGCATATTTAAGGAAATGAGTAAGAGATACGAAATTAAACCTGGGTTAGTTACACCCTATGTTGTGCTTTATAAGCTTGAAGAAGACGATTATATCCGAGGTTATGATTCCGGCAGGAGAAGATATTATAAAATAACTGAAAAAGGAAGAGATCTATTAAGAAAAGCAAAAGAAGAGATAAAATACATAATTAAAAAACTGTGATTGCATCTATTGGAATCATATCTAGTTAAGCGTTGCATTTGGTGAAAAGAATGGCAGAAGAAAGAAAATCGCTTAGGGAAAAAATATGTCCAAAGTGCGGAAAGAGCGAGAAGGAAGTAGCGTTTCATGGTTTCATATGCATTGATGACTTTCTTGCAGAGAAAAAAATGAAAATTCCTTCAAAAATACTTCTTCAGATATGCAAATATGAAGACAAGATGAATGCTAGAAACAATCCTAAAACATGGGTTACAAGTTGGAAAGAGATACTGGAACAAATTGAAAATATGATAAAGGTAAGTGGTGCAGAAGTTAAATGTAAAGATGTTGATCTTAACAAAAAAATTGCTATAGTTGATATAATTTTTGAAGGAGATGAAAAAAATAAAATAACAAAAGAGATACCATTAGATATTAGATACACATTATGTGATGTCCATACAAAATCTGTAAGAGGTTATTATGAGGCCATTATTCAGATAAGGCCTCCAGAAAATTGGAGAGCTGAAACTGATGAGGAAGAAAAAGAGATGGAAGCAAAAATAAAGAGAAAAACTGATGAAATAATATATGGATTACAGGAAGTTCAACCTGATATCTACATCAAAAAAGAAACGCTCAAAAAAGGAATAGATCTATATGTCTCTTCGACCGCATCCACCTTTAAAGCATTAAGTATGCTAGGAATAAAAATAATAAGAAGCAAAAAACTATGGACAATGAAAGAGGGAAAAGAACTCTATAGAACAACGTTTATTGTTAGAGTAAATTAATTCAGAAAGGAACAAGAAAATAAGAAATGGAAAATGAAAAATATTAAACAAAATAAAAAAATCACCAGGATCTCAATATTTCAGCTATTTGTTTTTGATGAAGTCTCATAAATTCTTTGATTTCTTTTTTCTTTTCCTGTTGTTTAAGTATATTACAGGATTTTTCATCTAGCTCCCAATAACCTGCATTGTTTATTGCTATTGACTTTATATCGTCTTTGTCAAATTTTGTGTTTGCTTTATTTACAACCATTATCTCACCAATTGAACATTACATTGTAGATGTAATTGACTAAAAAAACACGTAAAAGATATTTATATACTTTTCGGTTTGCTTTTTACTACTTAACTTTAGTATTTACTACTTTTCACTACTCAGCCTTTAATTAACCTTTCAGCTGCTTCTGCTATTCCTTCTGCTGATAGACCGATACTCTTAAGCATATCTGTTCTCTTTCCATGGTCAAAGAATCTATCTGGAATAGCTAATACCTTGACAGGCACTTGAAGGTTGTTATGTGCAAGAACCTCTAACACACCGCTTCCAAATCCACCTAATGCATGCCCCTCTTCGGCAGTTACTACTCTACCACATCTTGAAGCTACATCTATTATGAGTTGTTCATCAAGAGGCTTGATGAATCTTGCATTCACAACAGTTGCATTTATTCCCTTCTTCTTCAATAACTCCGCTGCCTTTATTGCATCATTTACCATGCTTCCTATTGCAATTATTGCTACATCCTCGCCGTATTCTACTTCAATCTTTCCTTTTCCAAGCTCAATCTTTAATTCTTCTGCAGGTGGCTTTGGCATGCCTGTTATTGAAGCTTTTGGATATCTTAATGAAGATGGACCTTTCTCCCAGGACAAAGCAAATTCAAGCATCGCCTCTAACTCATGCTCATTTGCAGGTGCCATTGCAACCATATTTGGAACCATCCTCATATAAACAATATCAAATGGACCTTGTTGAGTTGCATTATCATCAACAAGACCTGCATTATTTAATGCAAACACAACTGGCAGATTCTGTAATGCAACTTCATATATTACTTCGTCAATTGCTCTCTTCAAGAAAGATGAATGAACTGCTACAACAGGCCTCATTCCACCCTTCGCAAGACCCGATGCTATAGTAACCTCACTTTGCTCAGCTATTCCCACATCTATAAATCTTTCTGGAAATTCTTTTGAAAATGGAAGCAGACCACTTCCTATAGGCATTGCTGCAGTTAAAGCATATATTCTCTTATCTTTTCTAGCAAGCTCTATAAGTTTATTTCCAAATATTTCAAAGTATGGTGAAAGTGTTCCTGGATTCTTTATTATTTCACCAGACTCTGGATCAAACTTTCCTAAACCATGGTACTTGCCGTGTTTATCTGAAGATGGTTCTGCGAATGGAACTCCTTTTCCTTTTGTTGTTATTACATGAACCAATACTGGTCCTTTCATAAGCTTTGCTCTCTGGAATGTTTCAATCAGCAGAGGAATATTGTGCCCATCTATTGGACCAAGATATCTGTAACCAAGTTCCTCAAACACTATCCCTGGTGTAAGCACTGAAAGAGCCGCCTCCCTAAGTCTTCTTACTGCTGCATGAAGCTCTTCTCTTTCTCTTGGAACGTTATCTAATAAAAGATGAATGTCTCCTCTCACCTGGTGGTATATTGGGCTCTCAAAGATTCTGTTTCCAAATGAAAGCCTATTGTTGTATGCCTGCAGACCTCCGACCGTTTGTTCATATGACATTCTATTATCATTTAATACTAAAATAAACTTCTTGCCTGCATATCCACCATAATTAAGACCTTCCAGTGCTACCCCTCCAGTTAGTGCACCATCACCTATAACTGCTACGATCTCATAGTTTTCCTTCTTTTCATCCCTTGCTATTGCCATTCCTATTGCCTGACATATAGCTGGACTTGCGTGACCAGTAATAAAATGATCGTGCTCACTTTCTCTTGGATCTGTAAAGCCGCTAAGTCCACCTGGCTGTCTTAATGTATGGAATTTTTCATATCTTCCTGTAAGCAACTTATGAGTATATGACTGGTGACCCGTATCAAAAAGAATCTTATCTTTTGGAGAGTTAAATACTCTGTGCAATGCAATAGTTAATTCAACAGTACCCATATTTGGTGAAAGATGACCTCCATTCTTTGAAATCGTTTTTAATAGCACATCTCTTATTTCAGCTGCAAGTTTTGGTAATTCACTTATTGGAAGTTTCTTTAAATCATCAGGCGATTTTATTTTAGGAAGCAATCCTTCTACTGTTTTCGATTCTGAATGTAATGAATGCTTTTGATTTGGATTTCTTTCTGGTGTTTTTGGATTACCTTGATCTTTTCCTTTCATGAATTCACCTCATAAATATCTATATTATAAAGCTTAAAATGTATAATATAGTTTTGAGACACTTCCAAGTTTCAATTGGTAGATCTTCTGCATACAACAGATGCAGATACAACAATGTAAAGCATTATCCACAATATTCAATTTCATGGCCTCCAATTGGGTACATGGAAGTCTATAAGTACATAAAATATGTACCTGTAATTATAACTATCAAACATAAGATTTAAAAATCTCGTTATGTGTCAATTCCATTTTCGTCAAGTGCCGAAATTATAATTGTATTGGTTGATTTTTTTTACCTTCCGATTCTTTTCTTCCAACTTACTTGAACTGGATTAAGAATTCCAACCTTACTAAGCAGCTCCCTCATAGCAGTGGCACGTATCTTACCATACAACTTTAGAAGCGTATGCCCTTTTCCTATAAAATATTTCGAATCGAACTCAAGCTTCTGGAAATCCTTGAACCTTATCTTAGTAAAGTCAACATTCTGTCTACATGATTTTATTATCTGAGAAAGAACTTTAGGATCTCTAATTTCAGAAGGAAAGAGTACTCTTTTCGGTTTATAACCTGCAGTAATTAGGATTTCTCTTATATGCTCGTTTCTAAGTGCATTTGTTCCATAAAACCTTTTTGCCAATGCCTGACCACTAATTGTCCCCTTGTTTCTTCTGTCAAGATCCCTTAATTCTTTGCTTTTGAATCTCATTTTATAAAAATCAACAATGGAAACAAACCAGTTGTCAAAATCAACACCTGAAGACTCTAAGATCTTTCTTAAGAGAGCAGGTTTATATCTTATTGAACTATAATTATGATTTATAATCCCAATTATTTCAAGCATTGTTTCAAAACCTGATCTTAATGGTACATACTTCCTTTCCTTTGATCTTAATTTTTTAATGAAGTTAGAAAGTTCTTTAGGAAGTTTTTCATTTCTCTTCAGTTTATCTATTAAAGAATTTTGAAATTCTATAATTAGTTCTCTTCCTGTTCCAATAAACTTATCTGTACAAATCTCTTTCTTTATGAATTCCTTAAATTTTATTGTTTGAAGGTTTATCTTTGAATTAAGAAGTATTGCCTTAATTATAGCTGGGTCTGAATAATCATAGATATTAGTATTATATTTAGAAGTAAGACCGATCCAGCTAAAAAGACGTGCAAGGTTCTGTGAAGAACGTTTTCCATCGCCAAATCTTCTTAATAACGTTTGAGCAGAAAGAGAATCATTTTTAATCTTAAAATTCATTTTTATAAAATCTTTATATTCTATTGTAGGTGTTACTCCTGCTTCTAGAAGTGAATGTTTTAACTCTTCTTTTGATGGCAATAATTTTGAAAACTTACAGTCTCTCACAAAAGAGAAATTCGCATCTTTGTTTTGATTCTTGAAATTTTGAGGATGATTAAGATTTTCCATAAAAATAAGACAAATAAATATGATTTAAACTTTTCGATTCAAGGATTTGTTTAACATCTAATATTTCTGCAAAGTTTCTTTTATCTTATTCAAATCTCCTTCTAAAAGAAGCAATGGTAGACTTTCCTTTTCAGCTATTTTGATTGCTAATGGATCAACATCTTTCTTCTTTAATCCGTGAATTGCAATTAGTGATGGTTTGATTGGTGCTAACTTAACTGCAATCATTGGACTTCTACCGCTCGAGACATTTGTGAATATGAATGCTCTCTCACTTATTGAACCATAAAGTTTTTGGAAATCATTGTATTGAAAGTCCAAAATTATTTTGTGGCTGTCTAGAAGCGTATAACCATAAACTCTTTTCTTTTCTAAAAGCTCTGCATTCGCAAGAGGAACTGCTTCAAGCATCTTCTGAAAGTCAACACCTGTAAGTATGGATGAGAAATTCTTCACTTCAAACGCATCAGAAGGCTTTTCATCTATTGCCAGCTTTTGAATTACCTTTGAACCCCTTTCCTTATCTATTCTGATAATTGTTTCTATGAATCTTTTCACTACCTTTATTCCTGGAGACTCTCTTCTATTTGATTCATAATCGCTAATTGTGGATGGAGTTATATCCATAGCTTCAGCAAGATCTGTCTGGCTTATTTCAAATATCTCTCTCCATTTCTTCATCGCAGAGCCAGGATCATCAGACATTAATATTTCTCCAGCTATCATTCTTGCTAACTTTTCCATTAATCCACCTTTAGATAAATAATATAACCGAATCACTAACGTAACTGAATCGCATATTACCAATCAAATATTAATATTTAATGAAACATTAGATATTATAAATATATCGCTTATTGACGAACTTATACAGATAAGATAGTTGTACTTGTGCACTACCTAAGGTTGATATTAAACAATCATGAGATAAATAGAATAGATAAGCGCATTAAACAAAGTTAAAGGAACTCCTACTTTCAAGAAATCCTTTGCAGTAAGAGTAGCCCCTCTTTTTTCTGCATTCTGAATTATTATTACATTACTTGCTGCACCCAATATCATAAAATTACCTGCTATTGTACTTCCAGCAGCCAATGCCATTAAAGAGGATTCAGAAAAAGAATTAGATAACAGAATTGGAAGATAAAGAGCAACAAATGGAACATTGGATATAAGCTGACTTACTACTATTCCTGTGAATATAATCACTGGAATAAATGACAGATCAAGAGATACGTATTGAAGTTCTTCTTGAATAGTACCTGTATCCCATACTGCTTGCATTAAAATGAACATAGATGCAAAGAATACCAAAGTTCCCCAGTCTATTCCTTTAATTATTTCAAACCTTTTATTACTAAAAACCATTAATATGGCAGCTGAAATAAAAGATATCTGGCTTAAAGAGAGAAATTGAAAATGGAAAATAAATGATAAAGTATAAATGATAATCAATATAAAAAGTAAGACTAAAGAAAGAAAAGATAAAACCGCAAGAGAACTATCCCTTATTGGCTCTTTGTAATGATCGATTCGCTTATATTTTATGTTTGAACCATAAAAGTATTTTAGAAGAAAAAATAAAATAAAAAGATTGAGCAAAGTTGGAATAAAAAGATAGTAAAGAAAGGTAATGAACGGATTGGGAAGATTAGCCTTAGTTGCTATCAAAAGATTTTGTGGATTTCCGATCGGACTCATTACACTTCCTATTGTAATTGAAAATGCAAGTGCAAGTAGCATCATCTTTTTCGGCAAATTATGCTTTTCTGCAAGATGCAGAACTAATGGTGTTCCTATAATTGCAAGAGTATCATTCATAAGTATTGCAGAACCAAAACCTGCAAGCAATATTAGAAAAAACAAAAGATCTTCTGCATTTCTTGAATTCTTCAAAAAAGAATATGAGAGATGGGAGAGGTATCCGCTTTCTTCAAGGGCTTTACCTATTATAAAAATAGAAAATAAGAATAACATTACATCCATATCTATACTTTCTATTGCTGAAGAGAAAGAGATTTCATTTAAAGCTATAACAGAAATTGCGCCTAAAAGCATTATCTGCCATATCTCTATATTAAGATTCAGAAGTTGCCTGAGAGTAATCAAAAATAAAACAATAATTAGGATAACTATAGGGATAGCGATTATAGAAACCAAATTTTCACCTTACAAAGAAACTACATGAACTCTGCAAGGTTGAATTGCTTGCTTGTTTCATCTTCGAATATTGATTGTATGTCTCTTTCAAGAAGCTGTATTCTTTGTCTTAGGTAATTTGGAAGATTATATTCATCTATCAAATTCTTAGTTATCTTCAGATACTTTTCAATTCCACCTCTATTCACAGTCAATAGAAGCTTGCCTCCACACTTTGTACATTTTCCTGATAATGGAACTCTTCTATATTTCGTATTGCAATCCACGCATCTAACTTGCTGTGTGCTAAAGGAACGCAGGTTACCATAGAGATCTGGGAGAAAGTGACTCATTATAAGACGCTCGGCTGCATCTCTCGCATCTACAGCAGCAATTTTCTTTGCCAAACCTAATTGTGCACTTATTTTGTCTTTCATTGATTTAAGATATACATATTGAGTTGTAAGTGCACCGTTATTCATATCTGGAGTATGATGGGTGAACCATAAATTATACTTTTCATTCTCCTTTCCTAATCGATCTGAAACAATCTCAATCTTGCATTCAGAAGGATGTGCAAATCTCCAGCTTGCTTCATAAAATGAAGATGGGAATCTCTGTACTACTTCCAATGCATGTACCTGGTCGTCAACCTCTGAAGGATCAATATGAGTCATCAGAACAATCGGTGCATCCATCTGGCCCCCTCTTGTTACTGGGAGGTAATGCTTTGAAAAGTTTAGCAATCCATCCATAAGAAGCATTATTGCATTTTCATCTCCATCCGCATCTCGACGACTTGCTGCAAATAAATATGGATGTGCATAGCAGACATGTGCTTTTGTTGTTCCTATTATTCTGCTGGCAATACCACAGGAGGTGTGCGGAGAAAGCTCTATAACCAAATGACCTATTATGTCTCTGTCTTCCTTTAAATTATAATATGGAGGAAGTCCGTAGATCTTGACGAGTTCATCATCTACAAATCTTGCAACCCTTGCCATGTATTTAAGGCATCTCTCTGATACTATCATATCATGTGGAAGAAGTTCAACAAGCTGATCCTCACTCTTTAGTTCATTTCCATATGCATCTTTTGTATATCCAAGTTCTCTAAGCTTTGAAATTGGAGTTCCGATTTCGCGTGGATAAAAGTGAGTAACTGGAACATTTGTTGCATCAAATCTACATGTTCCATCCTTGAAAACAGAAACATCATGGACTGCTCTTAATATTCCTTTTTCTAAAGGCTCTGGAATCTTCAATTCACTTACCAATCCGTTCACGCATTTTACTTCTTCTGGAAGTACTTTTGTTTTAGCTGCTGCCTCTTCCACAATCTCAACTATATTTATTGGTCTTGAATCATAGAAAACTGTCTTGGATTTTATCTCTTTTCCTGGCTTTGTCTGTACTGTAGAGCATATGTGAAATTCTGTTGCCGATGGTTTGCCACATTTGCTGCATATTCTCTCTGGCTTTGTCTGCTTTCCACATCTTTGACATTTTCTTGAAAACGACAAACCACCACAGTATGGACATCGCATTCTTGCTATTTCTACTGTGACATCATATTTTAGCTTCCTTGCCTTTGCATCTTTATATGCCTTAATTATGTTACGGGTCTTGCCACCTGCATTTCCGATTGGAAACAAAGAATGAACAGCGGGTTTCATATGTCGCTCTCTTGATTTTTCAGGCCTTCCCATTCTACTTCCTATCCAAGTACCTGCCTTGTCTCTAATTTTTATTCCTGAAAGAATTGAAACCAGATCAACTGATCCAATTCCCTTTTCTTCATCTGGTTGCAGTTTCAAGCAATAATCATCTATCCTTTTCAGAATAGAATTTACTAATGATTTATCTGGTTTTTGTCCTGGATGTAAACCTAAAGAAATGAAGATTGATTTTGCATTGTCTCCTTCTATTATTATCTGATCTCTTTCTACCCTATGAGGAACTAGAAGTTTTTCAAGTATACTCTTTGCAGGATCATATACTACTCTAAGCTCTTTTGGATTCAGAGGATTTAATAAGTCTGATTTCCATTCTCCTGAAGAAAGCCAGTGTATCAATTCCTTAACTTCATCATTTGATATATTAGACCAGAAGAACGTAAATTTTGGATGCAAAGGAATGCCTGTCTCCTTTGAGATCTTTAGAGCAGTATCAAAATCAACCTTATATGGATCTATATTAGAATAAATATTCTTCAGTTCTTGTTTCAATTCGATTGCATCTCTCAATTCCTCAAGCCACCATTCCTCATTATATCCTGCTGGGAGCAGAGGTGAATTTGATTTAAGGAAATCTCCGTATGAAACAAGAATGTCTCCAATGAAAAGAACTGTATGTACATTGTCCTTTATCTTTTCTGCATGCTCTCTGGATTCGACTCTAACAACTGAACCATCCTTAAGTCTAACAACTGGTGGTTCAATTGTCTCGCAAGGAGTGAGAACGCATCCCTTTCCAGGTCTTTCAAGCTTGAATTGAGTTCCTATCGCTGGAAATGAATCAAGTATTATCATTGTAGCAGGATGTATTCCCTTTGCCATTAATCCGCTAAGTCTTGTTCTCCCATACCTTAATCTGAATCCTCCGAATCTTGATGGATATGCAATTACCGGTCTGCCTGCTACGACCTCTTCTATGTATTTTGGATTTGGCTCAATCTTTGTAACCTTTGCCTCCTTTGCCTTTGGCGCCTTTATAACTGATTCAAGCCAGCTCCAATCTATTCCAAGCTTCTTTGCCTGGCCAAGAACCTTTGCTGCTTTTTGTGCGATTCCTTCACAAAGGACAAGGGCCATTCCTCCCCTTACCCTATTCGTCTCTATTCCAGGCACATTTCTATATGCACCCACTTCAAAATCCTCAGTTGGATCTCCTGTTACACATACAGGACAATTTCTTACTATGTGCCTAAACTCATCATCTGAAGGCTTATATTGCAATCTTGCTGCTCTTGCATCATAAAGTTCCATCTCTTCAAGATATCGTTCAACAGCAGTGTCTGTAGGTCTCCATTCTGCAAGGCCAATCTTTCTTCTAAGAAAGTCTGCCAAGAGAACGCTAAGAGCTGCTGCGGTTCCTCCTGCAGATCTTATTGGACCTGAATAATAAACAGCAAGATATTCTGTGCCGTCCTGATTCTGATGTATCTTAACGCTTGAAATTCCTTCCGTAGGAGCGACTAGAACTCCTTCTGTAAGAACTGCTGTTCCTGTCCTTAATGCCTGCTCTATAAGCTTCTCTCTTCCACCAAAATCCCCAAACTTTCCTTCTATTACTGCCTCAGCTGCCATAAATGCAATCTGTGTTCTTGATTTGTCATGCGGTAATGAACGTATATATTCTGCGATTCCTTTTGGACCTACAATTCCCTCCACTCTAGCTGCAAGATCCGGGGCTGGCACTATCTCAACTGAATCTAAAGGGTCTATGCCTTTTTTCCTTGCCTCTGTTGCAATCTCGTAGATTTTTGAAATTTGTAACTTCATGTATTCGTCTGCAGAATTAATCATATTATCACTCAAATGCAACTTCACTTGTTGAGAAATCAACATGCGAAACTCTTGCGTTATGCATGTCGTAAATTCCCATTATTGCAGGAGTTGGGCTGAAACCTCTTCTTAACTGCCATGCAGTTGTCTTGTCAATCCATGTTCCTCCATTCATTATCACACAACCCCTGTATTCTCCATATCCTATCTTATGAATGTGTCCTGTAAGAAACATATCTATCTCTTCTATGAACATATAATCCTTATGTTCTGGGACAATCATGCTCTTATCAAATATTGGAGACATACTTCTTGTCTTTAAAAGCTCTATTGCAATCTCTTCAGGTCTTGCAAGCGATAATCCTTGAACATCCTGAACCAAGGATTCCATTGTATAGCCATGGTACATTTGTACCTTCAATCCTTCAATATTCATGAATGCAGGATTTCCAACTGAATATGTTCTTCCATCTTTTGCAATCATATCTTCACCCAAAGCGGGCTGAGGCTCTGCATGCCTTACTGCATCGTGATTTCCTGGAATTGCAATTATCTTTATATGGTCTGGAACAAGCTCTAGGAACTCATTTAGAACCTTATATTGCTCATAAACATCTTTTATAATAAGCTCTTTGTCCTGGTTTGGGTAGATGCCTATCCCATCTACTAAATCACCGCCTAGAAGCAAGTACCCAACTTTTTCTGCCAATTCTTTATGTGGGCCTGAACCATTCAGCCATTTTATCATATTCTCAAAATTCTTTGCCATGAAATGGGAGCTTCCAACATGTATGTCTGATATGAATGCGATGGCCATCTCCTTTTCTATCTTTTTCTTTTCTTTGAATGGAAGATCAGGCCAGGTAACATCTGCAAGAATATTGAGGTTGGTTCCTTTCTTAATGTCGAATGCTAGAATCTCGTCGTTAACTATCCTGTTGCTTTTTTCAAATACCTGCTTGTTATCCTGATTGTTAAGGACAAGAACTGCTAATTGGCCGGTTGGATCTTCTATCTGAAGCATTATGTGCTTGTTTTTTGTAACTGTTTTTGAAGAAACTATACCTATAACCCTCACAGTGTCTCCAACCTTCATATCCCCAAACTTCTCTATATCAATCAATGGAAATTTCGCATTTGTTCTGGATACAAATAAATCTCTTATTTTCCTGTATCTGTCATTGAAATATTTTACGAAATCATCAAGCTCTCCCTTGCACTTTGATTTACCAGTTATATCATGGTCTTCGTAAATTTTGAATTCATGGCCATATTCCTTTGCAGTAGGATGAAAATCTGAAGAGCGCTTAACTTCAACAAAATCTGGCTTTTTGATCTGGTTGGTCAGTTCTCTTATGTCTGTTTCTGAAATAAAAGGAGAAGGAAGTGCTGCTATTTTCTCTATTATTTCTCTTATTTGATCGTCTTTAAGCTCTTTTAATGCCTCTGCCGCACCAGGCTTCAGAAGCTTGTTCTTCTGCCTGACTAGGCGATTGATTTCCTGAATTTCCATAAAATCACTGATGCTTACGCATCAAAACACGCGCATAAGACGCAGTGTCACAAAAGAATATTATGTTATTGCAGCTATGTATTTTTATATCTTGTCTAAGTTCGCTTCTAGTGATTATGTTTTAGAAAATAGCTAGCGATTAGGTTTAGAAAAAAGAAAGATTATATACTCTTAACAATAAAGAATATTATGGCTCAGCTGGCAATAGAACCAATAAAACAAGATATTTATTTAGAACAAGCAAAGAAAGTATTTGAATCAGCAAATATAAAAGCAAATGAAAATGAAATTAGAAAAATACAAGAATTTCTGAAAAAAAGTGACAGATGGGTTTCATTTCAAATAAAACTAACAAAAATTTTAGTAAACACTAAGGATAAAGAATTGCTTTTTACGATTATCGACACTATTGAGAAATTAGACACTGATTCAAAAATTAAAGCACAACTCTTGAGTGGAATTGCAAATCTTTCTGAAGATAAAATTAAAAGTGAGATAAAGGCAGCTGTTTATTACATCCAAACTGAAGAGATGAATAAAATAATTACTAATTATGAAAGCATATGCGGGTTGAATGAAATTGTTTTTAGAATAGGAAGGCTTGGTATAAGAAAGGACAAGAGGGAAATGAAAGAGATAATGAAGATTCTTAATGAGAAAGAAACAATTGATGCAGTAAAAAAACTAACTGAAAAATACAAAGACGCTGAAGAGCAAGCACTTGCTATAGGAGAAGTCATTCACTTGATATCCAACTCAGAAATTAAGGATTTCATAGAATTAAGAAATAATATGACCGAAATAATACCTTTAATAAAGGAGGAATACAATATAACACATTTCGGACGGCATTCCTCAGGATTCATTTTACAGCTATATAACTATGCAAAAAACGCTATGGGCAATGAAACTGAAAAAGAGGGAAGAGAGAATATTAAAAAGGAAAAGAAAAAAGAGAGAATTTTTATATTCGCTTATTCTTATTCTGATCACAACGGTGCGTTCTACGGAGACTCAAAGCATAACGATGCATTAAGCAAATATGGCAAGACTATTGCAGTAGAGGCAGGTAGTGATGTTGAACTAATGCTGATGATCGAAAAAATGTACAAGAAACATGGCTCTTTCAATGGTATTTTTATCGCAGGACATGGAGAGCCGACAAGAATAAAATTAGGAAACGACGATAAACCTTACTCTCTTTTTGATATTACCGACTATGACATTATGTCTAAGATAGGAAGCATGATTGATAAAGAAGATAAAAACAGCTTTATTGCACTCATCTCCTGTTCAACTGGAAATGAGCAAAGCACAAGATCTCTGGCGAATATAATGGCATCTGCAGCAAATGTACCTTATGTTTATGCACCAGAAGACATTTTTACAAAGTATATCTTGAATATTGAAGAAGAAAATAAAGGAAAAAAGGAAAAAACAGGCAAAAAAATAGCAGAAGAAAGAATAACGATAGCTTATTACCGTGAAAAAGGAACAGTACAGACAATGAAATTTGGGATCAAAAAATAGATAAGGTAGAGAAAATAAGATGAAGATTAAAAATAATAAATTATAGATATTAAATGATCGAGTTATAAAGTAAAATCTAATTGAAAATCTAATTAGAAATAGATTCTAATGCAGAAAGAATCTGCCATACCTGAGTTCTTGCATGCTGAGGAAGGTTTATATCTTCGCTTATTTCTTGAATGTAATAAATAGCTGCTCCTGCTCTGATTGCAGGATCTCCTTTCTCCGTCAATCTCTTTTTTGCATCCTCAATTGCTTTCTTTACATTTCTTGGGACGCTAACGTCTTCGAGCATAAGATCAATAAGTGATATTATCTGTGAAATTTTCTGTTCTTTATCGTTCTTAGGCATAAAACCACCTCGGATGTTATTTAGATTGACTAAACGGGCCCAGAGGGATTCGAACCCTCGACCTTCAGCTTACTTCGAAACTTTCTCCTTAAGAAAGTTTCATCAAAAAACCTCCGATGAAACTCTTTTCTTAAAAGAGTTTCGTAGAAGGCTGCCGCTCTATCCAGACTGAGCTATGGGCCCATTGGATATAAATACATACCAACTGAATAAAAGTACTAACAATTATTGACTGTTTAAATTTAAAAAGATTAGTATTTTACATCTCGATTGATATATATTTTTTCTCGATTGACATATTATTATTTTCATATTAAGATTTTATTTTTTTATATATATTTTGTGCATTATTTTTTGTGATTTTTATATAATTTTTAAAATATATTTATTTCTTTTTACTTTCCTGTTTTGCAGCATTTTTCTTTGACTTATATGCTGCTACAACAATCTCTGCGATCTGCTCAGGTGTAAAATTCTCTGTATTTATTTCAAGATCGAAATTTGAATGAACGAAAATATCTATTCCATACAATGCAAGGTATCTTCCTCTATTGTGATTGTCTCTCTCTTGAATATGCTTCATTGCTTGTCTTAGTCCCATTCCATCTCTTATAGAAATCCTTTCAGCTCTTACCTTTTGAGAAGCAGATAACCAGACTCTTAATCTTGCCTCTGGTATAAGCCATGGACCTAACCATGTTGAGATTACTGAGTCTGTTTTTCTTGCTTCCTTCACAACCATTTTGTCAAATTCTTTATCAATAGTAAGGTCCTTCTCAACATAAGCATGGTATTCCATAAGTGATATTCCCATCTGCTTTGCTGCATCCTTGAATGAAAGCTTTACTCGATTGAAACCTAGCTTTTTCGCAACAATATCTGCCACTGTATCCTTTCCTGATCCAACCAATCCACTTATACATATTATTTCAACCATATGCTCTCCTCTATTTAGAAAAGATTTAGGAAATGGATTAAAATGATAAAATCAATTCTTCTTTTCTTTACCTTTAAGTTTACCTACTAAAATCTGGGCGAAACCTCCAAGGAAAATAAATGAAAGCCAGAACCAACCATAGGCACCGAATGTATCTCTAAATGTAACACTAAATAAGGTGGGCCTAAATGGAACTGGAATCTGAAATGGAAGTGTTATTGTGAAATTAGAGAACAAAGATTGGATAAATGGAGGAACTAGCATCGCAAATGGAAGAAGAATTGCTAAAGACATAAATTGAAGCTTGAGAAGCTCGAAGGAATTTTTCTGGGACTCCTTTAGCTTAGGCTCAAGTTCATCAAGCTTTTTCATATCTTTCTTTGCCAATGCCTTGAAATACTCTTTATTCAATTCATTGTTAAATTTTTGTATTTCCTGCATCCTTGTTGAAATGTTCAATTTTTTAAGAACATACGTTATTGCAAATGACGACGCTATGGCTATAATTGAGATTATTATAGTAGCTGATATATCCATATAAATCCACCTTTTTCCTTAGATTTTTTCCTTAGATCTTTAATATTATTATAAGATTTAAACCATCAAATGATTTGAATGTAGATATACTTGAATATAAAATCTATAAGCATAATATAAATGTAAACAGAATATAAAAATCTTTTGAAATGAGTAAAAGTAAATACATGTGTTTTTTAAAGATATAACTCTATGGTTTCCACAAATAAATTTTAGATATGATTCTGTTCAATTCCATCACACTTTCCTTTAGCTTTCCTTTTCTATTTATAATGATGTAATATGGCTTTCCAGTTGCTGCAGAATAAACGTTTATCATTGAAAGAGAAACCTCGCGAAGAGCATTAATATCGTTGGCAGTGAAAGTTGGACGTTTTCTGCTAACATCCAATTCTCTTCTTTCTAGAATCTCATTGGTTGGAGCGTCTATAAAAATGAATGCATCGATAGGTACTGAAGAAAGAAGTTTATATGATAATCCAGGCATGAAGCCAGAGGGTTTTTTTAGAGCGGCATGTGTATCGAGAAAAAGAATACGACCAATTTTTGATTCTTTTTTTTCTATAGAATTTATTTCAGATATTGCTAAATTCTGAATTTTTTTATGCTTGGGTTCTGGCAGATTGTTGATTTCGTCCCTATTAGATATATTGAATTCATTCTTTGCAAACCTTAAAACAATATCTCCATAATTTAGTACTGAAATTTTTTTATTTTTCTTTATGAGCTCCCTGAGAAGTGTAGACTTCCCGACTCCAGGAAGTCCCATTATAACAATCATTTATTGCACCGTCTATGAAGAGAAGATTTGCAATGCATTAAAGCAATTAACCTTTCAAGAATTTTGTAATTCCCGGATACATTTCAAGAAGGTTCTGTTGCTTGAAATCTTCATAGAACTTTGATATTATTCCAACTGTAAGAAGAATTCCTGTTCCAGTTCCTATTGCACCAGTAAGGTCTGCAAGCACTGCAAGGAAACCTACGAACATGCTTCCAAGTATTGCAATAGTTGTTATATACTTGTCAAGAAGCTGCTCAATAATTCTTGGATCAGATCTAAAGCCAGGTATAGAAAGGCCTGTTTGTGTTATCTGCTCTGCAACAGCGGATGCAGACATGTTTGATGCCTCCATCCAGAACCTTCCAAAAATAACACACAATGTAACATAAACGATAAGATAGACCAAGATGTGCACTATCTCTGGAATTCCAAACAAAGGAGTTGAACCTGAAATTGTTGCTATATAACCTTCATAAGAACCAACATACAATGGGTTTGTTATGGGTGAAATCATGTAAAGAATTCCATCTCTCAACTGTCCATTTGCATCTACCAATCCGATGTAAGGTATTATATCTGTCTCACCTATCATAAAGCTGTGGTTGTAAAGCAAAGCTCTTGACAAAAGCTGAATATTCATTAGCAATGCTGATGTAAGAATGACTGGAAGAACTGAAACGTAAAGAAACTTCACTGGGAAGCGTGTTCCAAATCCTCTAAATGTCAAAGGAATTTCAACTTTCACACCCTCTGCATATATTGAAAGACCTACTATAACAAACATAAATATGATCGGCAATAATGCTATGAGTGCAGATGGGATTGCACCTGAACCTCCAACAGCCAATCTTCCAAGAACTGTCTGTGTAGGATCTATTCCATGGCCTCCAAAGATTAATGAGATGCTACCTTGCACAACTGCCAATGAAACTCCTGCTGCGATGAATAATGAAATTCCAGAGCCAATTCCATATCTTGAAACTACTTCATCTAGGAATATCAAAAGTATGGATGTAAATGCTATCTGAGTAATTATCAATCCTATTGCAAGAGATGCAGATGGGAAGTTTGGATCTGGGCCAACGTAAACTCCAGGGATTACAAACAATGCTGCCTCCACTATTGAAAGAACTATTGCAAGAACCTTCTGGGTTGCACTAAATCTTCTCTTATCAGCAGGATCATGCGGATCAAACTCGATAAGCTTTGCTCCTGCAAAAAGCTGCAAAAAGATTGATGCAAGAATTATTGGACCAATACCGATTGTCAATAACGTTCCTGTTTTACTTGCAAGAACAGTTTGAATGAATTCAAGGGAAGTTCCTCCTTTCAGCTCTCCTGCAAAAGGAACAATATGATACATGGTGAAATACAGAATAAGTACGATAAGTGTCCAGAATATCTTTTCATTCAAGCCTAATGGACGATCTGGATTTTTAACTTCTGGAAGAAATGGAATTACAGGTTCAATAAAATTTAATTTCAACTAACACACCTCTCCATCGTTTTATTTTTCGAATATTTATATCGTTATAGTTATTATGATTCACTACCGCTCAAATCTGATAATCAAATTAACTATATTAATGAAATTATAAAACTTAGATTGACCGATGAAATTATTGATTTTCTTCTGCACCCACTATCTTTGCTTCCAATTTACCTCCGGCGGCTTCTATTTTTTTCTTTGCTGATTCTGTTGCCGCTACTGCTTTAACATGAACTGGAACAGATATTGAACCTGAACCAAGTACTTTTCCAGGGAAGTTGAAAACAAACATTGAACCTGATTTCTCGAGTTTTCCTGCAGTTGCCTTATCGTTTATTTCTCTCACGTTTATACATTCCAGTTTTGGAGATGCGTTTTTATTAACGAAACCATGTTTTCCAAAGTGATCTGGTTCATATTTGAGTATCCATGCCCATCTGTGCTTGTGTGCCCCTGCGTATCCTTTTCCTCCTCTGCTTCCCTTTCCTCTTCTATTCTTTGTATTTCCTGCTCCAAATGTTCTACTTCCAAGATATTTCTTATATTTGCTCTTAACTCTTCTTACCATAAGTATCACCAATTTAATCCAAATTTAATTTCAAGATAAACGATCACACCATTCTTAATATTAATTCATCCATTTCTTTTCCTCTTGGACCAAGAGCACCATCAGGATATCTGAGTTTTATGCTTTCCCATCCTTTTCTTGGAGGGTGAAGCCTGAAAACAGGCTTTATCTTTACTTCCTCTCCTTTTTCTATTGATTTAACTATCGAATCAACGTCTTTTTCATCCACTCTCTTATTCCCTGGGAGTCGTCCTCTTTTTAAAACTAATTCTCTTAGTGTTTCTTGACTTATTTCTCCCCATGTGATATAATCCTTAGCTACCTTTAGCATTCCTTCTAATTGTTTTGTCATTTTTGGATAAACAACACAATGATGTTTTTTGTTTAACCTAAGGAGTTCCATTGTCTTTCTTATGTCAGGTTTTATACCTGCAACACCACGAACACGAACTATTGCTATAACCATATCAATCACTTCATATTTTTAACATAATATAATTCAATTCTATTTTCAGATGCGCATGAATCTAACTGAATTCTTTCTTAACTCTTATTCTATTTAGCTGATCAAGAGCATCTACTACAGCCATGGAGGTGTTGAACCTATTCTTCGTTCTTCCCTCCGCCTTTGTCCAGATGTCTTTGATTCCTGCAAGCTGAAGAACTTTCTTAACTATTTTGTTTGCTACTATTCCAGTTCCTCTAGGTGCAGGTTTTAATGTAATTCTAACTCCACCATGCTTTCCTGTGATCTGAATTGGAAGTGAGTGCTTTGAACCACAGTTGCATTGTGATGAACCACAACCAAGATTTACATGAATTATATTGTATTTCGCATCTCTTACTGCTGCCTCTATTGCAGGCCTTACTTCGTCAGCCTTTCCTTGACCAATACCTATATATTCCTTTCCATCCCCAACTACAACAACTGCTCTATATTTTGTTTTTCTACCTGAGTCAGTCATACGTTGGGTTGAGGACAATTCGATTGTTTCCTGCATAAGATTTGGCAATAAAACATCAACTATCTCTGATTCTAATATCGGTTTTCCTGATTTAAGGACATCATAAAGGCTAACTATTTCTTTTGCCTTTACCTTTCTTCCAAGTTCTGTCTTAGGATTCCATGAATCTAATAAAGACTGCTCGACTGCCGAAGCTCTTTTTTGCTTTCCTTTCCTAAGTTTCATCAAATCAACCTCATACAATACAAACTTAATTAATATCTTAATAAATAACAAAGTTCATATTTCATGCCTTTTTACTCTTCTTTGCGGTAGTTTCTCCAAAGTTCTCTTTTGAGATTTGTTCCTTTACTTTTTCAAATAAAGAATTAATCTCTTCTGGCTTTATTCCCTTTTTCAGATATTGTGAGAATAGTTTATTATACTTTTCAGTTCCTGCAATTTGCTTTGCATAATCAGATATGTGCTTTCCGCTTATTCTTTCCTCATCGAATTCTATATCACCCACAGGAACCTCTAATCCTGCATCAATCGCTCCTTTCACACATGCGAAAAGGAATGAACCTTTTGAAGGTGTGTGTAGACCAGAATCAAGAACAACTGATTTTGTTCCTGCAGCCAATGCTCTTTTTGCACACATAAAGCCAACTAAATATGCTGAAGGAAGATTTGTTGATTGCTTCCAACCGTATTTTGTAAGTTCCCTTGCATCTGCTCTTGCAATTACCTCATCATGAGTTGGAGTGAAACCTATGCATTGTGCAATTACATTTCTATTTGACTTCCTTACAACAAATCTTGGAAGTCCAGATTTAAGTAATGCCAATCTCTTTCTGTAATTTGTGAGATTAAGCCTCCTTCTCTTAAAAGCCAATTTGTATGTTGGTCCTGTTGCCTTTGCCATAATTATCACTTCTATTTTAAATATAATCTAATATTCATAATACTCATAATAATACTAAATTTGCATTGCTTATTTATTCTCTTTTGTCGGCTTTGATTTGAGATAACCTTTCTCTGTCAGATAAAGTAGAACTCTGGATCGATCTGGAAATGCTCCACCTTTAATCTTTAGATAAGTTTCTCTATATGCTGCATTATTTATAAACAAACCTCTTTTCTTAAATGATTTAATCAATTCTCTTTGTGCTCTTATTCTATTAATCCAAACTTTCTTTCCTCCGGCTCTTGCAGAGTGTGTTCCTCTTCTTCTCGCAGTTTTATGCGCTCTTCCTAACCTTCTTTCTTCGTCATGGATTCTTCCGATTGCTCTAGAAACACCTTTCTTTTTTTCAATCAGTATTGCCTTCTGTTTTATAAGAGCACGGACATCGTCTTTTGTAACTGCTTTCTCTATTTCAGATAATCTTGATGGATCGAACTTTATCCTGCTTATTCCTGCTCCCGTTATTTGGGATGCCATTCTTCTTATTGATGACATTGACATAAATTTCACCTACAAATATTATCACTGCTTTTGATGCTTTAAACTTACTGGATTAAGAACATGGATATTCATCTCTTTTGCTTTTTTAATGATTAACTCTCTCTTTTTAGCACCAACTGCAGCTGCGATTCTTATCGCAACTCCTTTCTCAGTAATTCCATCCATGTCTTTTAATGAACGTACAAGAACCTCTTTAAAACCTGAAGGATGAAAATCTCTATCATCTCTTGCACTTCTCCATCCTACATTAGGGGATGCGCCCATTATCTTCTTACCTATTCTTTTCTTGTTATCTATTCCTCTCGGTTTTCTCCACCTAAGCTTCACTCTTTTCTTTCTTCCATAGTTTGGTGGAAGAAATTTTGGATGTTTTCTCATAACATAACACCTTGATTATTAATTTATTAACATATAACTATAAGCAACATAAGCAAATTTTTATAATGGATCGTAAATTCCATCCTGGAATACCCTTGGATCCTTCTCTTTTATGTATGTTGCATTTTTAAGATTTGCTGCTGTTTGTCCTACTGCATATTTATCTGGACCTGTTAATATTATGAATTCTTTTTCAACTTTCATTTTTGTGTCTCCTACTATGGTGGCTTTTCTTGGACTCTTTTCTCCAAGGAAGTTCTTTATAAGAATCTCTGAGCCCTTTTGCTCAATGGTAAACGGAAAGTGTGCGTATACCATTTGAAGCTTTATTGTATAACCTTCTGTAACTCCTTTAAATGCTGACTTCATAAGTGCTTGAGTTGTATTTACAAGTGCTTTTGATTCACCAGAAATCTTTATCTTTCCGGCATCTTTTGAAATAGAAACATCTTTATATTTATATGATACCTTTCCCTTTGGACCAGATACAGTGAATGAATCATTTCCTATTTCAACATCCAATCCAGAGGGAATTTCTATAATTGTTTCAACCATATTAACACCTTAAGTAGTAAATTGAATAAATTATAATTAATATTTTAGTAGACATATGCTACAAGTCTTCCACCTGTCTTTAATGACCTTATCTCTTTATTTGTAACAACTCCTTTTGGTGTTGTGATTATGATTATTCCGAAATCTTTGCTTGGAAGATATTGCTCTTCAACCTTTCCTATTTCAGAGTATTTTACAGGAAATCTTGGCTTTATAACACCACAGTAATTTATAGGTCCTATTCCTTTAATTATAAAATATCTTGTTGGACCTTCTTTTACTTCTGTGAATTCTTCAATATATCCTTCTCTCTGGAGAATTTTGAGAACTTCTCCAGTAAAATTGGATGCAATTACCTTACATTCATTTTTTCCTGCATTTTTATGAACACGAATTACATTCAAAGCATTTGCAAGTATATCCATACAATCACACTCTTTTATCTTTTATTAATTAATTATATATTAGCATGAGAGATTATTAACCAAATTTCTTGAAACCGATAGACTCTCCAATCTCTCTAAAACATCTTCTACAAATGTTAAGATTATACTTTCTAATGAGACCTCGTGCAGTACCACAAATTTTACATTTTCTTATACCCTTTCCTTTATACCTTACTTCTACTGGTCTTGTACTCTTTTTATTCATAGATATTCACCTTAAACTTTTCTTTCAAAAACTTCTCAGTCTCTTCAGGAGTAACATGATGAGTATGTCTTATCTTTGATTTAGCTCTTCTTCTAAGTTCTACTCTTTTTCCAGGTCTGGTCATAGTTCCACAAACATCAAAACCGATTATACCAATTGTTGGATCATATTTTGCACCTGGAAAATCTATGTACTCTTTAACTCCAAATGCAAAATTACCATATTTATCAATCGATTTCCTATTGAGTTTGAAGTCTACAGCATCAAATGCATTTCTAAGGAAATTTTCTGCATCCTTTCCTCTTAGTGTTACTTTTACACCGATTGTTTCTCCTTTTCTTATTCCAAATGCCTGAACTCTTTTCCTTGCCTTTGTATAAGCTGCTTTTCTGCCAGTAATTCTTTCAATGATTGTTTTAGCTTTTTTTAGTTTTTCTCCGGATTCTCCAGCACCTATATTAACTGTCACTTTTTCGAGTTTTACTTCCCGCATATCCATATTATCACTTCTTATTCATGATAAAGACCATGATATTTAAATGAAATTCTCCTTTACTGGAAATGCATATTTAGTAAGTGTAATTGCAGAAGAACCGTCCTGAAGTTCTCCATGTATTTCACTGTTTCTTGTTGCAGATCCAGGTGAAATTTCTTTGACCTTAATCAAATTTCCAATTTTCTTTCCACCAATTATAAAACATAATGCTGATTCCTTTAATTCAATCTTTCCTATTGGCTTACCTTCTGGAATTGAAATCTCAATCGTATCTCCTACCTTTGCATCAAAATCTAATATGTTTCTTCCATCATGGAGAGTTAATTGGATTTTTCCTCCTTTTATTTTTGTCTTATTTCTAACCTGACAGAGTTTTACTGATGGATTAGATGTTTTCTCAAATTTGATTTTCCCTTTTGTGTCAACTAAAACTCTCCAATTGTTTTCTCCAATAGTTATAACATCCATTAATCCTACTAAATGCTTTGGTTCTGTTCTTACAATGCCATCAATTTTTACTTGCCCGGTATTAAGCACTGCTTTTGCTTCCTTTGCTGTTTTTGCAAATCCTAATGATATAATCGCATATAACAATGGAAGAGATAATTCTTTCTTATGTCTTCCAGGTAATGGATTTATGCACCATGTAAATTCTTTTCTAGGCAAACCAAAAGATTTTGGCATTGCAATTCTTTTCAAATGTTTTGTACCACTTTTTTTCGCCATAAAAATCACACCTTAATTGATAAATATTAATCGAATCTTCTCTTATTTTTAATAGATGGTTTTGAATTGTTTGAAACGATTATGTTTTCAATTCTAGCTTTAAGATCTAAATTCCTTATCAATCTTGATTCGATAAGGAAATTGCACTGCTTAATTTTATTACTCTTCTTATCTAAAATATTTGTTTTTAATTGAGTCAGCATATTATCACTATTTATTTTCTTTCAGTCATTTCAATTATCATTACATTTGAAGGATCGATAGGATAAAATGTTTCCTTTCCGTTTGCTTTCTTAATCGTAATACCTTCAACAAATATCTTTGCATCGGAAAGAATTACCTTTGCTACTTTTCCTTCTTTACCTTTAAATTTACCTCTTAGTATTTTTACCTTGTCTCCTTTCTTTACTTGAACTGCTCTTTTCTTCAGTTTTGTTCTCAAATCCTTACTTAGATGAACATGAACGAAGTTCTTTCTTAAATGAAGTGGAGCAGTATATCTGAATTTTCTTTGTGTTCTCGGTTTTCTTGAGCTTATCATAAATCCACCCTACAAAGATTATATAATTGACCATGCGATTCCAGCGACTTTTGGATATCGGTCTACTATTTCTCTTGCTACAACACCCTTGATCTCTGTTCCTTTTGGCAATCCTGCATCATCTATCAATGCACATGCATTGTCTTCAAACATTATTCGTATACCATTTGCTCTCCTGAAAGGTTTTCTCTGTCTTATTATTAATGCCTTTTCTACCTTTTTGATCATCTGTGGAGAACCTTTCTTGACTGCTACTATAGCTACATCTCCGATTCCAACGCTTGGTTTTCTTCTTCTCTTTGTTGGAGCTTTCAACATACCTATTATTTGAACTACTTTTGCTCCACTATTATCATCACAATTTATGATCGCCCCTATTGGCAAAGATTTTGGAATTTTTGATTGTAGTGCTTTCATAATTTTCACCTTATAAATATTAAATTCATCAAATTACAAAGTTTCATCCTTACCTATTATCTCTATTATTGTCCATGTTTTTGTTCTGCTGAGTTTTCTGCATTCTCCTATCTTAACCTTATCACCTACTTTTGCATTTATGCAAGGTGGATTGTGAGCAGCATATCTTGAACGAGTTCTTGCATACCTTTTATACTTCGGTATGTAGACCATTCTCTGTCTCTCTACTATTGCAGTCTTTTTTGCCTTCGTACTAACAACCGTACCGGTTAATACTTGGCCTCTGACTTTTACATCACCATGAATGAAACATTTTGCATCTCCACAGTTTTCTTCTTTTCCTACCATAAGATCAACCGTTTATTAAACTATTAATATCAATCTTTAATCCAAATCATTCGAATTTTATTTTTTTAAGTCTCTCTTCAGGAGGATATAGTATTTTTGATCCCTCAACTGTAAAGGTCTCCCCTCCTTTTTCAAAGAGGAAGGTAGAACCTTTCTTAGGTATCAAAACCTCCTTTCCATCTTTTTTCTCAATTTTGAATGCATTTTTTGTTTCATCAACAACCAACCCCTTTATTCCTATTTGCTCTGGGGAAGAGCTGTTGATTACTTCTACAGTCAAACCAATATATTCGATTAAGTATTTCAGATTTTTTAATTTTGAATTTACTGAAATACTTTGAATCGATTTTTTTTGGTCTGACATTTAATCATCATCAATGATTATTTTCGGATTATTGAAATGTTTTCTTCAGGATAACCTGCCTTAATTAGCAATTGTTTTATTTTCGCTCCGTGGTCTCCTTGAAGTATTATTTCATCATTCTTAACTGTTCCACCGCATGCCAGTGATTGTTTGAGTTGCTTTGCAACTCGCTCAATTGAATTCTTTTCAACACCGGATACGATGGTAACAAGTTTCCTGAATTTTGCTTTTGTTATTGTTACTTTTATCTTTTGCGCTGTTTCCTTCTCAATTGCAGCGCATGAACATATGTCCTTAGGAAGTCCACAACCGGAACATATGTCACCTATCAATTTGTGTACCCCGCAGATAGGGCATGTATTTTCAGCCGTTTTCTTCACCTCGTATATAATATAATTTATCGATCAATTAATATTAATTACAAAATTATTATTTCTTATTTTGAATTTTTTCTTTGTTAGTTTCGTTACCGAGAATACCTAATTCTCTTGCTCTGATAAAGGTCTTCATTCTTGCGATTGTTTTTTTAATTGTTCTTATCTTACCGTAGTTTCTAGATTTTCCTGCTGCTGAAGACCTTGTTCCGTATTCTATGCTTAATTCTTTTTCGAGATCAGCAATTTTAGCTTTCATTTCATCAGTACTCATATTTTTTATATCTTTTACTTTCATATGATCACATCACATAACCGCCTAAGTGCGGAAATTATTTCCTTCTTTTTTGAGCAGAATGTTTCTTTTGTTGGAGCTGCTCCATCTTCATTTCTTTTTTCTGTTCTTTCTTTGACTCCAACTGCTGCTCTTTACTCTCATTTTCTTCAGAATATTTAATTATATTAGGAACTTCAACTTTTGAAACTTTATCCGGAAATACTGCAGTAGGTGGAGCAATTGAAACTCTTACATTTATTGCACCATATTTTGGTCTTGCTGTTACTTGGGCCTTCTTTATTTGTTTAACAACTTCACCTGCTTTTGGTAAGTATCCCCAAGCAACACGCATACTCTTTGCCTTTGCTCCCTTTGCTGCAATCTTTCCACCTACAACGATCTCAGCGCCAAGTGCACCTGCGTCAATTATTTTCTTTAAAGATGAGTGTATTAATGCTCTTAATGGTTTACCTGCTTCTATATTTTTTGCGATTGAATATGCAACAAGTCTTGGTTCTAGTTCAACTTTTTCAACTGGAACCACTGCAATCTGTGGATCATTAACTCCGAATTCTCTTTGTATTGTATCTGCTAATGTCTTTATTGATTTTCCTTTTTTACCAATCAATCTACCCGGATTTGCAACTTCAACGGTTATTCGTGTAACCATTGGAGTTCTCTGTATTGTAACATTACTAAATCCAACTCTCTCTAACTTTTCTCTTAGGAAATTCGCTATTTGATACCTAGTAACTGCATCCTCTATGAATTTTCTTTCAATTGCCATTGAATCACTCCTTAATTAAGCATAAATATTAACCCTTGTTTTTAGATTCTTCAGTCTTTGCTTTTTTCGTTTCCTTCGGTTTCTTATCTGTTTTTTCAGCTGATTTTTGTTCTACATTTTCAGCTTTTTGTTTTTCTTTTACTTCGGAAACAACTTCCTCTGTCTTCTCTTCGACTGTTTTCTCTATTTTCTTTTCCATCTCAGCAGCTTCAGCCTTTGCTTTTGCTCTCTGTTCTATTTTCTGCTTCTGTTGCTTGAGAAGCTCTTCGTTTTCTTTTCCTGCAAGAATTATTTCTACTCTTGCAGTTTCATAGTTTGATCTCATCTGTCTTCCTTTAGATTGAAGACGAGGATAAATGGCTTGTTTATTTGCTGAAGCATGAATTATCATTAATTGATCAAGACCTTTTGAAGTTGCATTTGCGATTGCATTTTTTAAAACACCTAAAACTATTTTAGCTGCTTTAATTGGATATCTTCCTTTTCTTCCTCCAAGTTCTTTTCTATGACCTAGCTTCTTATTCCATCTCCTATAAAGTACTGGAAAGCCTTCAAGAACTGCATTTAGATATTTGGTTCCCTCTTCTGCAGACATTCCTCTTATATTATCACAAACTGCACAAAGATCCTTATAGGATGCATCTATGTTGTACTGTTGTGCCTTTGCAATCTGCTTTTCGCTGTATTGTGATTTCTTATTGAAACCATATTCGTAATGAACCATATAAACACCGTTTCAAACATTCAACTACATATCTTAACTTTAATGATTATTTCAAAGCTACTGCTTTCGAACCTCTTGTAGCACCAATACCTGGACCACTGTGAATAACTCTTCCAGTTGTATGGACAAAATCTCCCAATCTAAATCCAACCATCTCTGGTTGAATGTTCACTTGCTTAAATTCCTTACCACTGTGAACCATAAATTTCATGCCAACCCATTTAGGAATTATAACTGCTTCTCTGAGATGTGTTTTAATTGGTTTAGAGGTGCCAATTTTCTCTGCCTTTATTAGAAGTTTTTTGTACTTGATTGGCATCTTCTTAATATATCTTCTTGCTCTTGATTTAATTAAATTTGCAAATTCATCAAGAGACATTGCCTGAAGCTCTTCAAGAGTTTTTCCACGAAATATAAATTTCCTTGCCATTTAATCACTCCTTTATGAACATCTCGAAATATTAAACTTTCTTTCTTTTCTTTCCTCTTCCAACAGAAGCTGCTGCCAAAAGACCAACCTTTCTTCCCGGTGGTGCGTTCCTTGCAACAATCGTTGAACGACCTGGGTGGTGCTGCTTTCCACCGAATGGATGGTCATATACAGACATTGCAACTCCTCTGACTTTTGGCCAATATCTTGCTGTTGAAGCCACCATGTGATATTTCTTTCCTGCCTTGAAAACAGGTCTCATTAATCTTCCACCCATTGAAATTAATCCGATCTGTGCTCTGCAATTAGCATTGAATATTTTAACCTTCTTTGATGGTAATGCAACATAAACCTCTTTATCTGTATGAGATATTACTGTTCCTGATGTTCCAGCTGCTCTTATTAGCTTTCCACCGTCTCCTGGAACTAACTCTATATTATAAACATACATTCCATCTGGAATCTTTGCAAGAGGAAGAACATTTCCTAATTTAATTCCTGCATTAGCCCCAAATTCTATCTCATCTCCTATTGCAATTCCTTCTGGGGCAAGAAGTGAAACTATCTGGCCATCTTCAGTCTTTACATTCATTATTAAACCACTGTGGGCAGGATTATTGATGAATTCTATAACTTTTCCTTTAACTACAGAATTCTTTTCTTTTTCATCGTAAGATCTAAATGAAACTTTTGCATTAAATTTATGCGATGGAGCAGAGAATGCTGGACTTCCCTTTCCTCTTCTTTGTTGATTTAACATTTTACCCATAAACACACCTATCTAATCATTAAACTATCAATATAATTTACAATATCTTAAGTTTTGACGCAAGATCCATTGCTGAATATTCCTTTTTAAGCTTAACGTATGCTACTTTTTTATTTGAGAAATTATTTAGTACATTTACTGAAGCAACCTTAACGCCATATTCTTTTTCGATATACTCCTTTATTGATCTCTTAGTTTGTTTAGGATCAACATTAAATACTAAAGTATTGTTCTTTGAAATTTGATTTATTGCCTTTTCAGTTGTTACGGGATATATAATCATAATTTCACCCACTTATTATACATTTCAATATATAGTTAAACCTTACTTAAATTTTCGATTGCAGATTTTGTCCAAACTGTTAATCTGCCTGGTACTCCACCAGGTGCAAGATCTGAAACTTTAAGATTATCTATCGTTGTAACTGTAACACCTGGAAGGTTCTTTGCTGCTTTAAGAAGCTTAGAATCCTTCGCAGCGATTAAAAGAATTGACTTAGGTGTTTTTACCCCACCTTTTCTTCCATTATTTCTTTTAGTTCTTTGTTCAGCTCTTTCAATATCCTTCATAAGATCAAGATGTTCAAATAAAGAAACAACTTCTTTTGTTTTTGATAAAGATTCGCACGAATCATCAAGAACAATAGGGATGTCTATCTTTGGTAATATGTGTTTCTTGCCAACCATTTCCTTATTAGCGGTAGCTGCAATTGCAGAATGAAGTGCTTTCTTTTTTTCTCTTTTATTTATCCTCTCAATAAGAACTTTTTCTACTTTTGGAGGATGAGCTCTCCTACCTTTTACTGCCCATGGAACTACCCTTACTCTTCCGATTCTTCCTTTTGGATAGAGTTCTCTTGGAAGCTTTGCAATTCCTCTGTTTTTGAGTGAGTGATAAGCATCCTTCCTACCAATATACCTTGCAGTTGTTTGCAAACCTGCTCTTGGAAAAGCTCCTTTTGGTTGTAGTTTTTCTGATTCCTCAGATAAAACTGCTCTTCTGATAAGATCTTCTCTTATCTCTGTTCTAAATATCTCTGGAAGCTCTATTTTTCCAGTTGGTGAACCATTTTGAGAATATAATGAAATACTTACCATATGATCAACCTATTATCTTTTGAATTTCAGAACCATAAAATCTGTGGTTTCTGCACAGAAGTATTCCTTATGGATTTTCTAAGGAATACAAATCTCTTTTGAGTTCCTGGAACTGAACCCTTAACACATATAAACGAAGATTTGACTTCTCCATAGTGTGGGTAACCACCAGGAATATTAACTTTAGATGGATCATCTCCAATCAAAAGTATTCTATTATTATATTGAGTTCTTCTATGGAATCCATGTTGACCTGCTTGTGGAACAGTATACATAACATATGCTGGATGCCATGGACCTAATGTACCTCTGTGTCTTACTCTTCCAGTATTCTTAGGTCTTTGTTTGTGAACACCGAATCTTCTAATAACTCCCTGCCAGCCATGTCCTCTTGTTACTGCTATTGCATCAACATATTCTCCTTCTTCAAATACTTCATTTGGAGTTATATCCTTTCCAAGTATGGATTTGACATACTCCAATTGAGATTTAATATCATTTCCACCTATTGCTATTTCAACTGTATCTCCAGTCTTCTTTGGAATTCCTGCTTCCTTTGTATTAGTTACGGCAAGAACTGAAATATAAAGATCTTTTTTATCTTCATCATTAAATGAAGATATTTTTTCTTCTAGCCATTTTATATCCTTTCTTTTCTTATCTTTCTTTGACATACCTAGCATTGATGCTACTTTTGTATTGATTGAAAGAGCATCACCCAAACACTTTGTTCCAGTGAGAGTTTTCTGATAAAGCCTTGCTCCATAAATAGTTATCTTTGGTGCTTCTAAAATTGTAACTGGTACTGTTAATTCCATTCCCTTAGTTGGAGATCTAGAATCATCTATTATTCCTGCTTGCTTCATTCCTACTTTATAGACTGGATATCCCAGTAACTGCACTTTATCGGTGATTCTCCAAGTTCGCATTCTTGGAGTAATGTCTTTCGAACGTTTTCTTGGTCTAAATGCAAGAGAACCTGCTCTTGGCTTAATAACTTTTCCCATTTACCATCACTTTTTGAATTATGAATATGAATACTAAACTATATATGAAATGCTTTCAATTCTATAGCGCGGTAGTGCATCAAAGATGCAGTATACCTGTCACATATCAAATGATATGTGAGTCTCTCGCGTTAATCGATCGCAGAGACCGCTTTGCCGGGAAACGATCTAAAAATCGTTAAATATATAATATTATATTAGATTTATAAATATTACTATACCTCGCTTAATTTATCTTTTACATCAGGAACATCACAAATTAAGTTATAGATATATTTATGAACATTTTCAATCAAATATATATGTCTAATTTTGGAGGTGTTGGAATGGAGAAGACGATTGAAAATTTAGCGAAGGCATTTATAGGTGAAAGTCAAGCAAGAAATAGATATACTTTCTATGCGAAAGTGGCAAGAAATGAAGGATATGAGCAAATTGCAGAAATATTCCTTATAACTGCAGATAATGAGAGAGAACATGCAAGTTGGCTATTTAAACTGATAAATGAACTGAAGAAAAAAGCTGCTGAGAGAGGAGAAAAGATAGAGAAGTACAATGAAATAAAAGTTGAGGCATCCGCTCCAACCGTATTCGGAAATACTATCGATAATCTTAAAGCTGCAATCGCAGGAGAAAACTATGAATATGCAAAAATGTATCCTGAATTCGCTGACATAGCTGAAAAGGAAGGGTTAAAAGAAATAGCACAGAGATTAAGGGCCATCGCTAAAGCTGAAGAGCACCATGAAGAACGATATAAAAAGATACTTGAACAGCTTGAAAAAGGTACATTCTTTAATAAGAACGATAAAGTTTGGTGGGTATGTAGAGAGTGTGGTTATGTACACTTTGGAAAATTCCCTCCTGAAAAATGTCCATCTTGTGACCATCCTAAAGCTTTCTATCAATTGAAGTGTGAAGAATATTGAAAATAAATATTTAAAATGGTGATAATATGACAGAACTTAATCAGATATATAAATGCAGTGTATGTGGAAATATAGTTGAAATAGCTCATGCAGGAGTTGGAACTTTGGTCTGTTGCAATAAGAATATGGAAAAACTAGAAGAAAAAACAGAAGATCAAGGGTATGAAAAACATGTACCTGTAATCGAAAAGATTAGAGGTGGCTTTAAAGTTAAAATAGGTTCTATTCCACATCCAATGGAACCCGAACATTACATTGAATTTATAGAAGTGCTTGCAGATGATAAAATATATAGAAATTACCTAAAACCAGGTCAAACTCCTGAGGCTGAATTCAAAATAAATGCAAAGAAAATAAATGCAAGAGAATACTGTAACATCCATGGATTATGGAAGAAAGAACAATAATTCTGAACATAAATCTTTTTTATTTTATTTCTTTTCTAATTATTTCAATTATATCGATTTTTGCTATATTTTTAATAACTTTAGAATGAATTTATATTTTTCCAACTTTTATCTTGTATAACTACATTTAAAACCGAACGAACGTGTTCTCTTGCCCATATATCTGCTTGAAGAATGTCTTGAAGGTTTGGATTCTGAACAACTGTATGCTTATGGACATCCATCGTATGTCTTACTACTCTTATTATGTCACCGAATTTAATCTTTCCTTGTAAGAAATATTCTACAACTGCTACTTCATTTGCTGCATTCATAACTGTAGGCATTGTTCCGCCGATCTTGCCTGCTTCGTATGCATATAATAGAGCTGGAAATCTGACTGTATCTGGTTCAAAAAATGTAAGATTACAAACTTTAATCAAATCTAAAAATGCATAATCACCGCTTGGTAATCTATCTGGATAGGATAACGCATATTGAATCGGAATACGCATATCGTGAACACCAATCTGAGCCATTATAGAACCATCAACATATTCAACCATTGAATGAATTATAGACTGAGGGTGTATTACAACTGAAATTTGTTCATAAGGAATATTATAAAGCCAATGAGCTTCTATAACCTCTAAACCTTTATTCATGAGTGTTGCACTGTCAATAGTAATCTTTCCACCCATATTCCAGGTTGGATGTTTAAGTGCTTGTTCTCGAGTCGCTTCATTTATTTTTTCTGCGGGCCATAATTTTTCATCTCTAAATGGACCTCCTGAACATGTTAATATTATTCTCTTTACTTGCTCCTTTTTATTACCTTGTAAAGACTGAAAAATTGCTGAATGTTCGCTATCTATTGGCATAATTTTTACTCCGTACTTTTTTGCATTTTCCATAACTATGCTTCCAGCACACACTAATGTTTCTTTGTTTGCAAGAGCTATATTTTTCTTTTTCTTTATTGCCTCTAGTGTAGGAATTAAGCCGACACTTCCAACAACTGCAGTTACAACTGTATCAACCATAGGGAAAGTAGAAACTGAAATAAGACCTTCATTACCAGATAGGATCACTATCTTTTGACCATAACCTAAATTATCATGCATCAATCTTTCTTTAAGCTTAATCGCTGCATCGGTTCTGTACATTGATACGATTTTAGGTTTAAATTCATGTATCTGCTCAACCATAAGATCTATATCTTTATCAGTACCATATGCAGCTAAACCCACTACTCTAAATTTATTCTTATGATTTCTTATAACGTCTAATGTCTGAGTACCTATACTTCCTGTAGAACCTAAAATAGATATGTTCTTCATAAAAATCACAAAATTAAGGAACGATTTAAATATATATACTTTTCCATTAAGCAGCTAAAGTATGTAAATAAAATTTATACTGTGTCCTGTTATTTTTTTATACGCGATCCTTTAAGAAAAAAATATAAATTTTTATAAAAAAATATTTGTCATGAAAAAATTGATTTTTATTATACTGGCAGTTCTTTTTGTTGGTTGTATAGGAAAATCTATTTCTGATAATAGCAAAAATTTATTAGATAAAATGGAAAAAGATCAAACCGATAAAATAAATGCATACGAAGAAAATGCGACAGCAATCGATGAAATTAAAGGTGACCTTAAAGATGTTCCTATAATAAAAAATGCAGAAAGAAAATGGTCGACAATCGGTATATATGATATAAATATTAGTGATATTCACGAAGAAAAAATGGAAAGCATTTATACAGGTACTTCTTACATATATTCGATTGGATATATGATATCGAATATTAATTACAGTTCAGTTATTGAGTTTTATAATAATAACTTTTCTGGATGGAAATTAAAAGATATTACACAAAAAAGTGTTAAAATTAATCCGTTATTCATTCCTTTTACGATATTTTTCCCAACAATAAAGGAAGGAGAAGTTACAAGATCTGAATTATATTATCAAAAATGTGATGGTATTTTTTGTCCCGAACTTATCATTTCTATATCGTACTCAGAACCAGTAATGATAGAAATAATATGTAAGAAGAGAAATTTTGTTATTGAAAATATTACATATCTAAATCAAAGATATGGAACGATCATGCCGAGTAAAGAAGAAATAGAAGCGAATGTAAATGCATGTTTAAGATAAATAGATGTTTTGCATTTAAATAATTATAAAATGTGATTTTTTATGGAAAAGGGTGAACCAACTTTAGATGAAGTTCTAAGAAATGGAAAAGGCGAATACAGAGTGCACAGAAAAGGAATGTTTCAAAGGATAATATTTACAGTAAAAATAATAAAAGAACCTTATGGCGAATATCCAGTTCTATTTACTGATAGGATAATAGACATGAAAGAAGCAGTTAGGCTCGCAGAAGAACTTCAGATAGCTGTATTTACACCTAATGGAAATGTATTCCCAAAAGGAAAAAGTGGGAAAGATTTAACAGAATTGATGAGTAAAATAAAAAAATAACAAAATTAACTATTGGATAAATTAAATTTATAATTAGAGATTCAATTGATTTAGCATATCCTGAATCTCTTCTGAATAAATGAAGCTTATCTCTTTCTCTATCTCGTCTTCGGTAAGAACTCCGATTTTAATTGCAAGTTCAAGAAGACCGATTTCTCTTTCTGAAATTTCAATTTCGTTCTCTTTTAAATGATTTAAAACAAGTTCAGCGATATCAGATATCCAAACTCTTGCAAGTTCGAGTCGAAATGCATCTAAGAATGCAATGCCATATATTGCATAAAGTAAAGAATAAAATTTTTCTCTACTAATTGTCTGCTCTTGATTAAATGGAATTATATGTTCTGGACAATCGACAGATATCATTCCTTCCATAAATTTAAATCCTAAATGAAAGAGAGGAAAAGCACGACAAACAAGTGGCCTATTCTCATATATATTGCATTTAGATACGCCATATTCAAAAGAAAGAAAAGGGCACATTTCCTCTAAACTTCTTTTCTTTATTTTATCATTCTTAGATACTTTCTGAATAGATTTTGTAGCTTTTGTTTTAGATAGTGATTGATGTTTAGTTTGTAAACCCCAATAAAGAATTATTTCTGTATCTTTATATTTTATCTTATTTCCAGGAATTATCTTTATGGAAGGATCTAAAGAAAGAAGTAAATCTTTTTCCCATTCGAACAGTGCAAGATTTTGCATATTTTTACAACAGTATCCACAATTAGTACATTTAAACTTATTAATTTTCATCAAAAAACCTTCAAAACTAAAATGTATACGAAAATTATCTAATGTATGAAAGCTCGTCAGGTTTCTTTGGAAGTTCAATTGGCATTTGTCCTCTATTTAATTCTTCCTCTAATTTCTTAATTATACCTTCGCTTTCTTTCGCTTTTTCTGTAAGCTTAGAAACATCAACTTTAATTCCGGTTATTTCAGATAGAACTTCGATTACCCTCTGAGCAGATTTATGGTCAATATATGTTCCATGCGTCTCTCCCATTAAACATATACCATCCATTCCCTTTAATTTTCCAAGTCCAAGCAAAACACCTGCAGCTCCAATTATAGAACCTTCAACTTCCCCAAAAGTAACACCAAATTTCCTATAGAATTCAACGTCTTCTTTATTTATAACTGCACCAAAAACTCTAGGTTTTTCTACAAGTTTGCCTATTCCATACCCACCAAGAGTTATTATTCTTTTGCCACCTAAAAGAGAGAAGTATTCTAATATAATATTCATTACTTCAAACTGGGCTCTTGAACTAACTGGTTGAACGTCTCCAATCAAAATAATTAGATCGTTTTTCTTTTTTGGATCTTTGTAAAGATAAAACTCATTTACAAGCATCTTTATGGTTCCATCTTTGTTGATTAAAACTTGATGTGGAAAATGATATGAATATAGTGTTGCTATTTTCTTAGCCTTTAGTTCTGAAACCAAATGTTCTGCCGCAAGTTTACCTACAAAACCTATTCCTGGAAGTCCTTCAACAAGTATTGGATTTACTAATCCAGAAACTTTTTCGTGTATTTCTATGTTAGTTTTTATTCCATGCTTAGTTGAAAGAAACGCTTTTTCTAGTATATGATTTGATTTTTGTTCTTCTTTTTGTGAAATTTGCTTCTTAGATTCTGATCTTTTGACCATAAAACCACCAATGATCTTATTAATCAATATTAATCAATACAAATTAGGAATTAAAGAATGATTTAGTAAGGTATCTTTTCCCTTTCTATCGGTTTATGCATTTCTTTTTCTTCTAAATTCTTAATTCTTGATTTTAACCTTTCTCTAATATTTTTTTCAACTCCACTCGCAATTGGATGTGGAGAAACTGTATCTTTATTACAGTGAATGTTTGAAAGAGTATATTTATTGCATAATTGACATTTCCTTATTTTCTTCATTTATATCGCCACGTTAAAGATATTTTTCTTTGAGTGAAACGGAAAGAATGAACCAATAAAAAATTATTCTTCCTCTCTTTCAAATTTGACTTCACATTCATTTTTCGAAGCTAATTTAGTAATATTATCAACAAACTGTTTTAATTTCTTCTCGCATTTTTTGAAATCATCATCTTGAACAGTTATCTGATAGTAGGGTGCTCCTAAATAGTGAACATGAATACCTGAATTCGGATCTACTGAAAGCAAATCTTTTATTATGTTTATTCCACCTTCCTTTGTACATCTTAATAATAGTTTCCCTTTTATTAACCTAACTTGCTTCTTTATATTCTCATTTGCGGTTTCAACGATTGCTTCGACCCATTCTTGTGGAAGTTTTGTCTTTTTTAGAACAGATTCTCCTTCTCTAACAACTTCTTCAAATGCAGAAAACGAATCATCAAAATGTGATTCAAGAATAGATTTAACTTCTTCAATTGAAAGTTTTGTGGTTTTATTTGCATTTTTTATCTTTTCTTTTGCAACTTCAAGGAGCTTTAATGCTCTCTTGTCTCTTTTAACTTCCTCAAGTTTTCTTTTCTGTTCTGCTTCTGTAACTCTTTTTAGAGATACATCCACCATGTTTTTTTCAGGAACCACTCTATGTACCCTAACCACAAGTCTCTGGCCTTCTTTAAGGAAGTTTCTTATATTCTTTACCCACCCAGATGAGACTTCGGAAACATGGAGAAATGCATCCATGTTATAGTCTTCCATTTTGCAAAATGCCCCATAAGGAAAAACTTTTGTAACAGTTACAACAACTAGCTCATCTAATTCTGGGACACTTTTCTTTTTCTCCATCTAATTACCTTTAATAATTTTAAATTAAACCACTTTCATTATTTTACCAAGTATCTTTGCATAGCCACCTGTAGGTCTTGCAAGCGGTTTCTTGCATAAGCTACATAAAACAGTTCTTTTAGCGGTATTAAAAACGTATTGTTCATTTCCACATTCGTGTTTAACTAATAAGAATTTTGAATTTGATGATGTCTTCATTATACCACCTCAAAAGTGTGAAATAACCATTATTCTTTCTTGGTTATCTCAAGGACTTTTCTTGTTCTTGTCCCAATTACTCTCTCTTGTTTCTTCTTGCATTCGGTACATTCAAGAATCACTTTCTGATGTTTACCCATTTTCTTAACAGATTTCTTACCCTTGACCTTACCTACATAACCTGTAAGTTTTCTGTCGTATCTTGCCTGACCTACTGAAAAAGGTGATTGCTTTCCTTTCTTGTAAAGCTTAACCTTTTGTGTGGTATGTTTATTACAACTTGGACAATATGTTCTAATCGTATCAACCATCTTCATAATATCAGCTCCTTTAAGTAGCAAAAATACAACAATTCCATAGTGAAATGTTCACAATTAGGAGATTGTTATATTAATATTTACATATAAATATAAAAATATTGGTATATCAGCAGATTTGCTAGACTTAGCATTTTTAGTGGTAGAATCTTATTCCACCCTTTTAGCTACCCCTATTTGAATTAACATTTCTGCATCTTCATATGTCAATTCTACTTCTGTTTGTTGCTTAAAAGGACCTATTACTGAACCGTTGGCACTTACAAACTCATCTACATCTTTAAGAAGTATTATCTTCAACTTATTACTCTTTGCCTTTAAAACCGATAATTGTTCTGTATCATTGCACTCTTTTTTCTGACAAACTAGCTCATGATCTGTTTCACTGTTGAATTTTTTAATAATTGGAACTATTTGATTATATATCTCTCTTTCTCTATCGAGCATTTCTGGAGGAAGTTCAATTTCCTTATCATAACTAAGAATATAATTAAATATCTTCTCCAATCTTCTCTGATAAATGTACTTTATCATTTTCAATACATTATTATATTCTCTCATCCCACTTGGATCGGATTTATCATAAGATGCAAGCAATCTTCCTGCAAGTTGATAGAAATTTGAAGGTATAGCTGAAAGCCTCGAACCTTTTTCTCTTGCATGTATTCTCATAAGTTCATCATAAGTAAGTTCTTCCATATAATCATCTTAAAGATAAGAAAATCTTATAGGAAAGTAAAATTAAATTAAATAGAAATATATATTAATTATTACTTTAGGTTGTTCAACTATTCACAATAATTAACTGTAACTTAGAAATTATCATCTTACTTTTTATCTATAAGATCTTGCAAAACATTCAATGCTTTCTCTCTAACACTCAATACAGGATCTAATTGAAATTGGTTCTAATTGAGTTTTTGCTTCTATTATTTTTAGGTTTGAAACTGCCTCACTAGACGCAATCCAAATAACGTGGCGCTTATCTAAAAGAAAATGGGTTATAAAAAGTTCGATTTCTTCTCTTATTTGATTCTCTTTTTCAAATTTTAAACATGCCTCAGATAGAGAATTTATCATTTCTTCCTTCACAATCCAATCTTTCTCTCTCTTTAATGAACTAATTAGTATAAGACTAACTTTTTCATAATCGGAGTACGATCTGAGTGCATACGATATAATTCTTCTAACCCCTGGATTCGAATCTTTAATTAAATAAGACAATGTCTGCCACTTCAATCTTTTTGCCAATTCAGGATCTTTTTTCCTTAATAAATTTCTTACTAATTGAATTTGATCTTCACTTATTAGACCTTTCTTTACATATTGTGCAAGTGAATAATTATACTGTTTATACGCGGATATTATCTATTCATTACTGCATGAAAAATTATTTCCAAATTTCATCGTTTCCAGAGAATCCATTAGAGCTATTTCTTTGATCAAAAATCATTTTATCACAAAAATAAGAAGCTTTGAAATAAATAAAGCTATAGTTTAAATTTAGAATTTAATTAAATATTGGTCTGTCTTTATTTTCTAGAAGCACTGCGACTTTTTTACATATTAAATAAATAGCTGCATATTCTGGCAGTTCTACAACTTGGTTATTATAAGGACCAAATGTTTGGTTTTTAAGAATGAATTCTTTACATGAATGTACATAAATCTTCATGGGATCTTCTGAAAATATAATTGGCATTGATGTCCAATCGTACTTGTCAAAACTCTTTACATCGAATCTCTGTGCGAGTAAGCCAGTTTCTCCGTGAATACTATCTGGCATTCTTATAAGCTTACTTGTGTCAAATGTTACTCCTTCGTCTACAAATGCAGCCTGGTCCTTCTTTATCGCCTCAACAATCTGAGAAAAGAACTTCTTCTTATCTGATACATAAACTGCCTCCCAGTTTCCATTTGATATTTGTTCTGCTGCATCAACTCTTGAATAAAATCTTTCAGCAGTTTTTTTATGAATTCCTATTTTTTCAAGAGATCTTTCTTTTATATGCTTAACTACAAAATTTGCAATTCTTCCTTTCCAACCACCATCTGTTACTTTTGGACCTATGATTCGTTTATGAATTGGATCTGGATAAAAGAAACGTTCATACTCCAAACCGTTGGCATTAACATAATCTGCGATTTCTTTTCTCCCATACGTCTTTAACGATTGAAACCTCGTTGATATATGGATATGATAACCTCTGTTTCCACTAAAATTAACTTCTATCTCTTCTTTTGGTATGTTGAAATCTTTCACAAGAAAATCATCGATCAATCGTAATGCACATTCCTTAGCTCTATCCATACATTTTTCGCAAACCCATTCTTTACCATGCTTCTCAGTACATGACATTCCTAATTCATTTGCATCTATATCAAAAACCAAATCACCTTGAATCCACTCCTTCTTTTCGATAGGTCTAGCTGCCGGATACTTATAATACGCCTCCGAATATGAAATAAAAAGTGGTGCGTTTCTTCCCAAATAAGCATTTAGTTCCTTTTCGCTTGAAAATGAATAATGTCTTGATTCAATCTTTTTAGACCAACCTCCAAAGCCAAACTCTCTATTATGAATTTTTTTTGGTGCTTTTGTCCAATGATTAGAATAATAATGTCTAAACTTCTCTGTTATAAATGTTTCTTCATCCATAAAAACACCTAAGACCTCTTACTTGTTCTTAATCTGCTTGTTTTAATTAATCTTGTACCGTATTGAATTGGGTTCTTATGCCCTTTTTCACCAAGGCAACCACATTCTGGAAGTCTCAAACCATACGATTCCATCGTCTGACATGAAGGCGGATTATAACCCTTCTTTGCTATAAACTCAACCTGGTATCTAGCTATCTTCTCATCAAAGTTTGGGGTATTGGTAAACACTTCAACTACTTCATCTATAGATTTCCCTCTCTTAAGCAGATAAGATGCGATCGCAACTCTTGCAAAATGTGGAAGATTTTCTCCATTTCTCGCTCTTTCTAAAATCTTAGCCATACACGGAGCTATTTCTCCTGTAGACTTCGCAAACATAACTGCTACTTTTTCCTTTGCCTCTCTTCTTCTGTTAACCTCTGCCTCTATTTCCTTTGCTACCTGTTCTATATCGCTCAATATCTCTTTAGGAAAATTCTCTTTTGGAATTGGGATACCTGATTCTATGTTTTGCCGTATAACTTCTGAAATAAAGGACATGAATGTAGCTTCATTTAGTAATACCATTCCATCCTTGAGATTTTGAAAAACTAGTCTTCCTTCTTCTGTTTTGGGAACATAGAGAAGATATTTCTCTACAGATATCTTTAAACCATCCAATTCTATATCCATATCTCTTGCAACTCTTTTAGCTTCTTCAATATAGTCATCATTATCTGCAGTTATATTTGCTAATGCACGCTTGACTTCATTGTTTATGAACTTATTTCTTATTTGTGAATCGAAAAGTGAAATTATCATTCTTGATAGTGGATATGAAACAAGATATTTCTCATAGAGTGATTCATCTCCGATTACCAAAACTGAAACTTTATCCTCAAAAAGAGCTTCCATTACGCGTTTCTTTGCAAATTGGATTTTTTCATAATCAATCTTAAAGCTGCCCTGTGATAGAATCTGTTTTGCTGTTTTTGAAAATGGATATCTAGCAGCAAATCTAAGTTGATCTAACTTTTTTAAATCGATCATTTTCCCACACACATGAGATATTCAAGAGGATTTTAAAGATCAGCTTATCCTCTTATCTTCACGGCTTGCAAAATTGCAGCTCAGCAATACCTCGTATCATCACTAGATTAATTCTTACAAGAAACATTTTATATTTCTTTTCTAACTTCATTTCTAGTGAACACTATCTTAATGAATGTTATTAGTTATATGAGTGATAAAATGCTTTTTGAAAAATCTGAAAATAAAACACTTAAAAAAATTAGAGAATGGATAGGAATAAATTTTGCAAAATTAAATATATCTCCAAACACTTGGACTATTGCATCTCTAGCTGTTGCAATTACAGCATTTCTTTCCATAATCAATAGATATTTTTTAGTTGGTGCATTTTTAATAACTGTTTCTGGCTTAATAGATTTGATTGATGGTGCAGTTGCAAGGAAAACTAAAAAAGTTACTAGATTCGGTGCGTTTTTAGATACTGTAGTTGACAGGTATAATGAATTTCTCTTTATATTTCCACTCGTATTTATCCAGTGGCAACCTATCATATTTGATTTTCAAGCGTGGATCTTTTTGTTTTTATTTGGATCTATGATAACTACATATGTAAAATCAGCTGCAGCAGAAAAGAAGTTAAAAAAGGAACTTAGAGGCGGAATACTTGAAAGAGCTGAGAGAGTAGGACTTTACACTTTAAGTTTAATTATAGCACAGTTTAATGTGACTATTTTTCAGTATTTAATTATAATACTCGCGATCTTATCTAATATAAGTGCAATACAAAGAATTCTAAAGGCGATTAGATAAAGGATGAAAAAATGCGTATAATAGCGCATATAGATATGGATAGTTTCTTTACAGCATGTGAAGTATTGAGAAGACCAGAGCTCAAAGGAAAGCCTATAATCGTAGGTGCAGATCCAAAAGGAGGAAAAGGAAGAGGTGTCGTGAGCACTGCCTCTTATGAAGCAAGAAAATTCGGAATTAAATCAGGAATGCCTATCTCTATCGCTTATCGTAAATGTCCGCAATGTATATTTCTTCCAGTTGACTTTGAATACTACTTAGAGATTTCAGATAAAGTAATGAGATTATTGCAAAAATTCAGCAACAAGATTGAAATAGCAAGTATAGATGAAGCATATATTGATATAAGCCACGCGGGCGATTACGAAGATGCTAAGAAAATTACAGAAAATATAAAAAACGAAATAAGAAAAATGGGCTTAACTTGTTCGATCGGAATAGGACCAAATAAATTAATTGCAAAAATTGCATCTGATTACAATAAGCCAGATGGTTTAACTATAGTAAAACCAAATGAAGTTGACGAATTCTTAAATCCATTAAACGTGCGAGTTATTCCTGGAATAGGACCTAAGACAAGTGAATTTCTTAAAGAGAGAAATATAGAAACGATCTCTGACTTAAAGATGATTAGTAAATTAACATTAAAAGAATGGCTAGGTAAATTTGGAGAAGATGTATATTATTATGCAAGAGGAATTGATGATTCTGAATTGATAACTGAATACTCTCCAAAATCTTTTAGCAGAGAACATACTTTTGAAAAAGATACTGATAATATGGATGAGATAGTTGAAGTGATTGATGCCATATGTAGTGAATTACAAGATGAATGTATAAAAGAGAATGTAGAATTCAAAACTGTTACTTTGAAAGTGAGATTCAAAGGATTTGAAACGCATACAAGAAGTATAACTTTAGATCAGTATTCAAAAAGAAAAGAGGATATAAAGAAAATAGGATTGAATCTATTATCTGAATTTTATCCATTTGAAAAAAAGATTAGACTTATTGGGTTAAAAATCTCTAATTTAAAAAATAAAAATAAGAAAAAAGATGTTTCTGAAGTAAAAATAAGTGACTATATTGAAATCTAATCAAAGCATAAAAGTTTTGTTATACATTTTTTGCTATTCTTCTTTTAATAACACTGACATCTGCTTTTGGATATCTGACATTTGAGATTTGTATTCTTCATAAAGAAATTCAAGATCTTGTTCAGTCCTTTGAATCTCTAACTTTACTTTATTATTTCTCTCTTCTTTTAGTACTGATATCTTTTGTTCGATAGAATTAAGTTCCTCTGTATATTCCCTTTCTTTCTTTGCTAATTCATTTATTTCTCTTTTAATAGCTCTTCTCTTTAGATAATCGATTACAAATTTATCATACATGCCAACTGTAACTAAAAAGATTAATGCGGCAGCAAGACCTTGTACTATGGTAAAGTTAGCTGATATAAAGTCGCCAACTAATGAAAATTTTGCTAGTTTGTCTTTGATAAATAATTTAAATTGTTCTGTCTTGACCAATTCAGTTGCACCGAAAAATGCAACTATATATGATGCAACTATATGTGCTGCCTGCCATAATTTCTTTAAAGAAAGAATATTTTTAACGGCATCTTTTATTTTTGTGAGTGATTTAACATTTGAATCTAAAAGCTGGTTATATTCTTTGATCTTTTCCAACTGCATTACCCGATTTCCATTCAATTTCTGTTTTATATCATTAAGTTTGTATTTTGATTCTGAAATTTCTTTTTCAATAGGTATTATTTCTACTCTTATTTTCTGTATATTTGAACTTAATATCTTTAAATATTCTTCATAATAGTTATTCATGATCTCTCTTTTTTCTCTTAATAATTGATAGAATTGATTTCTTACTTTCTTTCCCTTACCCTTCAATGCAATTAGATCTTCCTTTGCTTTTCTTTCCATAAGTTCTATCTGAATTTTCTTATTAGTCTCAATGTTTTCATGATAATAAGGCCAAGAATCTTCTACTCTCTTCATATTTTTTGGAATTAAAAATATATTTGAAAGGATCATAGAACCTATCCTATGATCAAGAGTTGAAGATGTGGTTATCATTTTAGAAATATCTATCGGTATATTTAAGTTGACAGAATCAATCTGTTCTGGAGTTGGAATATTATTTGAAAAATAATATCTCTCTTCTTTTGGTACGCCGAAATTATAGTAATTAGTATTGAAATTAGTTGAATCTGAAATCCTATTCTGGAATGGATCTCTATCTTTCTTGTCTAATCTTTCTTGTTCCTTTCTCTTCTTAAAGAACTCCCACATTCCCATGATTAAAACAATCAGATGAAATATATAAATATTTCTATCTCTATTCGGCAACTAACGAAAAAACGAAAATATAGATTAAGCGAGTTTCCAAACTGTTCCTTCTTTAGTATCATCAAGCAGGATTCCCTTTTCTTTAAGCTTATTTCTTATTTCATCTGCCTTAGCAAAATCTTTTTGCTTCCTTGCCTCATTTCTTTCTTGTATTAATCTTTCAATTTCTTCCTTTGGAATAGGAAGTTGTTCTTCTTTTTTCTTCATATAGTCAAGGATTCCTAAAACCTCATCGAAATAAAACATTGCCTTCTTTACTTCTCTTGCATTATCGATTCCTAATAATTTTTCATTCATAAGAATATTTATTTCTTTGATAAAATCAAATACTATTGCGATTGCTTGAGGAGTATTGAAATCATTTTCCAATGCCATATCAAATTTATTCTTTGCGTCTTCTATAATTTGCTTTACATCTGGATTATTATATTCATTCTTTACTCGATCAAGGTTTCGCATGAATTCAAAAATCCTATTGACTGAATTCTGTGCAGCTTCGAGTGCTTCCATTGAGAGATTTAATTGTTCCCTATAGTGGGATGAAATGAATAGGAATCTAACTGCTTCTGGCTTTACTCCCTTATCAAGAACATCTTTAAGGGTCCAGAAATTACCTAATGACTTTGACATCTTTTGACCATTTATGAGAATATGTGCATTATGTAGCCAATATTTTACAAATGGCTTTCCTGTTGCTCCCTCTGACTGTGCAATCTCATTTTCATGGTGTGGAAAGATCAGATCGACTCCCCCACAATGTATATCAAAAGACTCTCCTAGGTACTTCATTGACATTGCTGAACATTCTATATGCCAACCAGGTCTCCCTCTTCCTATTTCAGTATCCCAATAAACATCTCCATCTTCAGGAGTCCATGCCTTCCATAGTGCAAAATCAAAAACTTGGTCTTTTGCATATTCGTCTGCACTTACTCTTCCACTGGCCCCTGCCTTAAGCTGTGAAATATCCATATGAGAAAGTTTACCGTATTCTTTAAATGCAGAAACTTTATAATATATTGAACCGTCTGCGCCTTTGTATGCAATTCCAAGATTCATCAACCTTTTTATTAGATTTACCATCTCTTTTATATGTTCTGTAGCCTTTGGATGGATATCTGCTTTCTTTATGTTCAATGTCTCAAGATCCTTAAAGAAAATTTGGATGTATCTTTCTGTAAATTCTTTTAGAGAGATTCCCTCCTGCTGCGAACCTTTTATTGTTTTATCGTCGACATCTGTAAGATTCATCACAAAAGTGAGTTTGTATCCTTTATGGATTAAAGTTCTTCTTACTACATCATAAAATGTAAATGCACGAAGATTTCCTAGATGAGCATAGTTATATACAGTTGGGCCACAACAATACATTTTTACATGATTATCTTCCAAAGGTTTGAAATGCTCAAGTTTTCTTGATAATGTATTATAAACTAGCATAGGATCACAAATAAAAAATGAGCAAAAAAATATAAAAAGATGATAGAAAAATTAGATTTCTTTCCCTAATTTTGCGCCTTTATTTCGCAAAACCTCTGCCTCTTCTAGAAACTTATTTTCGATAGCATAATCAAGAGGTGTTTTGCCTTCATTTGATTTTATATTTGGATCTGCGCCATTTTCAAGAAGTAGCCTAATCGCTTCTATTCTTTTGTTTTCATCTCTTAAATCATCAGATTTGAAGATATGGTGCAAAGCAGTGAATCCATTTTTATCTTGTTTGTTTATTAAAGCACCGTGTTCTAATAGCATCTTAATTGCATCTCTATCATGATGAACAGCTGCCATGTAAATTGGGGTAGTGCCATCTTCTGCTTCTTCGTTTACATCAAGATCTGTTTTCTCAAGAAATACCTTTAGAGAACTTGCGGAGCTAGATGCATAATATAACATTGAGCAACCCAAATTCTTAACCTTCCAATCTGCACCTAAATCAATCAATTTTTCAATTATTTCGGGTCTGTCTAAAGCTATCAATTCTTGAAAAGCTGTATGAAAAACGTTTCCGTCAGAATCATATTCTACAACTTGTGCTCCATGATTGTACAGAATTTCAAGTGCTTCCAAAGACACATAAGGAAGGGATTCAAAGAATACTGTATTTTCTGATGGAAATGGAAGTTCTTCATTAGGACTAAAACCTTCCTTTAAAAATTCCTTTATCGTTTTTATATCATTGTCTACAATTGCGTAATAGAAGTCCCACAGCTTTTGATCTCTTTTTTCATCATAATCCTCTATTTTAGAGATGTCATCTTTTTTCATGTCTTTAAATGATTCAATCTCTTTTTCAGATCTCTCCTCTTTTACCTTTTTAAAGTTTTCCATCTTACCACCACTAAAATTTAAATAACACTGATAAAGAAACAAAACACATATAAAAACTTTTCGGGTATTATAATTAAAAAAAATCAGTATTCAATGTAGAATAGATCTTCTTTTAACTTATAATCGATATAATTTTTATCTGAAGGAAAGAAAACCTTAACTTCTTCGACTACTATTAAAAATTCATTCAAAGAAATCTGTCTTATAAATTCATCGAACTGCTCCTTTGAATCGGCTTCACAAAAAATCTCAACATCATTATTATCTAGATTTCTTACAAAACCTCTTATTCCTAATTTTCGAGCTTGCCTTGCTGTCCTAAATCGGTATCCTACGCCCTGAACAGAACCAGAAACTATTATTCTAGCTTTTATTTTGTTTGAAACGTGATTCATCTCTTTTTCCATAACTAAACCTATAGAATAAATTGAGTAACTTACAAGAAGAAAAAGCCAGGTGAGGGAGTCGAACCCCCCTTTCCCGCTCTGCAGGCGGGTGCATCGCCGCTCTGCCAACCTGGCAACAAAAAGAATTGATACTATATAAATAAGAGTAAAAGTTTTTTAACCTTCATAAATAATTTATAAGCAAGTGATTATATGCAAATAGATCCAAGACAACTTCAAAGAATGATGAAACAGATGGGAATTGATACGGAAGAAATATCTGCAAATCGAGTTATAATTGAACAGGATGACAAAAAGATAATTCTTAACAATCCAAAAATAATAAAGATAAATGCAAAAGGAGATATCTCTTTCCAGATAAGTGCTGAAGAAATAAAAGAAGAAATGATGGTGTCAAAAGAAGATATAGAATTAGTATCTAATCAAGCGGGAGTAGATGAAGAAACCGCAAGGAAGGCGTTAGAAGAAAGTAATGGTGATGTTGCAGAGGCAATAATGAGGTTAAAAAAATAAAGAAATAACTAAAAACTATCTTTTTGTTTCTTTTATCTCTTTTATTATTTTATCTGCATCTGCCTTAACACCAAATTCTGAGAAATATCTTACTAGATTTCTAATATCCCTTTCAAAAAATTCGTTAGCCATTGGATGATCTAATAACACAGTTTGTCCCACATCTATTATATGTAGCTTACTTTTTTTCCCTTCTGAATCTGTAGTTACAAGAATGTTGTATTCGCTTAGATCACTGTGTACAAGTCCAATCGAATAAAGCTTCTTTATTTCCTTTATTATTTGATTGAAATTTTTCTTTGGCTCTGGCGGTCCTACTTTTTTAAGCAAAGGGGCTGGAGTGCCGTTTTCATCTCCTATAAAATCCATTAAAAGAACATTATTTCTAAAGTAATATGGCTCTGGAACACTTATTCCCTCTTCATAGCAAAGTCTTAGATTCCTAAATTCCTTTTTAGTCCATTCATATACTATCTCTTTCTTGGAATGCGGTACTTTTCTAAATCTTGGATCCCCTCTTATATAATTCTGCATGTGCTTAAAGTCAGATGTTTCTATCATATATATCTTTAAAGCAGCAAACTTAGACTTTTTCTTCTTTAAATCTTGATTCAGGAGTTTGCTTCCCTTAGTTGCTCTGAAAACATATGCTTCCTTTCCTTTTGAAATTGGAAAGTCTATGCTCTCTATATACTTGTTATTTAAAAGATGAATCAAGATGTCTAAAACCTTCGGATCAAAAACTTCACTCTCGATCTTTTTCTTTTCTTTCTTTGCTTTTATTGCCTTATCTAAAAATTCGAATTCATCAAGAGGCATAATCATCCCAAATCTAACAATAGGAAACAAAGATATGAGATTATTCGAGATCCTTCAAAAATCCGTGTCTTCTAAGCCAATCTGCTTGAATCTTTGTATATCTCCAAATTATGTCTCCTTTCTTATCGCTCTCAATTGCCCATGGCTCTACTATAACATAATCCCCTTCCTTAACCCAGATGTCATGTTTTATTTTTCCTGGCACCCTGCAAAGTCTTTCTTTCTTATCTGAGCATAACACTATGAATCTACTTCCACCTACTCTTCCGATAATAAGGCCCAAAACCTCCTTATCTTTAGGCGTTCTAACTCTAAGTACCTGTTCTCCTTGATTTTGTTCTGTCAATAAACCACCATATTAAATGAAATAAACTAATAAATATAATTAATCAGACTTTTGGAACTGACGAACGAGCACCGCATGCTTCGCAAACCATTAACATAAGGCCTCTTTCAACCTCTTCTAACCTTGTATCTGGAAGCTTGCATTGCTTGCAGTAGAGGAATATCTCCATGTATTGCTTGAGCTTTTCATTTAAGAGCTTATCATTAACTTTTGTATTTAAGACAAGCTTTCCTCCTTCTATATTAAAACTTGTTGCCAATTCCTTTGCAAGGAACTTTCCAACATGCCTTGGATCTCTTCTCATCTTGTTGGTTATTGATTCAAAATTCTTTACTATAGTCCTATTTCCTTGAACAAGCGTCTCTGGAAGTGGAATTTCTAAACGTTCTTTTGTAACTCTTTTTTCTGGAAGTTCTGAATATGCCTTATCTAGCAATTTTTCATAATCATTTACATCGATGCTCATAAAATCACAAACTAAATATTTACAGTATTATAATATTGTTATGAAGGTTTATAAAGAATAAGCCTTACCGTGCTGCTGCATTTATTTAAGCAAAGTAAATTAAAAAGATATATTTAATATACTCAGCAATCCTGAAACTATTAATATTGCAATGAGTGATGCTCCAACAATGAATGGTAGGGCTGGCATTATCTCTTTCCTTCTGGCTGCATTAACAAAAACTAGATAAAGTCCAAATGTTGCAGCAAGCATTGAAACAGTTGGAAAGATTAAGCCTCCAAGCTTATAAGATACTACTGTTATCATGGACGCAACAGCAGCATCACCTGTTCCCAGTTCGATATGCCAAGGCTGTTCCTTAGTTATTATCTTTCCTTCTTCCCTGACCTTTATTTGTCTTATTCCTTCAAATCCAATTGAAAAAGATGTCTTCTCTTTCATAAAGTACTGGGCGAACTTTACCATATGCTTCGTCCATCTTACAGCGAGTATATCATAAATTGCAAGTAAGATAACGAATATAAATAAAGGAATCGGATCAATTGAGAATGCGATCACTGCACCTATGCCTGCTGCCGCAATTATTGCAAGAAGATTCCTGAAAGAAATGAAAACCATCCTTAATATAAACAATAATAAAGAAAGTATAAGTGCTATAAAATCTGCATAGCTTATATTAAATGCAGATAGGAAAACGAAAAAGACGACGAATGAAGCAAACATAGCTGAGATAAATTCAACTATGAGTATCAAGTATTTTTTGAAAGGCATTAATAATAGAATTAGTATCAAAGCTGCACCTATAAGAATTGAGATTAAAAGATAGAACGAATTTGATATTGAATAAGATTCGTCTGGAGCAATGTTCAATGCAGAAAGAGCCGGATTTGTTTTCGCTCCCTCAATAAGAAGAACGCCAACGCCTAACGAAATTAGCTGCGCCAACAGAAACAAAATCAAAACAATATCTAATGCCTTCATTCTAATCACTTAAATAATTAATCTGACATTAACTCATATTATTCTCTTATTTTTTATTTGAAATGATAAATTTAAAATAATATTCAAAATTAGAAGCATATCAATTGTTAGATTAGTTATTCATACGTGTGCACTATCTTAAAGTGGCCTGGCTTAGGTTCAAAGATCTCTCCTTTCTTAAGCATTTCATCCAAAATCATTCTTATTGTTCTTTCTTCAAGCTTCAGGTTGTTAATTCCTTCTTCGTATATTTTTTCTTTAGGTATTGGATCAAATTGCTTGCTTAATTCCCTCATAGCACCATATAAATCATAGTACTGTTGCTGTTTTGATTTAGGTTGACCTGTTGCAATTATATCTATGTTGATTGCACCTGTGCTTCTATCCAAAGCAATCTCTTTTAGTACATATTCCATTAAGCTAATTGCAAGCTCTGCGTCTCTAAGCTCAACAACTTCAGACAGCCTTGACTTTGCACTTGCCTCGCTTAAACGAATTATACCTTCAATTTGACGCGGAGTAATTGGAACTGCACCCTGTCTTTTACCCATCTCTCTTAATTGAACATAAAATGACTCGATCCTATTCTGAGCTTCTGGTGATAGTTTAGGCTTGATGTTTTTCCGTGCGTAAGCAATATACTTCCTCAAGAAATCAGTATCAACTTTTTCTTCTTTAGACTCTGGAATTATATTCTCTGCTGCATTTTTGTGTGTTTCTAAAAGGTATCTTGCTAATTTTCTATCTGAATTCTCATCTATTACATCTCTAATTGGAAATATTAAATCAAATCTACTTTGAAGAGTTGGTGGAATATCGAATTGAATTGCAATAAGCTGATTAGGATCAAATCTTCCGAATTTAGGATTTGCAGCTGCAAGAATTGATGTTTTTGCCTTGAACTTAGCAACAATTCCTGCTTTTGCTATTGAAACGGTTCCAGACTCCATTACTTCATGGAGAGCTGCTCTTTCTGTATCGTCTATTTTATCAAACTCATCGACAGCTGCAAGACCTCCTGATGCAAGGACTAATGCTCCTGCCTTGAGCGTCCAGCCCTCTCCTAAATCGTCTTTCTCTGCACTCGCAGTAAGACCTACCCCTGATACCGACTTACCACTTACATAAATGCTCTTAGGTGCCAATGAAGTCACATATTGAAGCATCCTTGTCTTTGCAGCACCAGGATCTCCTATTAATAATATATGGATGTCACTTCTTATTCTTCCACCTTCTGGAAGAACTTTATCTGGATTCCCTCCAAATAATTGAAGTGCAATTGCTTGCTTCATCTCTCTATGACCATAAATTGAAGGAGCAATTGAGTTAGTTATTATCTCAAATACATTAGGTTGCCTTGCAAATTCCTGTATTTTTTTAATATCTTCTTTTGTCAATTCAACTTCTTCAAATTCTCTTTGAGTATTTCTTATTGAAACTACATCTATATACTTTGAATAGATAGGATCTTTTGCCTTACCTACGTGCCTTAATCTTACAATTCCTACAACTTCAATTGTATCCCCAGGGATTATTGTATTACAAAGATCATCATCTAAGAAAAGCTCGATATGGCTTGCTGGAGAACCGCTCCTTACTCTTTCAAGAAGTTCTTGTATTTCTGCACGCTGAATATTCATAAATTTTGAGGCTTTTTCATCAAGTTCAAGAGTTCTTTTTCTACAGTTGCTACATGTATCTGGAATATATACTCCTTTCTCCATTACAACCTTCTCAGTATTTCCACAGTTTGTACAATTATAAATTGCAACATTCACTTTTGGTCTTATTTCTGCACGTTTTGTTACCACACCTGTTACACTTATCAATTTATGAATATGTTCTGATCCTATGTCTTGAATTAGAACTGTTTTTTCAGCTGTCTCAACTTCTTCAACTCTCGCATGAGGTTCAAAGTTTTTCTTTTCTTCTCCAGCCATAGAAATGAGAGCTAATTCTGCTGCCTTTAAATATGTATCTGGATTGTCAATTAATTTCTCTGCGAATTCATGGTCATATTTGTGCAATTCTTTATATGAAAAATAAAAACTTCTTTTCTCCGGATAAAGATTCTTCAAGATCTGAAACTCCTTACTATATTTGTCTGTAAAGAATTCTTCGAATTTTTGAGTTATTGGAGAAAGATCTGGTTGAATCATTTTATCACATTAAATATCACAGACTAGAAAATAAAGATACTTTAAACATTTAAAATTTCAACAGCGATATCTTAATAAACTTAATCTGACCCCCCACTACTAATAATCTTTATTCGAATAAATTAATAACTTATTTGAACAGACGAATTAAACAGTTAAATTATAAAATATATCAACTGATAAATATATTGTGTAATTTATATATTTTTTATAACCATATTTCTGGTGATTATGAACAGGGGATAGAATGAAATTCTATGTTACAACTCCAATATATTATATTAATGATCTACCACATATTGGAAGCGCATACACTACAATAATTGCAGACATTCTTGCAATATGGCATAGAATGAAAGGGGACGATACTTTCTTCTTAACTGGACTTGATGAAAATTCAGTAAAGACGGTTCAGGCTGCAGAGGCAAAGGGATACAGTGATATACAAAAATACACAGATGAAATGGCTGAAAAATGGAAAAACGCGTGGCAGAAGCTAAATCTTACTTATGATGACTTCATAAGAACTACAGAGGAAAGACATAAGAAAAATGTTATCAAGTTCTTTACCAAAATCTATGAAAAGGGAGATATATATAAAGGAGTGTATGAAGGATTATATTGCGACGGATGTGAAGAGTTTAAACTGGAAAAAGATGCACCAGATGGGTTGTGTCCTATTCACAAAAAACAGCTAAAGAAGATAAGAGAAGAAAATTACTATTTTAAACTATCTAAGTATAGAGACAAGATATTGGAACATATAGAAAAAAACCCTGATTTCATAAAGCCAGAAAAAAGAAGAAATGAAATAATTAGCTTCCTTAAGCAAGGTTTAATTGATACATCTATCTCAAGACCAGGTTTAAAATGGGGAATAGATCTTCCTATAGACAAGGATCACAAGTTTTGGGTATGGTTTGATGCATTGATTAATTATCTATTACCTGAAAAATACTGGCCACCAGAGGTCCAACTTCTTGGAAAAGATATTGCGAGATTCCATTGCATAACTTGGATAGGTATGCTGATGTCTGCAGGATATCCTCTACCAAAAACTATGTATGTGCATGGATTCTTTACAGTAAACGGTCAAAAGATGTCTAAATCTTTAGGAAATGTAATAGACCCTGTTAGTCTCTCTGAAAAATATACAATTGATGGAATTAGATATTACATGTTAAGAGACATTTCTCTTGGTGAGGATGGAGATTTCTCAGAAGTTGCACTTAAAGAGAGAATAAATAACGAGGTTGTTGCAAATTATAGCAATCTTTTCTATAGAATAACTTCCTTTATACAGAAAAACTATAATGGAAAGCTTCCTTCAGCAAAATATGGCGAAAAGGAAAATGAAATTCTTAATCAGATCTCCTCTCTTGTAAAAAGATATGAAAGCGAAATGCAGGAATATGAACTTACAAAAGCGCTTTCAACTGCAGTAGAGGTTTCAACAATCGCAAATAAATACATCCAAGAAAATGAACCTTGGAAAATAATTAAGGAAGATAAAGAAAAGGCAGGTTCAGTCCTTAATTTCGGAGCTCAGCTTCTTAGGACATCTGTACTTTTATATTATCCATTCATGCCAAATTCTGGAAAAATCGCATGTGAATCACTCGGTATAAAACCTGAATGGAAAGATGTTGAAAAACCAGTTCTAAAAGAAGGGCATGAATTAAAAGCAGTAATGCTATTTAAGAAGATAGAAATATAACAGACTGAACTAACTTCTAATTTTATTTTATCTTGAATTGAATCTATTTTAAATGGATCATGACTAGAAGCATATGCATAAGTAATTAAAAGCGTTTTCAAAGTCATAATTTCTGCATTGTGGCACAATTCATCTGTTTTAGATATCTTTCTTATAAAGTTATTTTTATTTGCTTGCATGTTTTTCTTGCAACAAAGGAAAAAATTATCATTTGTATGAATTTAATCGAATAATTTTAATATTATCAATTCCATTAGATATAATAAAAGAAAAATCTATTGGCTCATCAGATTTTAAACAAAAATCAACTATTCCTAAAGGAAGTATCTTACTAAATTTATCATCGATATTCTCAGAAATTGATTTTTGAAATTTAATGTCCTTTTCCAAACTAGCTGATTCTTTCATCTTTCTTTGAAAACTACATATAAAAATAACAAAAATAATATACAAAAATTTCTAACGTCCGTTTAGTTAAAATAGAAACATTTAATAAAATAATCTGGCAATAATATTTACTAATCTCTTTTATATCTTTATGGGCCCGTAGCTCAGCTTGGCCAGAGCGTCCGGCTTTTAACCGGCAGGTCAGGGGTTCAAATCCCCTCGGGCCCGCTAAAAACATTGCGAAGGTGGAGAAAATATGAAAATGGCACAAATTAGGGACCTTGGAAGAGGATTACTTATTCTTATAGGGGCGTTTTTGGCTTATAGTGGTAATGTAACCATAGGTATTGCACTCGCTGCTTTTGTGGCTTTGATGATGATACAGGGTGCATTTACTGGATTCTGTATCTTAGATATAATCTCCAAAGCACTAGGTACAAAAGATTAACGATTTCTTTTTAATTTGTTCTATTTATCTTTGCTTACAATTTTTAGATTAAAAGTTAGATTTATATACTCTGATTTAGTAAATACTTTGGAGTGGTGGACTGCAGCTAACGGAAATAACAGTTATCGATCTCAAATAGCAGATGTGCTAAAGAGTTCGAAAAACTCTGTTATTTCTGAGGAAGTTCGATCCATCGAGTGAAAAAATGCTTTAAGGGCATGATGTGAGACTAGAAACGAATCAACTGTAAAGGATGAGAATGACGAAAGGAGACGATACAGTTGAATGAAACGACTCACATCACACGATGAGATGCAAGGCCTTTGAGCCGCTTAGTCGAATGCTGCATATACAAAAGATCGACTATAGTCTGCCGCTCCATTATATTTTTAGATTCTTACTTACCTATTTCTTCTCTTTATAAGTTCCTCATAATCAGAATCTAAATAATTGTCGCTTGCTCTGAATCTTCTCTTACCGTTATTTTTTCTGGCATATATGATAGAAAGAATTAATATAACTAGTAATAAATCAATTAAAATCAAAATTAATTGGTCTAATAATGAAAATAAAGATGCAAAAATAACCAATATTGCAGCTATTATTATTCCGTATTTTGATCCTCTTCTTAGATTTAGAATCAGAGCAGATATAATTATTATAATTGATAAGAAAATTGGAATATAAACTTTTGAAGTTGGAGCTAAGAAACTAAAGAGCGACATCAAAAGTGAATTAATTTTAGCAGGTATCAAAGAAAATAAACCAAGTAGATTTCCTGTCTTTAAATTAAGATCTGTAATTCCTGTTCTTGCTTCTTCTACATGAAAAGCGTTGATGGCTTCCTCTATTTCGTTAATTTTAGTTTCTAGTACTGGATCTGAAATGTTTACATTCTTTTTAATTTCATCCAATTCTTTTCGAAGAGACAGAGATTCTTGATATATTGGAATAAAATCCTCAAATGGAGTTAAACTTGCACTAAAAAGTATAGTTGAATTTATTTCATTTGATTTTGAACTGTTTAAATAAACATAGGCATTTATTGATTTTGTCAAGCTTGAATTAAAACTACATAATGACTCACTTAATGATTTTTTATCTAGATGACAAACTAGTATAATATAGCTAGTATTAACTCTTTTATTGTCATCTTTAAAATAGACAAATTCATTTCCGCTTTCAATTGTGGCTTTAATAAATATAGTAATATTTTCCGCATTTATATTTTTTAGAGAAGTATCAGGAACATTCCAACTAATTGTTATTGGAATAATATATTCGTAATTAGGGATTATTTTACTTAAATTTGTGGTTGAATTTATATTAATAATCGTGTCTATTGATTTGATACTTACAAAGAGCTGCTCATTTGCTATTTGTAAATGAATTGATGGAAGAAAAATCATACAAAAAGCAAGCAATAGAATAAATCTTTTCATTAAATCACTCTATCAATAACAACTATGACCATATATAAGTCAAATTGTTATTGTCTCTAATTTCTTTTTTAAGACTATTTTATCTTCGTTTACTTGAAGCAATCCATCACAAGGAATTTGAAATGCTGATTCTAATTCCTTAGGATATTCATCTTTATAAAAAACTGATATAATGGCTGTGTCTGTTTCTTCTGCAATAGTTGATAAGAAACGCATAAATTTTAACACATTTTTTTCACTGTTGAATGCGAGAAGTCCATTTAAAGAATCAATCACTGCAATTTCAATTGCCGGATCGGAAAATATATCTTGAAGCGTCATTGAGATCTCAACTAGATTGTCCGGATTTTCTATAAAGTTGACAGTAAAATTTTTATTATTCTTTGAATCTGCAATTGGTTTACTAATTGCATCAATAAAGATTATTCTTTCGCTATGGTCTTGAATATCAAATCCATTATCTTTGAATTCCTTAACAACTTTGTTAACTGGCTTGTCGATTGAAAACCATACTGCCTTTTTATTTGGATTTGAAGTTAGAAAATCATAGACTATTTTATATGAAAGAACGACATCTGTAGTAAAGGGAGATATAGAAAAAAGAATTAATTGTTTCTTTATATTTGAAATTAGAGAACGTTTCATCTCTTTTGGATTAATGTCTAAAAAAGAAGCTGTTTCCTCTTGAATATCTAGTTTCTCATCTTTTTTGTTATTTGGCAAAATACCACCCTATCTTCTATTAATTAATGTCAGATTAAATTTAAAAACTTAATAATTACAATCAGGCTGCACATAAAAGATACATAGATATATAAACATTATCTGATATTATATTACAAAGTATGTGGGATTAAAATACTAATTCTCACAAGAAAACAAACAGTACATCTAAGATGATTGCTGATTTTGCTTTGCTTGATTGAGAAAAAGAATACGTCCCACTAAAGACAGAATCTGGAGTGTGAAATAATGGAAGAAGAAAGACGTGGCGGATTCAGACGCGGAAGATTCCGCGGCCGCGGAAATTTTGCACCTAAACCTGTAAAGGAAGGTGACGAAGTCGACCTTACAATAGAAGCTGTTGGTGGGAAGGGAGATGGAATAGGAAAAATCCAAGGATTTGTTATATTCGTCCCTGGAACATCTGCAGGAGAATCTTGTAAAGTAAAAATAACACAAGTTCGTGGAAAAAGCGCAGTAGGAGAAAAAATATAAAATTCACAATGCGTTAATAAATCCTTGTGGGTTTCTTTTTTTGTTTTTTTATTTTTTCTGATTAATTACACAATTTTCAACAAACCAAATTGTAGCCTTTAAATAATATTTATATATACCAAATGTTTTATTTTCATATGGCAAAATACAAATTAAAAAATGAAATTTCCAATGAAAATAATCAAAATGTATTTAAAATCATAAAATTAGCAATAGAACAAATAGGCGAATTTTTTAATCAAACATATAGAAAGAAAAAAATAGAAGATATATATGTGATAAATGATACTCCTTCTTTGATTAACTTTACTCTTCAAACTACATTTTATCTTCCAAGTGTAATCTTGAAGTTAAGAAAAATAAATGAAATAAAATCTAAGCGGTTCTGGTACCTCAATAGAAATAAAGAAGCCATAGAAGGAATAATATACAGTTCAGATACAAAAAATCCTTTACCTCTAATTGCGTTTGATAGCGGATATAAAAGAGATCTTTTTAACTTTTCAATGGTTGGTAAAATTATTGCCTGTCTTGGTTATCGTGTATTTAGCGTAAGATCAAGAAATGAACTAAAAAGCACAGAGGCAGAAGATTACATGGATGCATTTGATTTTCTTAAAACTAAATATCAAGAAAAAGAACTGCTAGAGAATAAAAGTGCAATAATTGGACTTAGTGGTGGAAACATTATTGTGTACAAAGCCTGTTCTTCACAAGAGTTCGTAGAAAGACATAACATCAAATGTGGAATATCTATTTCACCTTTTGATGATTTAGCAGAGCAATTTAATTATATGAAAAACAAACTTAAAGAAAGAGATATACCTGAAAATACTCGTAGAGTTTTATCGGATTATAATAAATATGTTGAAAGTCTAGGAATAACCGATACTTCTGATAGTTATCTGTTTACTAATGGATCACCAATTACTTATTGTAAGGATTTAAAAGTACCGTTATTAATCGAACATGGTATCATGGATGATATAGTTCCAGTTACTGGTTCATTGAAGATATATAAAACACTAAAGCAAGAAAATAAAAAAGTAGAGCTTGTTTTAATACCAGGAAAAGGCATACATGGAGACCTTAAAAAATGGAAAGAAAATATAATTGAAACAATTGGATTAATAAGTTCAATAATTTATGCTTACAAATTTTTAAGGAAACATATGAGCTGCTAAATTTAAGAGTAAAGTTAGATCAACTTCAAATTGAAATCGTTAATTGTTCTTTAATTGAACTTTTTGTTAAAGGTTCATTAAATCTATTTCTGTATTCCCATTCTTTATCTGTGAATGAATTATAACCTTTTGAGCGTAAGTATTTACTCATAAACATAGCATTTCCATAATGACAAATAATCTCTTTTGCATCAGACTCCTCAATATAAGCTAATATTTCAGAGAAACCTGCATGATCGCTTAAAGGAAAAGCATGATACTTATATCTATATTTCTTAGCCCAACCTGTAACAATTGCAAATGAAACTTGTTTATATTGAGTAGTTAACCATTTTTCGGATTGTGGATTAACAAGATTAAATGGAATTATATAAACAAACTTATCTTTCATTATTTCAGCAGCTTCTTTACTACCAATAACAACTCTATCAAGCCTTATTCCATATTTTTCGTATATTTTACATTTTTCTTCTATGCTTTGATCAACGACAGGAGTAATATTTGAATACTTGTTTAATATATAGATAAGCTCCTGTGCCTTTCCTGTTGAATAGGCTCCAAAAACTACATTATTCCCGACCATTAACCTTGTTCTTGTCCATCTGTCTATTCTATCAGCAATTACCTCTTTTGAATCAAATTCAAAATCAGGATGGCCAAATGTACAATCTATATGTAACTCATCACATCTTATTATTTCTGCTCTCTCACTAGTAAAACCTTCTCTAAGTTTCATATCTCCAGTATATACAACCGAATGGCCATTTGTAAATTCTATTTGAGTAGAGCCAAGAATATGTCCTGCAGGGTATAGATTAACATCTTTATCTATTTTATGTAATATCGACGTCTTTCCATCTAAATTAAGAAGATCGAAGGTTTGCTGCGATGAAAATATGTTTCCCTTTCTAGAATGATCAGAATGAGCATGTGATATATACACTATATCTGCATCTTTAGATGTTTCTATACCTAATACTCTTCCATCTGAAAGTGTTATTCTCATCGTCTGCCTCTTGATAATTCAATTGGTGCCAGATAAATAATTATTAAATAAATTTATAAAGGTTCAATGGGTAGAAATAGAGATTCAAAAAGAAAGATATTTTAAGTTTCACTACAATATGTAATAAAATTATTTTAATAGATCACTTTAAAGGGCCGGTAGCTTAGCCAGGTTGGAGCGCGTGACTGATAATCACGAGGTCGGGAGTTCAAATCTCCCCCGGCCCATTATCTACTTTTATGTGGAATCGATTGTCTTATTAAGCTAAATTTGATACTATTAGTTGTGTTTTTGGTATCAAAATAAGAATATTTAAAAATATATACTGCGTTTAAAATTTGAGACTATGAAATTTAATTTTGACAATGAAAAATATAGTAGACAACTTGATAAAAATGTTTTTTTCAAATTAAGTGCGAAAGAAAAGGAGATCTATCTGAAGTTAAAAAAACAAGTTCCCGTGGAAGAAATAATACTAAGTATAGGAGATACTTTTTCTAAAGTGAATTATAAAGAATTGGAAAAGGAAAAACTTATTGAAGTGTTATCAAAGGCTAAATCAAATTCTGTTATATGGGAAAGAAAAATGAATGCGGCAGAAGATGTATTAACTGCAGTTAGACGTTCTGGTTCTAACCCAAAGATGATATTCAATTTATTCTTTGGTAAAAAAAATAAGAAGATTGAGAAACCCTACTGGGAACTTACAAGAACAATGTATTCTATAATGGGAAGTAAATTTTTCACTATTACTCCTGAAGAAATTGGATGGCTTAATGCCATCGGCCTCAAAAATAAATATGCATCGGAAATAGAAATAATAGATCCATTATTTAATATACTTGATACAAAGGAAGGACATGAATTTATTAATCATTTGTATATGTGTAAAAATACGATATGTACTTGTATCGAATCCAGAAAATGGATAAATGAATTAATTGAAAAGACAAAAGAATACAAAAAGGAAATACAAAATGAATTTATTATATTTGATATTTTAATGAAGGAAGAACCAAATACAGTAATAAGTTTCGTTAACAAATGCATGGATCTATATTGGATAACACATCTATTTCATGTTTTAAAGACCGGTAAAGAACGATTGATTAAGACAAAAAAAATAGAAATGGAAAAAAATAAAAATAAACAAAACGAAGGTGAATTTCAAAGTGATGAATCAAAAAAAGATGGAAAAACAAACGAAAAAGATAACTAAAAATCCTTTATCAATGATCGCAATAAGTAATAAAATAAAATTAGAGTAGGGCGGGAATGTGTGGGAGTTCTCACCCGCCCATAAGTATGATTGGGGGTTGGTCATAACCCCCGCCTCTTTGTCGCCTCGCACACTACCTCAAATTCGCCTCGCTTTGATTATCTGGGTAAGCATAATAAATTACTTTTCCTGCCCTCTGCTTTACAAGATAGCCGAATGTTGCAAGTTTATTCAATCTTGCAGATGCGGCATTTCTTCCCTTGTATGCAAAAACCTTTTGTATGGTCTCTGCAGAGGAGGGACCGTTTTCTTTTATGTAATCGATTATCTTTTGATCAACTGATGAGAGCAAGAGCGCTGGCGCTGAATTTGAGGGTACAGTGCCAACGCTGCTTAATTTCTGTTCCATCTGCTTCAATTTTTCCTCGAGCTGGTCAAGCCTCGCGTATATATTTTTTAATAATCGATTAGTGTTCTCCTTTTCTTTAACTGAAAGATACATAAGAGCGGAATGGACGGTGGGATCTCTTAGCTTAGCGATCTCTCTTTCAAGAGCTGCGATTTCTTCGTTTGCCTCTTTCTTGAAATTCGCAACCTTGTATTCAAGCGTATTTTCGAACTCTTCATTTTTGTTTTCTTGTGGTTTCATATTCCCACTTGTCTATATTGGCGATCTGCCGGCATTCATGCGTTTTGCATTTCCGCCTTGTCGCCCATACCGCAAGCTTTTTAAGCCCATATGAACATATACTATTAAGACACACAAAACAGATCACGATTGGAACCATACCAATCATGATTCTAATTTATGTGTCATGATACTATCATGACAGTTAAGATTTATAAAGCTTTGCTTTTTCTTTTACGTCGAAGCGACATTTTTCGCTTCCAAAAATAGGAACTATTTTGATTACAAATTTATGCATAAAAAGAAGATTTAAAATTATAACCATCAAAAACAATTCATGATAAAAGAAATAAATAAGGAACTAGAAATGATAGAATGTATAAATCAGATCAAGCTCGCATTTAAGGATTATGATATAAAAAAATTAAGGGAAATTAACAATAAATGTGAAAAAAATATTCTTCTTGATGAAAAATTATTCTTTACACTAGCTTTACTTTCCTATACTCTTTCTAAGATTCTCGTAAAGGCTAGATTTAGAAATGCTTCCCTATATCAAAAGATAGACATTAATCTTACACAGGCGGTTCAATTTGCAAAATCTAAGGATGAAATTGCACTGATAAGTTCTGTATGGAAAACACTTGAAACAATTACAGATTTTGATGAAAAAGATAAAAGATATATAATCGGTATAATAGAAAAAGGAAGAACAAAAATAGCTGCAAGTCTATATGCACAAGGTCTGTCACTAAGTAGAACTATTTCAATAACAGGTGCACAAAAACAAGAAGTACTTAATTATTCAGGTAAGACAGTGATGTCTGATAGAGTAGGAAGAACAATAAGCGCTAAAGAAAGATTTAATATTGCAAAGAAAATTCTTAAAGAAAGAAATAAGAAAGAGGTATCTTAATGGTACGAGAAGATATTGATAGAACAGAATATTTTAAAGAAGATAGAGAAAGGCGAATAAATCCAAATTCAGTAGTTTGTGATTCATCTTCGCTTATTTCTCTTACGGATGCTGGTCTTTTAGGTGCACTCATGATGTTAAGAAAAGAGATAAAAGGAGATCTCATCATTACTGAAGGGGTGATTGATGAAAGTATAAACACTCCAATTAAAAAACCAGAATATGCATTTTCAGCAATAAGAATAAAAAGAGCACTCAAATCTGGAGCATTTAGAATTGGAAAGTATGAAAAAAGTACTTATGATGAGATACTCAGAGTCACAAATAACATGTTCTACACAGATAGACCCTTTCATCTTGTTAATCATGGGGAAGCAGAGATGCTAGCTACAGCAATAGATAATAAAGTTGGATTTGTGTTGATGGATGAAAGAACTACAAGAATGCTCATAGAATCACCATTTGAATTAAAAAAGCACATAGAAAATGAATTTAGAATTAAAATGAATATTAATGACCTCCTTTTTAGAAGATTTAGAGAGATGACAGCTGGAATAAATGTAATAAGAAGCAGTGAGATTCTTGCACTTGCAAAATCTAAAGGGTATTTCAAGAAATTTGGAGATCTTGAGAGAGAAGCTTACAAAGCTGCTTTATATGCTCTAAAATTCAATGGCTGTTCGATAAGCTTCGAAGAAATAGAGGAATTGTCAAGAATAGTTTAATCCTCAGATCACTAGAAGTTTAGTATAGAAAAGATTAATAATATCAAATCTAAATTTTACCTATGGAAAAAGAACAGAATGAACAAAGTAAATACGAAAGAGTAGAACAGTCCCAAATATCTGAATTTTATAAAGAAAAGAATGTTGAAATTTTTATTGATTCTCGAGAATCTGAAGAACTTATAGAATTAGTAGAAAAACATGACATAAAAGTTAACTTAAAACAATTAGAAATCGGAGATATTATCATATCGAATCGAATAGTAATAGAAAGAAAAACTTCAAGTGATTTCGAGTCAAGTATAATAGATAATCGTCTTTTTGAACAGGCAACAAAAATGAGTGAGAACTATGAGATCCCTATTCTTATAATAGAAGGACATATGAAGGCAGAAAGAATAAGACAAAACGCATTTATAGGTGCATATCTCTCGATTATAATGAATTACGGAATTCATGTAATAAACACAAAAAATATTGAAGAAACTGCAAAATACATATCCTTAATAGCAAAAAAAGAACAGATGCAAGAATCACGACCGTTAAGACTCTTGGTAAAGACTAAAACATTTTCATTTAGGGATGAACAGTTAAGGGTTCTTCAATCCTTTCCATCAATAGGGCCATCGACAGCAGAAAAGATACTTCAGGAATTTGGAACTTTAGAAAGATTCTTCACTTCTGATATAAAGGAGATTGAGAGAGTAATAGGAAAGGCAAAAGCAAAAAGAGTATATCTGCTTATACATTCTAATAAAGAGTGAATCTATGATAAAGGGAAAGGCTGCACTTCTTGCAAGAATATACGAAAAGACAAGATTCTTCAAATCAGTAGACGTAAGTGAAAAAATGGATGGAGCAACTCCTCCTTCTGTATTTATAGGCAGTTATGGTTATCCAAAAGTTTATGTCGGACCTATGACACCACCATTGCATGGTGATACAAAAATAATGGATCTACCGGAATGTTGGTTAAATAAAATGTCAAATCCTGAAGAGATTGTAAATCTAAGGCTTCAGCTTGTAAGAGGTAAAAAGTTAGTCGGAATAAAAGAAGAAAATAGATTCATTGACAATATTAGAGATATTGCGCTTTCAAAATTTTCAACTGAAGTAGAACTTGAATTTGCAAAGAAGCCTACTGGAGGATTTTTCCATGAAGAATTGCAGCCTTTTGGTCCTTCCGCACCAATAAAAAATTGGTACATTGGCAACAGTAAATACGATGAAAAAATAGAGAAAATGTATTACGATACAGACCTAAAGGCATCTGATGCAGTATTTGAATTGTATAAAAAAGGTGTAAACGTTAGTGCAATTCAAAGAGCCTTAAGTGTAGGTGCATTTGGATTAAAGAAAAATAGAAAACTCGTTCCAACTAGGTGGTCGATTACAGCGGTTGATAGTACAATAAGCGAAAGAATGCTGGAAAATATAAGAGAATATCCGCAACTAGAGGAGTACCTTGTTTACGAATATGAACATATGAGAAATAAATTTGTTATAATATTTATTCCCCAGCAATGGAGTTATGAATCTATGGAGGCGTTTTATTCAGAAGATGGCACTAAAGTGGATATATTCAGCGATTATGAACTTTATCATAAGAAAAAAGAATACGCATTAATAGGAGGATGTTACTACAGCTGTAGACTTGCAGTAAGTGAATTACTTGAAAAAAAGAAAAAGCAGGCAGCTGTAATAATCCTTAGAGAGGCATACAAGGATTACATACCACTTGGAGTATGGTTAACAAGAGAATGTGTGAGAGAAGCACTAAAGAAAGAGCCTGTAAAATTCCAAACTTTAAAAGAAACATTAAGATATGTTAATAGTAGATTAACTATTAAAATAAAAGATTGGATAAAAGAAAGTAAACTTTTAAAGGAAATATCGCAAAGAGGGATTCAGGTCTCTCTAAACTCTTTTTTCTGTTAGTTAAATCGTTTACACTTTATACAATTTAAAAATCTTTTCAGACAATATTAAAATATAATATAAATGACAGGAGATATATTGATTGAGAGGGTAGAGCGATATGGAGATAGATCAAAAAACTCGTGAAATAATTGTCGCTTTTCTTAAGGGAGTAAAAACAAAGAAAATAAGTAAAGCAAAGATGGAAGAACTTAAAGATGAAATACTCAAAAAAACAGATATTAGAATGCTAAATCTTAGTACGCTTAAGAAAATGGTAAAGAAGATTGCAAAAGAGACCGCGCAGGCAGAGAAGATAGAAGAAGCAAAAATAGAAAGCATAAGTGGCTTCAAACCCGTAATAATTCCGATAACTACACAGGCATTCCAAAACATGATTTTATACGATCTTTCTGCTTCTAAAAAGACATTAGAAAGACTTAATGAACGTCTTGAATCAATAAAAGAAGCAGGAAAAACTACAGAATTTAAAACTAAAATTTCTAGTGAGATCTCATTGATACGAAAAGAAATAGAAAAACTTGCAAACAAGCTTGAGTATGTTGAAAAACAGCTTATCCAGAAAACAAAGAAATGAAATACTCTTTTTCATTTAATTTGAATCTCTTAGACTGCTACTATTTTTATTACAAGATAAAGCTAATTAGAGGCTAGATCAGGATTAAGATCCTAAAACAACTGATTTTTATGGCTGATAAACCACTAAAACGAAAAGTTTATATATCTCATTTGTGTCCAAAAAGTAATGTAAATTGATTATTGGTGGGAGGAATATGGAAAATATTGAAAAAAATTGTGAGAATGTTAGACCTAAAAATATGGGAAAAGAAAATAGAATATGGAAAGCTGCAAAAATAGGGATTCTTGGTCTTAGTTTGATGGTTTTTGGAAGGAACATTAAGGCCGAAGATCCAATTAAAACTCCATTCATAAAGGAGCATTATGAAAATGGAACTGTAATAGAATACGAATATCATATAGATGATAAAAATATTTCTGAAATCCAAAAAGATAACTATTTTAATAGCAAAGACAATGTCTCAAATACATATTCTAATGTTTCTATTTATTGGAAGAATGAAGTAGTTGGAAGAACATTTTTACAGATCGAAATAAACAGAGGAAAAGAATCCATAGATTCAAAATATACAGGTAAATCTATATATGGAGATTACACCGATTATAAAAATAATGACGAAACAAAATTAACTGGTGGATTTTTTGGTATTGGCACAAGTATAGCGCCAGATGGGGTTAATGAAAAAATAAAATTTGGAATTGGTTACTACAATGAAGAAATACAGAAAAAGTGGGTTATGAAATACAACTCTTTACGTAAGGATGTAGGTTTACTCATAGGTTATGATGTAAATGGAAACCCAATAACTATATATGGAGATAAAAATAATAACGAGATGTTAAATGAAGATATGAATGCATCTTATATGGGAAACAAATTTTATTTACAATATATAATAAATCAAAATATAACTCCCATAATTTGGTTTATCAAGGCTAAAGGAACTATAAATCATTCCTTAGACGATATTGATGAATATGCAATTCAAGGGGATATATGCTATCTTGGAAGCTGCCAACCTGGTGCTTATTATTTTGTATTTGAAACACACAAAAGAAACAATGATATAAAGACAAGTAAAACTGAAATTGGAGTAAGATTACCTATAACATTAGGAAAGAACTTAGTTGTAGGAGAGTACACCAAAACAACTAGAAAATATAATGATACAGACGGATCATTTAATAACTTCCTAGAAAAAGAAGTTATAGACACAATTAATTTCTATTATAAAAGAGAGATTATAAGAAACTTTGCGATTAAGATCGGATATACACATACGCTCCAGAAAATAATCAGACTTTACAACGAAGAAAACAGACAGGATTCAAAATTAGTTCTAGGTACACAATTAAAATTCTAAACTTTTATTTTTGTCTTTTGTTTCTTTTTACCTATTTCTCCCCTTTTTCTTCCATTGACTGTTTCAGACGAATAAGCTTGATTAAAAGTGATTGTATTTTTTCGTATTGTTTTTTTTCTTCATCGTCCTTAAATGCGCCTAGAACCCATCTTTTCATCTTGTAATTATTCATAATTTCTTCTATCTTTTGACATACTTCATTATATGTCAGATTTGGTTGAAGATCTTCTGAAGATAATTGGCTTTGACCTGTACTCTCCTTATAATTTTCTTTATTTTCATTTTTATCTAAAATTTGTGCTGGTATTGGCTTTGTTTCTTCTATATCATTTATTTCTGCTCTAATATGCGAATCAAGAAATTCTTGACGTCTTAAATCAGAACCAGTTTCCGTTATATCATTATCTATTGGAAAAACATCTTTAACTATTTCTTCTTTTAATTTGTTTTTGTTAAATGAATTTCCTAAAATAACATTTTCACCTTCGAAAGAAGAGATAAAACCTAAAGAAGAAATAAGTGAAGAAATCCTAGAGGAAGCAAGTTGACTTTCTAACTTAAATTCTCCACCATCAGAGTAACCTTCTAAATAATTCTTTACGATCTGAACTATCTTGTCATCTGCCGGAAGAGAGAGTATGAGTGTAGCTATAGTTTCTCTATTTTCGTAGTTTTTCTTAAGAAGTAAATTGGATTTAAAAAGTATTTCATAACCTTTTCCTATTTCTTTAAATGCATTTATCTTTTCCTCCTGAGAAAGTTTTGTGAAATCTTCTTTTAATTTTTCTATCTCTCTCTTATTAATTAAGATATATACATAACCTGCATCTTGAATGGAAGATAGATGATTTGCCATTTCTTGTTTTAATAAGTTTAACTCTGACTCTAAATCTTCTAAATTTGATCTACCTAAAAGTTTGTATTTCATTAATTCAAATGTCTTTTTGCTTATAAGATATCTTATCTCTTCCACTCTTTTTATATTGTCGCCTATCATATACTGCCTCAATAAATATTATAAGCAAATTTTTATATTCATTCTCGTTTAAAAACGACAGATGATAATTGATTCCTCTATTTTATCCAGATACTTTTTTCTTTGTTATTCCTAGAATTAAAATTTCTATAAGTGCAAGCATAAAACCAAGAACTGGAAAAACTATCAAACCTAATAACATAGGCAAACCGAATAGTAAGACCGGCAGTAACCTTCCTCTCTTTCTTCCAACGAATGAGGCAATACTTGCAGAGACAATCAGAAGTATCCATGAAAAGTCACAAAGTAAACAGAAATAACCTGTGCAGTTCTCGATTATTCCTGCACAGCCAGATTTAATTCCAAATGAAAGAAGCTGCGTCTCCTCTCTCAATGGAATTATGCACTCTCCATCTTTACAAAAGCCATCTTTACACTGTGCAGTGTAACTGCAATTTTCACCTATTGTATATTTTTCAAGAACTTGAGGAAATCTACAAGTATTATTCAGACAAAATCCTTGTCTACACTCTCCAGTATATTTACAAGGACCTCCAAGATCAGATAAAGAAAATACAAACGATACTAATAAAATTGTAAACAACACTAATGAATATTTTGACATATTATCACTCTTTTAAACTATTGTCTTGCAAGCATTAATCCTAACATTATTATTCCCACTATTATCCCTACAAATGGATAGGTGATCAATCCTATTAAGATGGGAACAAATACACCAACCAAACCGGGAACTGGATGATTAAATTCCCTCCAGACAAAGAATCCAAACCCTATAGAAACCAAAGCTAAAAGACCAGTTAAACCATTGCATATTGAAATACATTGCGTTTCAGTTGGATCGCATTCTTCAATCAAACCGCTGCATGCAAATTGGGATGTTATCGGTTTATTTAAGGCATCTGCAATGAAAAGACTCATTACAGGTGGATTTCTACATACTCCGTTTTCACAATAACCTGTACAGCATTCACCTGAAGTTACACATGCTCCTTTAGCACATAAACATTGGCCATTGACACATTCTGCACCACAGCAATCTGCGCTGGTGCTACATAAAGCACCTTTTATACATGTAGCACTTGCTTGTATTTTTGTTTTGCTTACACCGAAAATAGAGTATATAAATGGTGCTGCAGCCTCTCTTTCAACTTCCCTCTGAATAGAGATCGCTTGTTGATAATCTGAAGATGAAGATTTTCTTCCACCACTTGTAGTTGTAGGAACTGGTGGCAGTTGTGATGGTTGTGCTTCGGATTCTGGAACGCAGAATCCATTTAAGCAAACCTGCCCAGATTGACATTCTTGATTAAGTATACATAAGGCACAGCTTCCAGCTCTACATGTACCAGTGCAACACTCTAACCCTGATGTACATGATTGGCCATTGCTTCTGCAGCTGCACTTTCCAGTATCCGCATTACAAATCCAGTTGTTTGGACATCCGATCTCACTGCAGGATTTACATCTTCCTCCAGCCTGGCAGATTCCAACACTGCATTGATCGTCAGACGTGCATGGCTGACATCTGCCTGAAATACAAGGATAACCTGTTGCTGCACATTGAATATCATTTGAACATGTTGTACATACTCCATTCAAACAAAGACCTGTAGAACATGACAAATCGCTCAAGCAAGCAGTACAAACACCGTTCAAACAGTAATTAGTTGATCTGCTACATTGAGAATCTGAAGAACATGAAATACAGATTCCGTTTTCACATAGGTTTGAAGAACAATTTTTATCTGCCGTGCATGCAACACATTGACCTTCTACACAAAGATTTGATGTACACTGAGAATTATAAGTGCAATTTCCAAATGGAAGTGTTCCGAAATTTATTACAAATTGGTTTTGCGCATACGTCAATGGAGAAAGGATCAGTAGGAGAATAAATGCAATACTTAACTTTTTGCCTAATCTAATTTTTTTACTTATTTTCTCCATTTCATTCTCCATCCAAATCACCATTACTGTTTCTTAATAATCACTGACTGGTGGATAATAATCCTGTCATATTCCACTGTGTAATCCGTTATATTTATCTTTGAACCGTCTGCATCAATGTACTCGATTGATGCAATTTCCTTTCCTTTTGCATTTTCAGGCAATGGTATTATAATCTCATCAAGTTCAACGTCTGCAGCAGTATTAGTTATTGAATATATGAATTTATTTTCATTTTCAATGTAGTTTGGAATAGCGGTCAAAACCGTATCTAATATAACTGAGAATGTACTCGTTATCTTCTGAGTGGATGGAATAGAAATTAAAGAATCTGTATAGCTATAACTATAGAACACCTTTCCGAATCTGTCAACTATCGAATTAACTGTTTTTATTACTTGCGACGGTATAAAGTCTGTAAGCCTGAACTGGAAGTCTGAAATCTTGTTTGTTGCAAGATAAAGATTAATACTGCACTTATCTTGAGAACAGATGAGTGACTTCTTTGTAGAAATTTGCGTCTCAACAATACAAATATTTGCAGTAAGTGTAATTTGATTATCTTCAAATCCTGATTTAGATACACGGATAATATAGTCTCCACTCAATAAAGGCATAAACTCAAATCTTCCATTTGAATCCGCTGTTCCTCCTGTAACAAACATGCCGCTTGACCTAAACAAAACAGTAACTGAAGCACCTGGTTCTGTTATTACATATGCTAATGAATTAGTACAATTCATCCATCCAGATAATGGAATCTTTGTTAATGGTGGAGTTATTGCTGGTGGAGTGGGTGGGCCGGCAACTATAAATGTATAATTGCCACTTCCTCTATTTCCAGCCATATCTAATCCATAGCCGATAACAATATCACCTGATTGTAATGAGTAGATTGAACGGTGCTCTAATGATAGAGACCTTGCACGCTTGGCAGCTCCAGTTGGGATAGTAAGAAAGTCAAACCTCTTTTCGCTTTCTCTTATTATTTCTGAATCAGATCCGGCATATCGCCAAGGCATTGAGATAAATGAACTTGTAACTTCGAAATCTGAATAAACATTTGGATACGCATCAAGATTGGCTGTTATGTTAATTGCAACCTTGCACAATCTTCCAAATGGAATTCTAAATTTGTATGGAGAACAATTTTGTAGGTATTGAGTAAGATTGAGTTGCCTTATCATTGTACTATTCTCAATCTCTATAACTCCATCGTTTAGGAAGTCAATATTGAATGTAATGTTCTCTGAAGGGCTTGATATGATTGAGATGTTTGAAACTCTGGAATACTTTGGAATATCTATATAGAGGATTGTAGATGGTGAGGAGTTTGTAAATGTTACTGTTTTAACTTCACTTCCATCATTGAATCCATAGATATACGATGGAGAGTTTAAATCGTATGCATTTCTTAAATCATAATCAACACTTATAGAACTGATCCTGACCTTACCCTTTGTTGATGAATTAAGTGTTAATGGTATTAGGACATTACCTTTATGGTCAGCATCTGCGCTTGATGTATAGTTCCTTAAAGCAGAAACAAATGGTGCAATTATTTGTATGGAAGTATTGAATTCACCAGAATATGTAACAAATGGCGTTCTGGGTGATGTTGATCCGTTTCCTATCCACATATTGACATTAGATGGATAAGAGCCTTCCCACTCTTCTCCACTTAATGTTATCTGTGCTGATTTTATGTATGACTTGAAAGGCAATGAAATAACTAGGACATCAGTTCCTCCATCGCTTAGATAGAAAACATCTGGTTCATGCTTTGGTATTTCCACAAGAGATGTAATTGTACCACTGGTATTTACATCTGGCAACTTGATTCCAGATGAATATGAATAATTGAAATTGAATTCTGAAATATTGAATTCTCCATCATTCAAACCATTGATACTGATATAGAATAAACAATATGAACCATTATGCAATTGGCTGCAATTTCCAAGAGCTGATTGCATACTTGAAGTTAAGTCTAACGTAATAGGTGAAGAGAGAGAAGAGATTTCATTAAAGTAATATCTTTCAGCTGAAGATAATGAAGTCACGTTGTTTCTTAAGTAGATTGAAACGTTGAATGAAGGAGTTCCTGAGAGAGGTGAAAGTGTCATCGTTGCATTACTGACCATTGCCCCATTTGGCAGGAACAATGGAATAATTTGATCTGAATTCACTTCCTTATAAGCATTGCCTCTTCCATCATTTCTCTGAATCACTTGTTGTAATGGATCTAAATAATCTGCAATAACTATAGAACCGGATTGACGTAGAGAGACTGTTGGGCTTACATTGTCAAAAAGTATAAGATCTGATTCCTTCTTTCCTATTAAGAAATCAATTGAACCATTAATGATGTTAAGCTTTAGCTTGAAAGATTCTTCATTTGAGTCAAAAACGAATTTTCCACCGAGATCTTTTATAAATCCATTTTCATCGAATTCAATTGAGGAAATATCATCTGCTTCACTTGTGTTGAAATCATCTGAAAGATTTACCTTGATTTCAATAGGTAACGGAGTTACTAAAAGTAGGCCTTCTCTTTCTTCAACTGGCAAATACACAGATTCGTAAGTTCCAAATAAATAGTGCAATCTTGCATTTACTATTGAGTTTTCAGCAGCTAAATGCATTAAAGGAAGATCTGTTATTACGAAGACTTCATTTTCTAGCCTGCTTAAGACAAGATTGTCATTTGGTGAGGATGGGTTGTATGGCATTAAAATTGACAGCTTTCCATCTTTTGATGCAAAATTATAGCTTGAAGAATTTAATCTGAATCTTGCTTCCTTATTCCATCCATCTGCTTCTTTATAAGGAAGCTCATCTGAGACATCTGAAACATTTTGGAAGTCTGATAAATTCACATATGGGTAAGATGATCTTCCCCAGTAGTTTCCATGAATATCACTGGTTAATAAGATCTTTCCTGATCCATTAACTGGTGAATCTGAAGATATAATTTTTGAGAAGTTGAAAATATTGTTTCTGAAAACATTAATTGAAATATTCTTGGATTCAAAACCAGCTGAATTTCTTAAATGTATGAAACTGTTTTGGTTGCTTACGTTTGAATCTGAAATTGATAGATATAGGTTATCTGTTGATGAAACATCAACATCAATTACATCTGCATTGTCTGCTGTTTGCAGAATAATACTTGATGATGCTATTGATATTATGCTGTTTTGTCCAGAAATGGAAATGCCTTTTACTCCATTAGAGTTCTGAATATGTGAGCCTAAAATGCTTACATTAGAAGATGATATATATAATGTATCAGATTGGCTATTTTTGATAATTGTATTATTTATGATAATGTTTGAAAGATTTGCAACCATACCTTCTGAACTGCTATTCTCAAATCTTGAATTCTTAATTTCTGCATCAGTATATATAATTTCAATTTGTCCTCCATTATGTGTTACGTTGTAAATCTTTGCATCAGTTACATTAATCATTTGAATATCTGGATCATAATGAGAGATTATTATGTTTTGAATCGTAATGTTTTTCCTATCCTGTACAAATATTCCCGGAATAATTGGGTTTCCAAGGTTGCGTACTTCATATCCCTGACCATCAACAGTCACGTTATCTGCATCTATGAATATACAAGTGACATTAGTTGAATAAATATTATTTACAAGATAGTATTCTCCTGGCATTGTTATGTCCAAGCAGTTATTTAGATAGAATGGTGATGTTGAATCTAATTCTACACCAGTGACAGTTGCGGTTGCATTGTTTCCAGACAGATCAAAGGAGGTTACATTTATTGTATATATATCATCTGGAAGAGTGAAGTTTATTGTAAATGTTCCAGACTGATTAGTGGTGTAATTTAGAATAGATTCTGATGCGTTATAGATCGTGATTTGAGTGTAATTGAGATTGTCATCAAATATTGTAAGATTCAAAACTATTGTGTCTCCTATAATATAATGGCCAGATGAAGGCGAATTAATTATTACACCAGGTATTTCATTATCTATAATTACATTATTGATCTCTGAGACAGTTACAGTGTGTCCTACTTTATCAAAAATTGTAACATTGATTGAATAGTTTCCATTAGGCAGTCCAGTAGTTGACAGTGATGCCGTAATATTCACATCACCACTAATAGCTAAACTCTCTGATATGTTTGATACTCTTTGTCCTGAACTGTTTATTAGTAGAGCTGTATAGTTTGCAGGATTGGTTTCATTGTAATTGAATTTAAGTTGGACTGGAACGCTGCTCCTCAAATAAATCGGGGATGATTGCGATGGAGAAATAATTGTAACCTGAGGTATGGTAGTATCTATTGTTATATCTGTTATATTGCTTGAATTTTCATTACCTGCAAGATCATATGCAACAGCACTTATGCTATATACTCCGTCATCCTGCGCTGCAAGCTGGACTGACCATGAAGTACTAGTTGTGATTGTTGAATTAATTAGTGTGCTTCCCTGCCAGATTGAGATGTTTGTGAAATTGTAATTTAGATCAGATGAAGTACCAGTTATTGTTATTATCTTTGAATTAAGATATGAATTTGAAGATGGAGATGTGATAGAGACTGATGGAGGAATTGTGTCAATTGTAAATGTTCTTGTTTCTGAGACATTGCTATTGCCAGAAGCGTCAGAACAATTAACGTACCATGTATAATATCCATCTGCAATATTTGTCAATGAGAACGAAGTAACTGAACCATTTACAAAACTTTCGTTTGTCTGGTTAATTTCATTATTTATGTAAAGGCTGCAGTTTAATGTAGAACTCTGATCATCTGTTGCATTGAAAATGAAGGTCATACTGTTTTGGTTTGTATATGTATCATTTTCAGGAGATATCAATTGAATTGATGGGGGAATCGCATCTGCAACTGCAAGTGGAGCAAATATGCTGAATTGTGTAATATTTCCATAAACTATCTTATTATCAGTATCTACTCCGCTTCCTGGAACTTCATTCCATGCAGACCCATCCCATCTATAGAGTTTGAGTTTTGTTTCATTTTCTCCTATTGTATCGTTTGAGTATGTGAAATTAATGTATACCCATGCAGGTGTTGAGTTTGTGATGTTAAGGTATTTGGAAACATTGTAGTATCCTGAAGAAGGAACTGCATCAGCTGAATTTATTTTAATGCTGCCATTATGAGTAAAACTTACCTTAGTTGGGTAGAAAGAAGAATTGAATGTTACATTAAAATAAGTATTATTTATTGAATATAATGAAATAAAATCTGTTCCTTCAGAGTTGATTGTAATATTAGACCACGTAGTATTTATTGGACAGTCTGAATATATTCCACAGCTGTTTGTACCAATTGCTATAATAGTACTATTAGCTATGATATTATTCCTTGCTCCACATTTACTATAAGGTTGAAAACGAAAACCACAATAATTAGTATAAATAAGATTATTGATAACTAAGTTGTTATCTGCTGTAGTTCCTAAGTAATCTGCAAAAACAATACCGTGTGCGTTTGTTGAGTTTATAAAATTATGTAATATATTAAAATTTGAACCACCATATAAAATTAAACCACCACAAGGAGGATATCCTCCATAATTGCAGTCTACTTGAACAATTGTATTGTTTGTTATATAACCTGAACCGCTGACTATATAGATCCCCCATCTAGGGGAATAAATTATATTATTAGATATATTAATATTAGAACCTGCTACAGTTCCAAAAGCGATACCATTCGCATATTGACTAATAATTTTATTTCCTAAAATAGTAATATTAGTATTATAACTCCAAGCCCCTAAGTCTATTCCATCATAAGCACTGTTTATTATACAATTCTTAACGGTTATATTTGAAGAACTTTCCCGTCCTGGAAAGCCAATCAAAACACCTCTATTTGCTGTAATAGTATTATTCTGACAATCTAGCGTTATATAACTTTTATTTATTATAAAACAATCATTAGAGGTAGTAATGTTTTGAATTAATAAGTACGTTTTTCCTGTCTTATCAAGAGTACCGCAACTTGTTAACTGAATTGGAGGAACTGCAAGCGGGAGATAGTCGATGTTATCTGAATTGATAGTATAAGTTGCATCACAGATCCCGTTTCCATCATTGTCTGTACATGTTTCAGAGAAACCGTTTCCTGAAGGAGTTGCCCAGAAATTACCGGCAATATAATTACCGCCAATTATATTTGTTCCCATTGTAAGCGTTGTATTAAATGAATTAGAACCAGATGTTACTGAAACTGGAGAAGTAGAACTACTATTAATTAAATTATTATAGAATCTATTATCATTACCACGCAATTGAATTGCAAAGGAATAAGAACCTGTATCCTTTACTGACATGTTTGTAAATATGTTGTAATTTGAATCTGAAGAAGGATCGAAATTAATTCCATTTCCATACATTCCAGTTGTTACAATTGAAATATTTGAGAAGTTATTATAAGATCCATAAATATCTATACCATGACCTTGCACTCCTGACATAGTAATAGTTGTGTTTTTAATAAAATTGTAATTAGATGGATTGGGCCAAGAATAAGTTAAATAAATACCGTTGCTTTGATTTCCAACAATATTTATAGAAACATTTTCAACTTTATTATTTGAACTTCCTGCAAACCAAATTCCATGTGCATTATTTCTTGGAGCTGTATTTTGAATAAGTTTGCAGTTTTTAATTACAGAGTTATTATAGCCACCAGAATATATTCCATACGCATAATTAGATCCTGTAGCATATGTAATAGTATATCCTTTACAGTCGAGTGTAACGTTATTTGCTGTAATTGTATAACACGTCCCAGGTGTAACTTGAGAACTCCACATAATATAAATCGTATTTGGTTCATTTAATTGTGAACTACAAGATGGTGCTAACAAACGATTTGTTATTGGTGCATAATCAATATTGTTAGTTTGTATGGTATATGAATTTCCACATATTTTATTTGACTGTGGTGAACATACATTAATGTTTTCTGAAAAACCTGTCTCATTCAGGTTAGAATAAAAATTACCTCCAATACACGGACCGCCAACTATATTTCTCGCGCCAGAACAATTAATTGTTGTATTCCAATAATTAGTATATAAAGTGTCAACGACTTCTACTGGAACAGATCCTTTCAGTATATTATTATAGATTAAGTTATTTTTAGAACTAACTAATCGAATAGCATAAGAATCAATACTAACTATTGAATTGTTAAATATTTGATTATTCTCGTTTTCATAATAGGGAGAATAGGCGTGTAATGCTATTCCTGCAGTCAAAATTGTATTGTTGAATATAGTATCATTCCGAGAGCTCTCTAATATCAAAGGACCATATATCGTATTATTAAAAACAGAAATTACATCACTACTTCTTAAAACTATAGCACTACCTACAGTTGAATTAAATATGTTTGTAGATATATTAGTTCCTAACGATGAATCCAAAATTAAGCCATATATTGAATAATTACTTATATTGTTATTAAAAATTGAATTGTTTTGTGCAGAAGCTAAATAAATACAATATTCTCCACAATTATAGAATTCATTTGAATTGATATGTGTCAAAGTCATACCATTATAAATTCCTCTATAAGTATTGAGGAAGAAATTGTTCTCGATTACTTTAACTAAACTTGGATTAGAATCTAACCCACCAGCAGAAATAGATCTGGAGCTGATGTTTGAAAAAAGGTTATTAGAGATGTTGAAACCACTAGTTCCAACAAAATGAATCGCATTTCTAGAATTATAAAAAGAATTGTTAATTATAGAAATGTTATTATCAGATTGTATCCAACTACAATAATAACAGTTTTTAAATGAATTGTTAATAAGTTTTGAATTTAAATTACCATATGGGAAAAAAAGAATGTATGAATCATTTCCAATAAAATTACAATTTTTAATGACAATACCTGTTAACGCAGCATTTGTAATTATTGAAGCATTAGCTACTGCATTATTATAGCTATAAATCGTATTCCCATTGCAATCAAGAGTTATATTATTGGCTGATATGTTAAAGCAGATAGTTGTTGAAGAAACGTTAGTTGTCAGGATATAAGTTTCACCATTAATATTTAAATTACTACAGTTATTGAGATAAGATAAACCATAATTTATATTGAACAAAACGATAAAAAAAATAAAAAATATTCTCAGATTTAAACCAGCCACAAATTCCCCCCTAAGTAAATAAACTAAATTATATTATAATACAATATCCTTTCTCCATCTGAATCTAATATGAATTTTGCATTTATAAACTTTCCTTTTAACATGTAAGGAATCCAAATCCTGTCCATTTCCCACATTTCATCGTAAGGAATATCTTTTATCTTAAACCATTTTGGCCTCATCTCTTCCGTCTCTACCGGCTCTCCATTCCATTCAGTTACTTTGAATACGTGTACAAATTGATCCCACTCTGGCTTATCTTTTACTTTAAAATCAATCTCACCAATCTTTATTAACGAAGAAGGCTCAACATCTAAACCGCTCTCTTCTTTTATTTCTCTGCATGCCGCCTCTAAAAGAGGTTCGCCTTCCTCTATCTTTCCTCCATATCCATTCCATTTTCCAGCTCCAAACCTTCTCTTTTTCATTGCAAGAAGAATCTCTTCTTCTCCATTATTTTTCCTGAAAAAGAAACATAGTGTTGCAGGCTTCATAAAACCGCTCCATGGATTATTGTAAATCCTTAAAGGTTATAAAGAAAGTAATATTAAAAAATATTGCTAAGGATTACTTCTTAGTGAGTAAATGACTAAAGTTGTTTTCATTGTTTTAGATGGAATTGGGGATAGACCAATAAATGAAAAAAATAGAAAGACACCTCTTGAAATTGCAAAAAAACCGAATATTGATAGAATGGCAAAAGAAGGAATAACTGGAATAAGTTATCCTGTTGGACCTGGATGGGTTCCTGGAAGCGACACTGGACATTTAGCAATTTTTGGATATGATCCATTCAGATTCTATGTTGGAAGAGGGATACTTGAAGCTCTAGGTGCTGGAATAGAAATTAGACCTGGAGAGATCGCATTCCGATCTAATTTCTGCACCGTAGAAAAAAAAGGAAATGAGTGGTATATAACTGATAGGAGAGCTGGCAGAATGAGTAATGATGAAGCAAAAGAAATTTCCAAGTCTATCTCTTCAATAAAAGTCAAAATAAAAGATAAGAATGGAAAAACAAGAGAATTTGAATCCAGATTCCATCATACTAAATCACATAGAGGTGTTTTAGTAATTAGAAGTCTTGATCCAGATTTTAAACTTAATCCTCTAATTAGTGATACAGATTCACACCACGAAGGAAGAATGCAGTGGGCTAAACCACTAGACGAAAGTGAAAGCGCAGAGATTACTTCTGAAGTTTTAAATGAAACAATAAGAGAAATAAACAGAATACTTGAAAAACACAAGTTAAATGAAGAAAGAAAAAGAAAGAATTTGAAAGTTGCAAATTCAATAATGACACGTGGAGCTAGTATGATAGAAAAAATGCAAGGAAGAATAGAAGAAGGAGCAGAATATAGAGGATTATATGGATGGGCAGTAAGAGTAATTCCGTTTTCTGAAAGATATGAAATGAAGGCTGCTTGCGTTGCAGGAGGAGCATTATATAAAGGGGTTGCAAAATATATTGGAATGGATATAATAAATGTTCCGACTGCTACTGCTGGATATGATACAGATCTAGAAGGTAAAATAAAATCAGTTATCAATGCCCTAGAAAGATATGATTTTGTATTTTTACATATAAAAGCAACAGATATAGCCGGACATGATGGGGATTGGAAAACGAAAGTGAAAATGATAGAAAAAATAGACAAATCATTAAAACCTATAACTAAACTTAAGGATACTGTTGTTGTTTTAACTGGCGATCATTCTACCCCGTGCAGTATGAAATCTCATTCAGCAGATCCTGTTCCTATACTAATATGGGGTCCAAGAGATATGATTCGTAACGACGATGTTAAAAGATTTGATGAAAGGAGTACAGCAAAAGGAGGATTAGGAAATATAACGCATTTAAATGTAATGCCAATAGTAATGGGAATAATAAAAAAAGCTAAAATGTATGGAACATAAAAATTCATATCCTTATTATATAATCCATATCTGCAGCTTCAGATAACAATCTATTTATAAATGGAATTTTAAGAAAAGAAACAGAAAAATCTAAAACATAATTTGGCACTAAATCAATACCTCTTCTAACTATTTTATGAAGATATAAAGTTGATCCGAAGTCTTTCCTCCATCTCTTTTCGTACTCTAATTTTTCACCTTTATTGATATGATCAGAAACTGCCTCCCCAAGAATATGTGCACATTGAGAACCGAAAACCAAACCACCGCCAGTTGTTGCCTTTGTCTGCCCTGCTGCATCTCCAACTAAAAGAACGCCCTTAATTTGCGTTACTTCTCTTGGACCTAAAGGTATGGCTGCATTAAACTTTCTTATTGTTTTTGCTGTCTTTTTCTTAAGAAAGTTAAGTGAACTTTGTGAGTAGAAAAACGTTTTTGCATCTAAAAACTTATTTAATTTTGTGACTCCAAATCCCACTCTTACAGTTTTTTCATCAACTGGAACACACCAACCAAAAAAGCCAGGTAAATTTTCGTTATCTATGTATATGTCCACTAAATCCGAATGAGGAACATCGACGTTTGTTACTTCTTTTTCAAAACAATAAGCTATTTTCTTAAGTGGTGGAAAATTGAATTCTGAAGCGGTTTTTGAAGTTACTCCATCTGCTCCAACTATGATTTTTGAGTGGAATGTATTTCCTGCAAATACAGAATAATGACTATTGAAATTATAGAATGAAATAGCCCTTTTTTCCTTAAATAATTCAGAACCATAAGACAATGCTCTATCAATACTATTTTCATCGAATTTTTGCCTGTCAAAAACAATTCCTATATTATTTTTCATCTTTATTTTGACCTCGTTTTTTGGAGAATGAATCACTCCTCCTTTTATCTTATTTAAAATTGCATCAGTATATGGAATCTTTGTTTTCTTTAAACCATTTTCAGAACATATTGCAGTGCATCTTTTATATTTTCCAACTTCTTTATCCTCTTCGAGAATAGCAGTTTTCAATCCATGTTTTGAGCATGCAGCTGCAGCGGCTCCACCTATTGCACTTCCACCAATAACTAGAACATCGAATTTCATTATTTAAAATAATAAATAGAATAGTTTAAAAAATATTAACTCCTAATTTAATTATAGATTAAGGTGTATGAAGCGGCGGTAGTCTAGCCTGGTTAGGACGCGAGCCTTCCAAGCTCATGACCCGGGTTCAAATCCCGGCCGCCGCACTTATTTTTATTTGATTGATTCTAATGTGATAAAATGGAAATTTTAACGCAGATATTAAGCGTATTTATTATTCTTTTAGCAATTCTCGATCCATTTATGGCTGCTCCACCTTTTTTAGCAATGACAAGAAAAATGAGTGAAAAGGAAAGAAATTCCACATTGAAGGAAGGAATAATAATCGCTGGCGGAATAATGCTCGTGGCACTTTTCCTAGGTATGAAACTTCTTGAACTATTTGGGATATCCATTGAATCTTTTCAAATAGCAGGTGGAATTCTAATGTTTCTTCTTGGAACCCAAATTGTACTAGGACAAGAGATAATAAAAGAAAAAAACGAAAAAGACAAAAAGACAACAATAGCACTTTTATTAGGGACGCCTTTACTTGCGGGACCCGCATCCATAACAACAATGATACTTATCTCTCAAAGCAATGGTTTAGTTCCTTCGATATTAGGACTAATTCTCGCATTGATCACAACTTACTTTGTTATGATTATAGGAAATAAAATAGTGAAATTAATAGGTACAAATACATTAGAAATAATATCAAGATTTATGGGTCTGCTACTAGCAGCATTCGGAATAGAATTTATAAAGAAAGGAGTACTTGCAATATTTGGAATGTAATTTAATATTGGAATAAGTTAAAAAGGGATTAAATGCAGAAATTGAAAAGAGAGCTGAATCTTTTTGATACTACAGTTGCAGGAATTGGGATTATAATAGGAGCGGGAGTATATGCAATAATCGGAAGTTCAGCCGGTATTGTTGGAAATGCTATCTGGCTTTCTTTCTTAATTGGCGGAATTGTTGCTGGATTAACTGCTTTGAGTTATGCTGAATTAGCTGGGATGTTTCCTAAGGCAGGAGCTGAATATGTTTATACTAAAAATTCATTTGGAAACAGAATGGCATTTCTTGTAAATTGGCTCCTTGTAGTTGGAACTGTTTTTAGTATCGCAACAGTAAGCCTTGGATTTGCAAAATACTTAAATTACTTTGTAGAAGTTCCATATTGGATCGCTGCTTCATCAATAATAATAATATTCACTATTTTAAACATGTATGGAATTAAGGAATCAGTAACAATCGCAAACATTGGGGGAATCATAGAAATCGCTGGTTTGTTAATTGTTATATTCTTAGGTCTTCCTTACATAGGTAATGTAGACTATTTTGAACTTCCTCCTGATTCTCATTATTCTGCATTATTCTTTGGTGCATCCCTTTTATTCTTTGCATTTCTTGGATTTGAAAGCATACCTAGATTGGCAGAGGAAACAAAAAATGCTGAAAATATAATTCCGAAAGCAACGCTTCTTTCTCTTGGAATATCTACTCTTATTTATCTCCTTGTTTCCATTGTAGCTGTAAGTGTTGTAGACTGGCAAGTTCTCGCCAACTCTGATGCTCCTTTAGCAGAAGTTGCATCAAAAGCAATGGGAAGCAATGCAGGTATCATACTTGCACTAATTGCATTGTTTGCAACTGCGAATACTGTTTTATTGATGCTTATTACAACTACTCGTCTCCTATATGGCCTTGGAGAAGGAGGAAGAATACTCAGATCGTTAGGGGAAGTTTCTAAAAAGAGAAGAACACCTTGGATCGCTGCACTGATACTTGGATTTTTCTCTTTACTTGCGGTTCTAAGTGAAGATATAAGCTTTGTTGCATACAGTGCTGATTTTTCAACCTTCTTCACTTTTGCAACCATAAATCTTGCTTTAGTTTGGTTTAGATATACAAAACCTTATTCCAAGCGAACGTTCAAAGTTCCAGATATTTTCGGTGTTCCTTTAATTCCGATGTTTGCTGCTGCCTCGTGTTTTCTGCTTGCAACTACCTCAGGTGTCAATGTAATATTAATCGGATTAGCAATTACATTTATCGGATTTGTGACATATGAAATCCTTAAGCGAATGAATCTTATTGATTAACATTATAAAATTGAATATTAAATATGCTATTAAGAAAATACAAATTGTTATAAACTTTAATAAGCGGGGATTAAATGGATGAAAAAATATTGACAACGTTAATTTTTCTATTGATAATTGGCTTAAATTTCTCTAAATGCATAGAAGTTGAAAGAAGTATATATGCGCCTGCAGTAATTAATGAAAATTCAAGTCAAATGATAAAAATAAATATTAAAATCATACCAAGCATTTCTTCTGAATCTGGAAAAATATATTATTCCCTTGATCCAATAATAGGAGAAGAAACCCAAAAATCAATACTAATTGCTAACAGTGTTGCCAGAAAGATGGCTGAAAAAGACGGGATTAATATTTCTGAATGCGACGTTATTTTAGAGGTATCAAATAATGGAGTAAGTTATATCGAAGGACCAAGCGCGGGTGCACTCTTTACAGCAATGATATTAAGCGGCTTTGAGAATAAAAACCTGAGATCCGATACCACTATGACTGGAACTATAGATGCAAATGGGAGAGTGGGAAGTGTTGGCGGACTGCCTTTAAAAGCAGAAGCAGCGTACAAACTTGGATTTAAAAGAATAATATTTCCAAAAATGACAAACAGCGAAAAGATTGAACTTCTGATGTTTAAGAGATACTACAATATCACGATACTTCAGGCAGATGATATAAATGAAGCATATACTATTTTGACTTCTACTATAAACTACTCTGAAAATCTATCGCTATCACCTGAAAAAATTAATGAATTCAATTATGTCAATTTCTCACATATTTACTTGGATTGGATAAAAAGTGTAACCGAAAATATGATATTGGATGCAGAAAAAGACATTAATGAAACACAAATCGAATACAGAGACAACTTCCAATCTAGACTTGAAAACTCTAAAAACGCATTCTATTCAAATCAATATTACACATCTGCAAACATCGCTTTTCTGCTTTCCATAGATAAAGAGGTCTCTCTTTTTAGCAAGGAAAGAATGATAGAAGAATACAAAAAAACAAAAGAGTGTTTAGAAACTTTTGAGAAAAAGGACAACATAATCAAGAAAAAGATTAACGATAAAAACTTCCAAATTATAGGTCCTGCTGAGACTAGATACATGTGGGCAAAAACTAAATTAAGTGAAACAATTAGTGAGAAGGAAATATTCGATATTGCTACTGGCAAACAAAAGAATGAATTTATTTCTCCTTTGTTAGCAAAATATAGCAATATAATTAATGCAAAGTACTGGTGCCTTGCAGCAAACCATATGCTTGACAAAATTGAAAACGAAACATTTGAATCTGATTTGCAGAATAGATTTAAAGAAGAAAATCTTAGAGATTATGTTAAAGAAGTTCTGAAAGGATTAGATGTGGACCCAAACAATTCAGACATGTTATTCAGAATGAAATCAGCTGAAGCTGCTTTTGAAGAAGAAAGGTATCTCTCTGCACTTGTGGATGCTGCATATATAAAATCCTATTCTGATATTGAAGAGATTAGTTCATCAAATTCTAACAATGACATTCCGGAAAAAATTGATTCCACCCTTAATTCTTTGATCCATAGAAATTATACTTATATCTGGCCAGTTATATTCAATAACCATGCAAAAGAAATAAACAAAACAGATAAATTATCTGCATTAAGAATTGCATTAATCGCAGAAAATCTAGAAAATTATTACAAAGATGCAGAAAAAATATGCATGGAAAATGAAAATGATTCTCTTGTTAATGAATTTATAATAGGCGGCAATAAAACAGAAGAAACCTTAGAAGAAAGAGCGAATAGAATATCTGCATATCAGATAATTTCTATAGTTACGTTTTTAGTAGGGGTTATTTTTGTTGGATTTGTAATTCTTTTTGTAATTGGAAAGATAAAACGCAAAGTAGAATCAAAAGCAAAGAAAAGAAGACTGACAAAATAATTAATCAATTTATAAAAATCAAAAGATTGAACTTAATAGGAAGGAAATTAATCCTATTCCAATTGCAATAAGACTCATTTTTCTTGATTTCCTCAAATTTTGAATTGATTGATCTTTTAGTACATGTAAAGAAACATCAGCAAGCATTATATCTGTTATTAAAACTGTAAGATACAAAGGTCTTCCGGAAAAGAATGTAAAGAATGGAACAATTGAAAGAACAATGCTGATAAAAAATAGTAAAACCGCAAATCTAGAAGCGTTTCGTTTTCCAATAAGAATAGGGAGGGTCTTACCTCCTATAGCCTGGTCTCCCTTCATGTCTTCGATGTCCTTTATTATTTCTCTGCCTAATCCAACAAAAAACGCGATTGCAGACAGGCACAATGCAGGCTGGAATTGAGTGGATGGAATACTTTTTTCAAATGCTAGAATGAATGCGCCAAAGAAAAATGGAACTGCCATAGTAAGTGCGATTATAATATTTCCAATAAGCGGCAAATTCTTAAGAATGAAGTCGTAGAGTAAAGATAGTATAGTAAATAAAAATATGATATAAAACGCCTGGATAGGCAGATAAATAAAAGAAATCAAATTTGCAAAAATAAATGAAAAGAAGCCGATCAGTAGTGCCATAGATGGAGAAATCTCTCCGGTAACTAGTGGTCTATCAATTCTCCCATTAATCCTATCTGCTTTTAAATCAATATAGTCATTTAACGCAAATGCGCCGAATTCAAGAAACATAGCGGCCAATGCGCCTATTAAAATAAATACCGAAACTGCTTCAATACCTCCTACTATAACTGCTCCTATAAGCACTGCAATGGCATACATTAACGCATGTTCTATTCTTACTAGTTTAAAGAATGCATTCAAGCTGAAGAGGTAATTTGCACCAACTAGACTTTTATTCCTCATATATAGATATTGTAAGAAAAGTTTAAAATCCATAAATAAAAGAAAAAACAATTTTGATGAAACTAATAAGAACAATTAATAAAAAAGCTTATATATGATAGTTGTATAGTAAATTATATCTAGAGTATAGATGTATATTAAAAATGGTAGGAATATGAAAAGAAAGAATATTAACTGGTGGGAGAGCGATCACGCTCACCTTTACAAGCCAAAAGAAGGATACAAAATTGTATCGCAAGAAAGCCTATTTCCCGATCTAATAATAAATGAAAAAATAATAATAAAGGACGATAGCAAGAAAGAAACAGATGAAACTAAAGAAAAAGAGGAAAAGGCAGAAAACATATTAGATGAAAAAAAGGAAGAAGGTAAAAAAGCAAAAATAAAAATAATACACAGGAAGAATTTTGGAATAATAGAAAAAAATATTTATGAAAACCTAGACAGAAAAGATGGAGACAGAAATGAAAAGTGCGTTTATAAATGCAGAAAAGGAACATTGTGGGTTTACTATGGATATGAATTCAGTAGAATGACTATTATAGACAATGTATTAAAAATACACAGTGGATTTCCAGACTCTCTTTATGATGTCCTAAACGAGGCAGAGATATATCAATTATTTGCTGCATTGTATAAAGGAAAATGGAATCGAGATTATGACCCTGAATATCCAGCATATGAAATTGGATATAGGAATGCATATGCTGCACAACTGTTATCTCATGAAAACATAGAAAAGACAGACATATCAACACTTATTGCAAACTTAATACAACAAGGAGAATATTATCTAAGAAATCATTGGTATTATGAAAATATAATTGCAGATAAAAATAGCAATCCATATCCTACTTCTTATGAATCATTAAAGGAGAGATTGTCAATTGTCCCAGAAGATGATAAAAATCTAATTCGAAAGATACTGAAATTTAAAAAACCATATTTGTCTACAAAGAGCAATGGCTATCTTCCTGGAATAGACATATATAGAATAGCACAAAGCTGGAAAAAGAGAGAGGATGGAACACACATAAGGAAAAAAGAGCTGCCTAAAGACCTACAAGAAAAGATAGGATTTTTCGTTAATCCTTGGATGTGTGCTGATCTTATCTTTGATTACATGAAAAGAAGAGAACAGGCATGGAAAAAATGGGATGAAAACATAGAAGTGTCTTAGAGCTTTAATTTTCCTTAATCTTTTACTTCTAGTTTTGACAAAAATTCAATAATTTTCTTCCAGTGACTACCTTTCCAGTATATCTGATGGCAGTTTTTACAAATCCAAAACAGATTATAGGACGATAAGGCTTTATCAATATCCTCTCTTTTATTTTTTTCTATTTTCTTTTTGTATATATCATTTAATTCTTCTTTCGTTATCTCAAAAAGAATTGAACCGCATTTTGAACATCTTACTAATGATTCGACTCTTTCTTCGATATTTCCTCCAACTATCGGATTAGCGATATATTTGTTTTTAATTAAAAATTCAAGTTGTGCTTTTACTGAATTAAATTCTGAAGGAATATAGATTATACTTGTTTTTGTTTTTCTTTTGGAAAGAGATCTGTCCATCGTTATCAATGTTCTATTTTCCTTCTCTGCAATATCCAATAAATCTTCATCTTCTATTTCACTCTCTTTTGGAATCTTGCAGTCATAGCCAAGTATTCTCAACCATCTTCCTAGTTTTATTAGCATTATGTCCACTAGAAACTTCTTTCCTACGGTATTAAGATTCTCTTTCTGCATAATGGAATCTTACTATAGAATACTTTTAATACTTATTTTATAAAATAGATATTTAAATAAGAATATTTATCTATTACTACCGCAAGTGAGCAAATGATAAAAAGCATAACGTTAAAAAACTGGAGATCACATTCATTAAGCACTATTAATTTCTCTAGAGGAACAAATATAATAGTAGGCAGAATGGGTGGTGGAAAAAGCAGTATTATTGATGGTATTTGTTTTGCTTTGTTTGGCACAACTCCTGCAGTACAACACAGAAGATTGAAAATAACTGATTTCATTAAAAATAGACCGAAAGAAGAAAATGAAGCGGAAGTTACTTTGGTATTTGAACATAAAGGAGAAGAGTACAAAGTCATAAGAAGGATAAAGAAAAAAGGTGGAAGTGAAGCTGAAATATTTAAAGGTACTACCCGGATCGAGGGACCTCAATCTGAAAGAGTATCTGATTATATATCCCATCTTCTTGAAATAGACTATGAACTATTCACAAGAGCAATTTATTCTGAACAAAATAGAATTGATTATTTCTTAACTTTAGGAAGAGGGGAAAGAAAAAGACAAATAGATGAATTGATAGGAATTGACAAGTTTGAAATTGCAAGAAAAAATATAACAACTGTTATATCAAGGCTAAAAAATATGAAAAGTGATAAAGAAACGTTCATAAGAAATATAGATGCATCAAAAATCAGTCAGGAGATTGAAAAATTAGAAATAGAAAATGTTGAAAACAAAAAAGAAAACGAAAAATACAATACAGAATTTCAGAATCAAATGAAGTTAAAAAATGAAAAGGAAAAAATAGTTAATGAACTTAAAGCACAAATGGAAAAATTCAGGAAACTTCAAAATGAAATCACTGGGCTAAAACATAACAAAGAATTGCTTGAAAAAGAAATTTCTTCTTCTGAAATAAAAGAGAGTTTAAAAGAGATTGAAATTATTCTAAACAGTAAGAAAAATGAAAAAGAAAAGCTGGAAAAGGAAAAAATGGAAATAGAATCAGAAAACAGAGAAGTAACTAAACAGCATGCATTCTTGAAATCAGAGATAAACAATATAGATAAGAAAAAAAGCATAAAGGCGGATTTAAAAAATAAATTGAATTTGTATTTGAAAAATGAAAGCATTGAAAACTTAAAGGTTAGATTATCAAAGGATGAAGAAACTCTGAACAAGCTGAAAGAAAAACAATCAAACTTGAAGGCAGAAATTGCAGAGATTGAAAAATCAATTCGCGAATTAAGAAGTGCGGGTGCTCATTGTCCTGTTTGTGACTCTGAATTGAATGACAAGCATAAAGAAGAGCTTATAAACAAAAAGGAAGGAATGAAGAAAGGCATGCAAGACGAGATCTCAAAGGTTGAAAAAGAAATAAATGAACTGACAAAGCAAAAAGAATCTTTACGAATAAATGTAGAATCTGCAGAGAAAATAATCTCATTATTATCAGAGTATGAAGGAGTTGAAGAAAAAGAAATAGAATACAGAAATAAAATCTCTCAGATAGAAAAAGAAATCGAATCTATAAATGAAAAAAGAAAATCATTAGAAGAAAAATTGAAAACAATAAACAATGAATACCTGGAAATAACAAAGAAATATGAGAGGATTAAGGAACTAGAAAATAAGAAACAGAAATTAAATTTGATAACGCAAAGTCTTGCTGAAAAAGAAAGAGAAATTTCAAATATAAAATTTAGTGAAGATATTTGGGAGAAAGAGAATAAAGAACTAACTGAATTAAGTATAAAATGCGCAGAAATAAAATCAAAAATAGAGCAAGGAATTGAGAAAGAAAAATACCTAATAAAAATGCTTGAAGAGAAGAAGAAACGAATGGAAGAGATAAAAGAATACACTAAGGAAATCCAATTATATACTGAACTGATATCAGAGCTGCAGATATTCTCAACTGCGATTGTAGAGACCCAGCATGATCTAAGAGAAGAACTAATCGAATCAATAAATGAAGCGCTTGCCACTATATGGAAGAAAGTATATCCTTATTCTGACTACGAATTGATAAAGCTCATACCTTCTGAGAATGACTATGAATTGATGTTCAAGTATAATAATGATTACATAAGCGTGGACGGAATAGGGTCAGGTGGAGAAAGAGCGCTCGCATGCTTGGCATTAAGAATCGCATTTGCCATGGTGCTTACACCTAATCTAAGCTGGCTAATACTTGATGAACCTACTCACAATTTGGATGAGGAAGCAGTAAGCACTTTGGCAGAGACATTAAGAGACCATATACCGCAAATAGTTGAACAGACATTTGTAATAACGCATGACGAGCTTATGAAGGAAGCTGCAAGCGGAAAACTTGTAAGAGTAATGAGGCATCCAGAGATGAATGAGACAAGCATGGTTGAAGAACTTGAAGAAATCACTGTACCCACCCCGCCCTTGGAATAAAACTGATATTTATTTCTTACTTAATGAAAAGGAAAAGGTTGATCTTATGAAAACAGGATCTGAAACAGATAAAGAATATAGGATAATAGATATGAAGGCTAGAGAGATATTAGATTCAAGAGGAAATCCCACTATAGAGGTAGATGTATTCACTAAATCAGGATGCGGAAGAGGGGTTGCTCCTTCTGGGGCTTCAACAGGTAAAAATGAAGCATTAGAGCTTAGAGATAATGATAAAAGATTTCTTGGTAAAGGAGTTAAAAAAGCGATCAAGAAAGTTGCAGAGATTAAGAAAAGACTTAAGGGAATGGATGTACGTGAACAAAATAAGATTGATAAGATTCTTATCGAAATGGGAGGAGAACAGAAATCTAAAGTTGGAGGTAACACCACAACAGCGATTTCCTTAGCTGTTTGTTCTGCAGCAGCGAATACAGTTGGAATTCCAATCTACAGATATCTAAATCCAAATGCAAGAATAATGCCTGTGCCAATGATGAATGTAATAAATGGAGGAAAGCATGCCGGAAGCGGGCTTGCGATTCAGGAATTTATGATTGTACCGAAGAATTTTGATTCATTTTCAGAAGCGCTAAGAGCTGGAGTAGAGGTCTATCATATATTAGGAAATCTTATAGTCAAAAAATACGGGCAAAGTGGAAGGAATGTGGGTGATGAAGGCGGATATGCTCCACAGATAAGAACAACTGAGGAAGCGTTGGATTTCCTTATGAAGGCTATAGAGGAGGCAGGATATCAAAAGAAGATATTTATTGCATTGGACGCTGCAGCTTCATCTTTCCATGAGCTTGGATACTATAGAATAGATGGAAAAACAATCTCTGGAATAGAATTGATGAGAAAATATCAGGAATTGATAAAAAGATATCCAATCATCTCTATAGAAGATCCATTTGACGAAGGAGAATGGGAACTCTTAAGCAGATTCACCAGAGAAAGCGGAAAGGATGTTCAAATAGTTGGTGATGATTGTTTTGTATCTAATATTAATCTACTAAGGAAAGGCATAAACGCAAAGGCTGCGAATGCGCTTCTTCTTAAAGTAAATCAGATAGGCACACTTACAGAGGCTATAAATGCTGCAAGGATAGCAATGAACAGCGATTACGGAGTAGTTGTAAGTCATAGAAGTGGTGAAACTGAAGATACATTCATAGCAGATCTTACTGTTGCACTAGGGTGCGGACAGATAAAAACTGGTGCACCAGCCAGAGGAGAAAGAACTGCAAAATATAATAGACTCTTAAGAATAGAAGAGGAATTAAAAGAAGGAAAGAAACGAGTTGTTTTTGGATTGAAAAAATAAATAAAATAAGTTAACAAGGTTAAAGAATAACTAAATAAAAATAAATGGCGCCGGGGACGAGATTCGAACTCGCAACCCGCAGAGCGGGACTAGCTCTCAAGGCTAGCGCCTTACCGTTCAGCCACCCCGGCATTAGAATTGATAGATATATTTATCACTAAAAGAATTTAAACCTAATTTTGCATAGCCGAATAACAATCCAATAAGATAGCTAATATAAAAAACGAATAAATAACATGAATAAAATAAAAATAAATAAAAAAAGAAACGAAATTAGCTAAGTAACTTAGCTAATTGTTATCTCTATCTTTACAGTGTCAGGCACCTTTACTCTCATGATCTGGCGGAGAGTTCTTTCATCTCCCCCTATCTCAATGAGTCTCTTGTAGAGCCTCATCTGCCATCTTTCATAGGTGTCTGAACCATCACCACAAGGAGTCTTTCTTGTTGCTACGAAAAGCTTCTTGGTTGGGAGTGGGATTGGGCCGCTGGTAGGAACGCCCGCACTCTTTGCTATCTCAACTATTTGCTTAGAGACTTCATCTAGTTCTTTTGGGTCCCTTCCAATAAGCTTTATTCTTGCCTTTCCCATTCCAATCACATTTTTAAAATAAAGAAACTAAAATTATAGTTTCTTTGGAACTATATCAAGAACTACTCCTGCTGCAACTGTTTGACCCATATCTCTTATTGCGAATCTTCCAAGTGGTGGGAATTCACTGTATTTCTCAAGACATACATTCTTTAATGGTTTAATCTTAACGACTGCAACATCACCAGTCTTTATGAAGTCTGGGTTCTTTTGTAATGTCTGGCCTGTCTTTGGATCCTTCTTTTCTATAAGCTCAACGAATGTACCTGCGAATTGCGCAGTGTGAGCATGGAAGACTGGAGTATAGTTGACAGCTATTGCAGTTGGGTGGTTTAATACCACAATCTGTGCAGTGAATGTATCAACCACTGTTGGTGGGTTTGAAACAGGTCCTACAACATCTCCTCTGCTGATTTCTGTCTTGTCAACACCCTTTACGTTGAAACCTATATTGTCTCCTGGCACTGCCTGTTGTAATTGCTGGTGGTGCATTTCAATTGATTTTACTTCTGCCACTTTGTTTGATGGCATGAAGATGACCTTGTCTCCTGGCTTGAGAACTCCTGTTTCCACTCTTCCTACTGGAACTGTACCGAAACCAGTGATTGTGAATACTTCCTGAACTGGAAGTCTGAGTGGCTTATCAATTAATCTCTTTGGTGGAACAAGCTTGTCAAATGCAGCTACAAGATTATCTCCCTGATACCATTCCATCTTTGTTGTTTTTTTACCTACATTCTCTCCTTCATAAGCAGAGATTGGGATAAATTGCATTGCTTCTGGCTTGAATCCAATAGTCTGTAAGAATGTTTGAAGCTGTTTCTTAAGATCTTCGAATTTGACTCTATCATAGCCAACTGCATCCATCTTGTTGATTGCAACTATAAGTTGGTTGATACCAAGTACCTTTGCCAAGAATGCGTGTTCTCTTGTCTGTTGTTGGATTCCATCCTTTGCAGAACAAACAAGAACAGCTGCATCAGCCTGTGATGCTCCTGTAATCATGTTTTTAACGAAGTCTTTGTGTCCTGGTGCATCGATGATTGTAAAATGATACTTTGGTGTTTCGAATTCCTTGTGTGCAATGTCTATTGTAACTCCTCTCTCTCTTTCTTCCTTCAATCTATCCATTGCAAATGCAAATTCGAATGTTGCCTTTCCTAGCTTTGCTGCTTCCTCTTTGAGCTTCTTTAGTTCCTGCTCAGAGAGAGCTCCTGTATCGTATAGGACTCTACCTACTGTTGTTGACTTACCATGGTCAACGTGTCCTATAAAGATCAAATTCATGTGTTCTTTTGCTGCCATAACATATCCCTCCTAATAAACATTTTATTTACAAAACCTTAAACCATAACCACATATAGATAATAAAGGTTATAGTAAAAGCTGCTCTAGAAAAAGAGCTGTATATATTATTGTATTAAACTTTATAAAGCTTATTATATTAGAAGATGGAGTGAGTAATGTAAAGATGAAAGATTTATCTTATTCTAAGATAATCTGAATAAAATGAATTCATTGTAGTCACATTTAGAAATATATTGTAATTGCCTCCTACATCTTGTTTTGTAATATTTACCTCTGTTTTTATTGATGATATCGCATTTACGCTATATTGTCTAACTGAAAGCGAGTTTGCCTTCCCATCAATAAGGCCAAAACTTATTGTGATATTCTGAGATGGGGTTGGCATATTTATTCTCCAAGTATTTAGAGTGGATGGATCTAAAATTCTTGTAGATGTAAATGATTTTGCAGAGATTGGGTCTGTATAATTTATTGTAATGGAGATTCCTGAGGGTGCGTTTGTTGGTTCGGTATAAGAACCTCTTGTCGTGTTTGAGATTATATTAATTTTATATGAAGATACGTTCAGATTGGTGCCGCTAAAATTATATATTTTGATCTCTTTATTGTTGGCATCTGTTTCATTTGTAATATAAACCATTCCATTATCAAATGATATATTTAGAACACTTGAAGGAGAGGGTGGAATGAAGGATATGTTCATTCCAGTAAGATTTGAAAATTCATTTAATCTTGATTGCTCATTTGAAAGAAACGATGACTTCACATAGCTATAGTTTTCAAATATTGTAACTATAGATGAATTTGAAGCTTGATTAACAGAAAGGATTTTTTTCACATCCATAAGAACGTCATCAACTACGAATCCTGTTTTATCTAAAAATATCTGATTCCTTAATATTGAATATTGTGAATACCTATAGTTTAGTATTTGAATTGCAAGAATAGATAGAATAAGAAGTATAGTTACTACTGCAAGTGATATTACATATCCTCTTTTGTATTTTTTCTTTGAATGCATAATTATCACTTTCTAATTATTTTCTCCATATTGCCAATTTTGCTGTTTTGAATTGATTTCCGTCTATAAATGTTCTCCATGCTATCTTTTCATTTACATTTGAAGGATCACAGCCTGTTTTATAGTAAGTTGAAATAAGCGTTCCTCCCACTCCATTGTACATCTCTAATCTCATACACAAAGAACCACTTGTCTGCTGGAAAACATATGATGGATTAGAAAAGTTTGTATACTCCAAAACTGTAAGAATGTCATATCCTTGCTTGTATATGAATGCGTCATAGAAAGAAGGTCCCTTCTGAAGATATGAAAATATTATTGTTGAAAATAATAACAATGCTATTAAACCAAACATTGCATCTAGCATTGCAATAAATCCTTTCGTTATATTTTGTTTATCTGAATCATGCATCTCATCATCCCAATGAATATCTTACCCTTAACATGCATGGTGTTCCATTTGTAAATACACAAACTCTCTCAATTTGGTTTATAGTTTTGTTTGTAGACACATTTCCTTTTTGGAAATAAATATTGCCGTTTATCAGTATTTCTATTGAAACGTTATAAATATCAAGATGCATTAACGTAGAAAGGTTTTCGTTAGACAAAGAATTTAGTGATTCAAGCTTAATAGGGTCTATTACATTCATTCCATTTGAAATTCCTAAAACTGTAAGGTTACCGTTTTCCTCCCAATCTGGAGAAAAACCTCTTGTTTTGATTAAGACATCTGAACTGCTCCACGTCATGATGTAATATTTATTCTCATCTAAATTTAATTTGATTAAAGTTGTATAAATTGAAAATAAAGTATAAATTATAATAAGCGAGATAATTACAAAAAATATTATTTCTATGCTGTAACTCTGCCCTTTTTTGAATCTGTTTCTTTCCATTTTATCACTAAATTTCTTTAAGTTACAATATTTGTTCAACTTAAATATATTGTTGAATTTATAAATTCGATATTTATAAGAGTTGAATTATCTTGAACTGTTGAATTTATCTGGATATGTGAAATCGGCCATGATGCAGAAACATTTGTTAATAAATTAGTAGCTATTATCGCTCCATTTATTGCCTCGATTCGATAACCATATGGGATATCAACTTTTGCTTCTATCTGATTTGATATTACGCTATTGACTGCATTTCCTATTCTAGATGCAACAGATAAAGTTTCATCGTATTTTGAAAGGTAATCTACTTGTCTTTGCATTTCAATTGAAATTAACATAAAGATGGAAAAGATAGATATTATGATAATGAATAAAAGGAAAAATTCAACTGAAACTTGTGCCTTCATATGATTTCCTCTAAAAAATTTATGAAACTTGAATTGTCTTCTGATTCTTTATTGAGCCAGATAAGGTTTTAATCAGCCAATTTCCTGAAGTATAACCTGGTGGTATTTCAAAAATACCTAAATAAATTCCAGTGCCGCCATTCCCAGTTATTACAGACTCACTAAGCACTGTTGTATTTACTGCATCTAAAAGAGAATTGTTTAATGGTGCATCAATCAATTGGTCATTAACATCATAAACTGAAACTTTGAAATAAATATTATTGCATGTTCCATACGAAGATTTATCTGTATATATCGATGGAATAGGAGCTGCTAATACAGAAACGTTTCCTAGGACATAATTTGTTACATTAGGATCTATAAATGTAATATTCACTAGATAGTTTCCAGGAATCAAACTAGTTGCGTTATATCTAAATGTTACATTTATTACTGAACCAGGTGTTAATGTCAAAGGACATGCTGTAATATTATATACCCAAGATTCATTTGCTGTACATGTAATAGATAGATTCATGTTTCCTGTGTTATTGAGTGTGTAATTTCTATCTATATATGTATTGTTATATACTGAAAAGCTGTCTGTTGCTGGAGTAACTGTAAAGTTGTATATTGGAGCAATTACTGTAAAATTCATAATTGGGGTAACGTTCCAATTGTTTGATTTATCACTTGCCCACACCCTCCATCCTATGACAGTGCCAGCTGGAATAGATGCATTATTCCAAGTGAAATTGACAACATAATAGGTTCCACGCATATAAACTGGAGAACCATAAACTGTCTTATTCTGCCAAGCACCTGTTTCGTTTGTTTCGAGTATTGCAGTTTTTAATTGAACATTATCTGTCCAGACTACACTAAGATAATTAGTGTTGCCGACTATAATAGCATCACTGCTTTGATTTTGGTTCGAGTAAGATGGAGGTATTGTATCAAAAGCTCTTTGAAAATCAAATGAAAATGAACCGGTAGTTCCAGTTGTAGATGCAAGAACAGTATCACCATAATTTACGAAATTTGTACTATCGAAATAGAATGAACCTAAATTCTGAGCGTTATTTGATCTTATTCCTATTAAATCAACTGTATCTGAGGCGGTTGGATTCGTATAAAGATTTAGCCATCCACCTAAGCCACCATAGGTTGAAATTGTTGTAGTTGCACTTGTACATTGTGGAGAACAGGATCTTACTGATAAAGTCGAGCCGCCTCCATCTGTATCCCAAACTAATCTACCAGAAGTTCCATCTGGGAGCCATGCAAAATCTGCAAGAAAAGAACCTACTGCATCAACTGCAGTATCGATATTAGATGTTACTGACCACGATGCACCGTTCCAATACGCTGTACCAAGATCAGAAGCACTATCTATAAATACTGCCTGCATAGTATTTGAGACTGGATTTGGAATTAAATCTAACCAGTATGCATCTGCCGCATCTCCTGCATCAATATCAAAATCCGGACTATTTATCCATGCAGTTCCACTCCAGTAATAAGTAGCTATATTCCCTGCTGTTCCATCTCCTGCAGCAACCATTCCTTGATTTCCACTATAAGTATAAGCTACTGCTATTGCTTTATAACCTCCTGTAGAAGGAGCGTTAGCTGTAATTTCTTGTATATTTCCAAATGAATTTCCATTCCATACATATGCAACCACATCAGTACTCGTAGAATCAAATCCAACGAATATTATCTCCTCACTATTTGTTGGTTTTCTAGCAGCTTCAATCCAAGTATATTGAATATCATTGGTTTGTGTTGTATCATCAATACATATTTCTGGACCAAATACTGTTTCGTTTGCAAGCATCACACGATAAGCTAAATCACAAGTAGTGCTTGTACTTACAATTGAATAAACAACTATGAGATCTCCAGTTGAAGTTTCATATTGAAAATCAAATCTTCTTGATGAAGTAGTTGGTGCCGTTGTCCATACTCGACCGAAATCATTAGTAATGTTCCATTCCTCTCCATCAAATGATGTATATGCGTCTAAATAACCATCATCACTTTGTGTGATAATTACTCTCTTAGGAGAAACCGGTGAGTATTTTATTAAGGCATACCTTATAGGAGATCCTGCTGTTGGTAGTTCAAATTCTGCACTGTAACTTCCAATTCCTGAAGAAGACCAATTTCTAATTTTTGGACTACTTGTGGTATAAGTTCCTGTATTAGAACGATAAACTACAGTACCATTATTTGCAAAAATTAAATTTGAAATACACAATATTATTAAAAATAAACTTATAATTTTAATATTTCTCAACATGGATTCACCACAAATGAATAATTTACATTATATATCGAATAGTTAGCATAAACAGTATATGAACCTGGCATGCCAGTTGCATTCCATATCTCGGAATAATTTCCATCTGAATCTGTTTGGACAAGCTTTGGATAACCTGGCATGCTTCCAGAAGAATTCCTTAGATCTAAAGTTATATAAGAATAAGGCGTCCATCCTGTTGTTGTTATATTAACTAAAGGTGGCATTGAAAAGTTTGTATAATGAATTGAATATCCTGGATCTTTGTAGGTTTCAAGAAGAATATATGATACATTTGAAGTAGGTCCTCCGCATGACTGGATATCTAAGATTATTGGGACTATAACGCTATAATTGGAAGAATTGAATAAGATATTTCCTGTAAACATGCCTATTGTATTTGCAGAGATTTCGAATGTAATGTTTGCTTCTCTACTTTCAGTAACTGGGATATTAAATGAATAAGAGGAAAGAGTGACATTGACATAATATGAATTGAAGTTAACTTGTGCATCTACCTGAATTGCTTCTTGATTATTGTTAATTATTTGGATTGTGTCATTTAAATATTGCGGAGAAGAGGAACCGCAAAGTTGTAAGGAAACAAAATATTTTGATAATGAAAATTGGGCTGTTCCAACTGAAACCGAACCACCGTAAGAAGTAAATATAATTTCTTGTGGTCCTGGAGTTGCAGAAATCTTTCCAGTGATTGGAAAGTTTAATGGATATGATAAATCTGTTCCTTCGAAAACTATGTGCAAGGTATTGTTTACTATCTCTCCATCTCCTGAAATACCATTTGGAAATACTACTGTTTTAATAACCTTAGCTCCTGCTCCCTGCTGATATGCCTGTGTTGCCGCATCTGCAATTTCCTTTAATGCAAGCTTTGCTTGCTCAAGTCTCTGTTGTTTATTTACAATTGATAATTGCTCATTAGCAATATAAACTACGATTGCAAAGAATACAATTGTAAATGAAAATAATATTATGTATTCAAGTCCACTTTGACCTTTCTTTTTATTTATTTTCATAATATCACTCAGATATTATCTTTAAATTTAATTAATTTTTCTTTCTCTTATAAATGATTAAAGTTTTCTTTCCAAAGAGCCAAAAAATAATCTCTCATTTGGATATATAACTATTCCTCTATTTGTAAATGCAAACGGTCTTGCAACCTCTGTATGACTAACACCCGTCATTTTCCATATCTCTATTCCCCTAAGCTGAACTCCTTCTGGTGATCTCTTATGGATCATATAAACTATTCCATCTGCAAGAAACTCTGCAACTGCAGTAGAAGGATTTGATGGGAGATCTGAAGACCATTCATTGAGTAGTAAGGTAGTGACGTTGAATTTTTTGAAAACATTGAAAAGCCTCACTAATGCCAATCTTGCTTTGTAAGGATCATTGAATTGCATAAGATAAGGAGTAATTGTGTCAACAACCACCCTCTTTATATTGTAGCTTGTTATTATGTCATATAGAGTTCCTCCTTCCTCCTGCATTATCTTTGCAACTTCATGCGGCTGATATTCTAAGAAGAAGAAAAGATTCTTGTCTTCTAGTTTTTGGAAATCCATTCCGAAATTTAGCATTCTTGAATATATAGTTTCTCTTGATTCTCCAAAACTTATGAAAAGGCCTGCATCTCCATTTTTTGCTCCTTCGTACAGAAATTGTAAGCCGAAAATAGTCTTTCCACTTCCTGCATCACCATTGATCAGAATAACTGATTTCTCTTCTATTCCTCCTCCGCACATTTCATCGAATCCAGGAATTCCTGTTTTTATTAATTTTGGTTTTTCTGCTTCAACTCTTGGCTTCTTTATTGTCGCTAATGTTTTTATTGTTTGAATCTCTGTTTCTGGAACTGAATAACTGGCTTTCTTGATTTCTTTTTCTAACTCCATAACCTTTTTTTCATCTTTTTGAGAAGGGATAAATGATTTAGGTAAAATTGATTTCATTCCGATATCTTCTTTAACTTCTGACTTTGGCGTGATTATGTGTTCGATATGTGGTTCCTTCTCCGCAATTTTTCTCTTCTGCGGTGCATATTCTATCTCTTTTATTCCTTCTAATATTTTCTCAATTGCTTCCTTGTGCGACTTTATCTCTTTTTCTTTTTTAACTTTTTTAATTGTCTTTGGTTTTGAGTTGGTTAATTGTTTTTTAGTTTCTTTTGTTTTTTCTGCTTTCTTTTTGATTTTAGACTTCTGTTGGTTTTTCTTGATCTTTTCTGAAACAGGGGATTTAATTTTTGATGATTTATCTTCTTTTTGCTTAGTCTTCAATATTCTCTTATCTTCCTTCTCCTTCTTTTTAGGAAAATTAAACAAATTTAAATTCAATTTTAAGCCTTCTTTTTTCTTAGCCATGTTATGATTTTAATATGTAGATTTAAAAATCTAATTTACATAGGCATTTATATAAAAAGATGAAATATATTTTGAAAAAATAAAAAAAAGAATAATTTATTGATAAATTCTAGAAAAAGTTATTCTTTTGAAACAGATTCAACCCAAGCCATTATCTGTGGAAAAGACATCACTCCAATCCTTCCACTTACTGGCTTTCCGTCTTTGAAAAGAATCATCGTAGGAATACTTGATACTCCAAATAAGGCTGCCAATGATTGATTCTCATCTACATTCACTTTCAGAACTTTTACCTTGCCTGTTTTGTCAACTTCTTCAAGTATAGGGCCTAACATTCTACAAGGACCACACCATGGAGCCCAAAAATCAACAATAACTATTCCTTTTGATTTCATTACTTCTTCTTCGAAATTTTGTTCGCTTATTTCTTTTGGCATTTTCCCACCTGTTTAAATAAAGTAAGTAATAATAGTACATAAAGTATCATAAAGCTTTGCTCAAAAAAAAGAAAAATAAGATTTGGATTACACTAAAAATAGAAAATATGTAATTGTTGAAGTTGATTTACGAGTTAGGAAACTATCTTGGCATTTACAACTCCATCTTGACCTGGTCTGCTTGTTACTTTTGCTTTTCCTACTTCTGTTTCTATTATAACTCCCTTAGTTATTATATTCATTCTCTTGTAGTTTGGATTGTTTGGAGAATCAATTACTGATTTTATCTTTGCTTTTCTGATCTTACCATCAGGCATTACAACATTTGCATATGCTGCATAAAGAGCTACTATTTTCTTAGATCCTCCTCTTTTTCTCACTTTTACTCTTACATCTGTATCACTGACTTTTGTTGATGCAAAGTGTCCACCATAATGTGCAAGCTTCTTATCTCTGTGTCTTGCAAACTTTCCACCTGTTTTTTTCTTAGTTTGTTTTGCTTCATGATACTGTTGCATATATTTCACCTATTAAATGTAAAGAAGCTATGAAATAGAATCGTTAGATAATTTCTATTTTAAATCTAGCCTTTAGATTATATTAAATATATACACTATACTTTAAATGCTTTTCCTTTCATTCTTTTTTATCTATTATCTTTTAGTAGGTGAATAATTGGAAAGAATTGATATAGAGTTATTTGCTTCATCAAGTGATTTAACTAAAGAAAAAATTCTAGAATATTCAAGAAAATACAAATTCCAAGTATTTGACTTAGATGCTGTAGTGAGCAGATTCCAACTAAAACTTGCTTATTATCATGCAATGGCTGCATTTGAGGAAAAAAGAAACATTACAAATGATTTTATGTTAGAGTGGTTAGTTAGGGCATCTGGAAAAAGGCAGATAAAAAATGCAATAGACTACTTAGGGTTGAAAAATCCAAAAAGAATAGTAATAGGATTTAATAAAAATAAAACAGATATTAAAAAAGAAAAAATTCTTGCTTTAATTAAAGGAAAAGAAATCGAATGGAAAGATAAAGAGGATTCAAAAATCATAAGTGATATGGTAGAATTAGAAATAGAAGAATAAATTATCTTTTTAACAAAGTTAATGCATCTTTTTTGTTAAAAGAGATAGGTGCAGCTATTGTCTTAAGTATATAATCCATCATTTCCACACCTATAGAAGGATCTATCTCTGAAAATCTTAAAGCAGTTACAGGATCTGCAGTTTTATCTAAAAGAAGATATAAATACAAACCTTCTCGACCATACTGATTAAAAATTTTGAATCCGACCGAACCATATTTTTTCTTAATCTCTTCTGGCCCCATTCTGATAAATGTGGCGCTTTTCTTCTCTGCTAAAACCCACATCAGATTGTCTACATAATTGAGACTAGAAAAGCTATTAACGGCTAATTCAATAACATCTGTCTTTCCATCAATCATTTCATAAATCTTCTTTGCAGTTGGACCGAATTTAATAGTTAGTTCAGATATCAATGCAACAGCAGAAATATTGTCAAGCGGTACTTTCTTAGGTATATCAACGAAAATAGTTTCTTTAGATTTCATTTCTTCAAACTCTATCTTTTTCTCTTCTGGCTCTTCTAAATAAATATACTTCCCTTTTAGTTTATCTATTATTTCATAAACTTTTTCTTCTTGTAATGAAAGTTCTTTAGCAATTTCACTAACTGTAAGTTTTTTGTTTGCAAGTCTAAAAACTAAAACTGCTTCAGAACCATAATCTAAATATATAGTTCTTTCAAGATCTGAAAGTGACTGCAAATTAATCTTATTTAATTCATCATTGCCCCCCAAATTTTGATCCATAAAATCACAAATCATTAATGCAAATTTATTATGTAACACTAATCATCAATAGATTAAATATGTTTTAAAATTAACATTTAAATTATTATGTGTATAACTATTGTTAGTTATAATTAGAGATAATTGAATTTTCCCCAACATCATCGAACAGGCGATAAAATGGAAAATGTTGATCTTAATGAAGAATATATAACAACAGGAATAGATAAATTCATGCGTTTACTCTACGAAAGGAAAAGAGTTGAAATATCACAAATAGCTAAAGAAATGAATGTGCCAGAAGAAACAATCGAATATTGGTCATATATTCTTGAAAATCAAGGTTTGGTGAAAATTAGCTATACCCTCGCTTCAATATATATAGAATGGATCTCAGGCTGATAATATTAACTGCTCATTGGTGATTAATTGAAAGACAAGAATGAAAACAGAGAGGAACTTGAACTTATGAAAAAAGCGCTTGAAGAAAAGAAAGAGGAAAAAACGGAGAAGGTAAAAGAACATAAAAACGAAACAAAAGAAGAAAAGAAAAAAGAAATGGAAGAAAAAATACTTGAAAGATATTCTTTTGATGCACAGGGTATACCTGTAGAAGTAACAATCATAGATTCGAAAAAGTATTATACTCCACAATATAATATTCAAATCCCATTAATTGCAGAAGGCACTAAACTTATCCTTAATGCCTTGAAAGCAGAACTTATAACAAAGGTTAAGATAGATATTGCAATGCTTACAGACCAAAGGCAAATGAAAGATATTCAGGCAAAATTCGAAGTTAAGGCTAATGAATTACTTGACAAGCAATTCTCTGGTTTAACGCCGGAAAAAAGAAAGGTTCTATCATCATATTTAATTCAGCATACACTTGGATTAGGAGAGCTTGAAATATTAATGTCTGATGAAAACCTGGAAGATATTGTAATAAACAGTCCTGCAGAACCAATACAAGTTTATCATAAAAGGTATGGCTGGTGTTCAACAAATCTTTGGATAAGGAGAGACGATACTGTTTATGAATATGCATCTAATATAGGAAGGAGAGTTGGAAGACAAATAAATGTATTGAATCCTATAATGAACGCATATCTCCCAAGCGGAGATAGAGTGAATGCAACTCTCAGTCCGATATCTACATTTGGAAACACGCTTTCAATAAGAAAATTTGCAAAGAATCCATGGACAATTCCATATCTAATTCAAGTAAAAACTGTAACACCAGAAGTTGCGGCCTTATTATGGCTTTGTATACAGAACGAAATCTCATTAATAAGCAGTGGTGGTACTGGGTCTGGTAAAACTTCTTTCCTTAATGCTCTTGCATGTATGATACCCCCAAATCAAAGAATAATTTCAATAGAAGATACTAGAGAACTGACACTACCAGACTTCCTCCATTGGGTAGCGATGACTACAAGAGAACCGAATCCTGAAGGAAAGGGGGAAGTTACCATGTTAGATTTAATGATTAATGCATTAAGACAAAGACCTGATAGAATTATAGTAGGTGAGGTAAGAAGACAAAGAGAGGCTGAGGTACTTTTCGAAGCTATGCATACTGGCCACTCAGTATATGCAACTATACATGCAGACAATGCAGAAGAATGTGTAAATAGATTAACTACCCCTCCAATAAATATTCCTCAAAGTTCTCTACCTGCACTTGGAGGGATAGTGACACAATATAGAAATAGAAGAAGTGGTATAAGAAGGACATTTGAATTTGCGGAAATAACTGATGAAGGAAAAGCGAATGTAGTTTATAGATGGGATCCAAGAACAGACACGATGAAAGAAGAGAATGCAATAACTAGACTTGGAGAAACCCTTGCGCTTTACACAGGAATGACTGTTAAAGAAATGAAGATAGATTTATTGGATAAGACAAAAATACTTAAGTGGATGGTTGCAAAGAAATATTTTGATATAAATACAGTAGGAAAGATAACTGCAGATTATTATAAAAATAGTGATGAAATAATTGAATACGCAACTTCAAATAGAGATTGGTCATTTTAAATATAATTAGCAATGTGGTTAAATGACTGGAGAAATAATAACTATAAGAAAAAGTTTTACAGCTACCATTAATGAAATAAAAGAAATGGAAAAACAGAAAAAAGAAATACTACCAAAACACGTAGAGGAAGAAGAAGAAGCAGTTGAGATCTTCACTATGGATTATGGAGAAGCTATGTCTGAACTTAGAAGACTTTATTTAATAAAACGCCTTACAAAGAAATAATTATAAAATAAACTACATATACTTATATACTGATTGGAAATAAATCAAAAAGGAGTGAAGAGATGGATGAAATAAAAATTGAAAATGAACAAAAAAGTAAAGCAGAACAAAACATTAAGCAAATTGACCTTAAGGTTAGTTTAATAAATTACACTAAATCTAGATTTCCTTGGCTTGAAAAAAAGATGAGAGAGGCAGGAATGACTCAAACTGTGGATGAATTTGTTGAAAAATCCTTGATAAAGGCCGGATTACTCACTATCTCGCTTATAATACTCACTTACATACTTTTCATGCTACAGTCAGTTAATATTTTACTTCTCATTCCTCTTGCAATAATATATGTTCCATTTTCAGTATTGTTATTTATTCAGCAACCAAAGGCATTAGCTTCAAGAAGAAGAAGGATGATAGATAAGGAACTTCTCTTTGCAGGAAGACATATGTGGATTGCATTGAAGGGAGGGTTGCCTTTATTTGACTCGATTGTTGCAATATCAAAAAGCAATTATGGGGAAGTCAGTAAGGAGTTTAATAAAATAGCTGAGAAAGTTTTTCTTGGCGTGCCTTTGGACACTGCAATGCAAGAAACAATTGAAGATTGTCCTTCTCCATCTTTCAGAAGACTGATCCTACAGATAGTTAATTCTGTAAGATCAGGAGCTGATGTTGCAAATTCATTAGAAACAGTTTTAGATCAAATATCTAAAGAGCAGGTAATAGAGATAAAGGAGTACGGACAAAAATTGAATCCTTTAGTAATGTTTTATTTGGTTATAGGAATAATCTTCCCATCTTTAGGTATAAGCATAGGTATATTGCTGTTATCATTTGCAGGTATAAAATTGACAGGTATAAATGTATGGGCACTAGTTCCATTAATCGCAATAGTGCAATATGCTTTCCTATCATATATTGAATTAAGTAGACCAAGCTACGAGGTTTGAATATATGCTTCCGTTAGAAAAACAAATAGAGGCTTTAGGTAGATTGCTTCAAAGAGATAATGTTAAAAGAATAGGGAAGAAAATTTCTGAAGCTGGAATAGAACTCGATCCTGAATACGCTGCAGGTATACTTATAATTTATTTTGTCTTTTCAATAATATTCTCATTCATAGTTTCTTACCTTCTTTTCAAAAATCTAGTATTACTATTACTTTCATTCATTGTTATAAATATAATTCTTCTTGGTTCAATATACCAATATATAGAGTTAAAGATAGATGAGAGAAGAACAGAAGTTGAAAAAGTACTTCCTGATTTCTTGCAGCTTGCTGCAGCGAATGTAAGAGCAGGGATGCAAATAGAAAAGGCACTTTGGTACGCTGCAAAACCTGAATTTGGACTTTTATCAAAAGAAGTAGAGATCGCTTCTAAAAGAATATTTGGTGGAGAGACAATAAATGAGGCGCTTGACAAACTTTCCGAAAGATTTAATTCTAGATATCTCGACAGATCAATAGAACTTATAAAGGAAGGAATTGAATCTGGTGGAGAGATAGCAGGAATACTTGAAAAAACGGCTATGGATCTTAGAAATCAACAGATAATACATAAAGAAGTAAGCGCATCTATGATCATGTATTCTATCTTCATAGGATTTAGTGCTGCAGTTGGTGCACCTTTCTTATATGTGGTTTCAAGTAAGCTTATAAGCCTATTTGAAAAGCTCTGGGTAAGTCAACCTACTACTGGAATTGCAGTCAGCCAATACTCTCAAATTAATCCAACTTCACCTGCGATTAATTCTGCAGAGTTCAATCTCTTCGCTATAATAGTTGTAATAATTACCAGTATTATAGCTACATTAATAATATCAGTTATAAATACTGGAAAGAAATCAAACTTTATCAAATACATTCTTCCGTTTCTAATTGTTTCTCTTGGAGTATTTTATGTTGGAAGATTCATAATAGATAGAATTTTCGGTGGAATATCTTTATAGACAGAAATCTTTATTTTTAATTTTAAATTAAAATTATCCTTTATGGAAATATATAAATACTTGATTTGGATGTTATTCTTAGTTAAATTTTATTAAAATCCCTATATAGCAAAGTGAGAATATGGAATATAATGAAAAGGTTAAATCAGGCATAACTATTAAAATAACAAAATCTAATACTAAACCTACTTTTAAATTCGAAGGAAAATCAGAACCAATAATGGTTGTTAAAAGAGGAGATGAAGAAATTAATGTCAGAATAGGTGACACTGTAAAAATTGGGCCAGGAATATATAGAATAATTGAATATACACCAATAAAAGAATGGAAAAATGAAATAACTGGTTCGAATTTTAATGCATCTGTCAAATGCAAACTTATAAGAGGGAGATTATTTTACGATTTAAAAAGGGTTGCTTTTTATGATAAAAATACTCATGAAACATTTATAGAATTGACACCCGAAACATTGAGTTATTTCATAATTTCAATACAAGAAAAAACAGAAATAATTCAAAAGAAAAGAGAGGAACTTGCAAAGAAATTAGATGAATTAAATAAAAGAAAACAAATGGAAATCTATTCGAAAGAAAAAGAGGAAAAAAATCAATAATATATTTATAATAATAAAAAGTAGTAATTGTATTAATTGGCAAAGATGGATGACCATTACAGTGGAATCTAAAAATGGTTAAATTTAAAAGCATTTGACTTAAGATATTCATGAGGCAGATTAAATAGGTGTATTCATGGCGACCGAAAGTTTCATAAAAGAAGACGAAGGAATTGTTGGATTCAACCCATCATCTATTGAACAGATAGAAGAATTAGTACATAAGCCTACTTGGAGAGAAATGCTTCTTGAGATCGTGGATTCTAATAACCTTGATCCATGGAACATCGACATCTCAGTGGTTACAAATAGTTACATAGAAAAGATAAGAAAGATGAAGATTTATGATCTGCACATACCTGCAAACGTTATCCTAGCAGCTTCTATATTATTGAGATTTAAAGCACAGGCATTCCAATTTGAAGAACCTGAACCATCAATAGAAGAGGTGTACATTGAGGAAGGAGTCGAATCTGCACCTTTAGAGATGATTCAGCTTAGAATGAGAATGCAACCGAAAAGAGCAATAACACTTCCTGATTTAATAAGCGCTCTTGAAGATGCAATAAAAATAGAAGCGAAAAGAGAAAAAGAAAGAATTGTCTTACCTACAGTACTTGAGTTCAAACCGCCTGAGTACGACATTGAGAAAGAAACTAAAAGTGTATACGAATCTATATCTAAATACTGTGATGAAAACGGAATGATTTTATTTTCTGAATTACTTAAACTGATGAATAAAAAAGGACCGAAAGAAACGGTTCTTACACTCTTACCTTTATTACATCTTTGTCAAAAAAACAAAATTACAGTTGACCAAGAAGAATTTTTTGGAGATATAATCATACAGAAATTAGATCCTAATCTAAAATTTGAAGAAGAATAAGGTGCGATAATGGAAGAAGAGACAACAGAGAAGAAACAAGAAGAAATAAAAGTAAAAGAAACAGAACAAGAAATGCTAGTTGCCGATCATAATATTACAAATTTAGAGCAGAAAATAGAAGCAATATTATTTATGGCTGCAAAGGCAGTTAGCATAACTGATTTGCAGAAGCTTACAAATGCTGATCTTTATTCTATAAAAGAAGCGGTTTCAAATCTTCAACATTGGTATGCATCAAGGAAAAGTTGGCTGGAAATAGTAAAGGTTGATAAAAGTTATCTTATGAGATTAAAGCCTGAATATACTGAAATAGTTAGTCCGATTGTGCAGGAAACCGAATTATCAAAGCGTGCAATAAGAGTCTTAGCTGTTGTGGCAAAGAACAATGGGATATTGCAATCAAAAATAGTAAAAATGCTAGGTACTTCTGTTTATGATGCTGTTGCAGAACTTAAGCAGAAAGGGTACATTATAACTGAAACAAAAGGGCGCTCGAAAATACTAAAGCTTACACAAAAATTCAAGAACTACTTTGGAGAGATACCACTTTAACTATGTTAACTCATAACCAACAAAAAATTAACAAATTAAAACAAAAAAATGAATCTATGAGTTAAAAACGTTAAACTTTTATTTCATTCTCTTTAATATATAATTGACAACTATTGACAACTGGATGGTTAATATGGACAAATTTTCAATGAATAAAATTTGGATAATTAGTCTCATAATCTATTCGGTATTCATGTTTGGATGTTTGCAATCAAGTAAAACGACTACGCTTAATGCAGATGAGGTTAAAAAGTTTGTGCTTGACGATTTGAATTCGAAATATCCAGATGCAGATATAAAAGAGATATTGGAAATGAAACCTGGTGAAGCAAACAACACATGGCAGATCAAGACAAGAGTTACCTTCAACTACTCATCACCATGCCCAGTAAGAATGAATGTTTATTATGATTATCCAAGAAGAGGATTCATAGAAACCCCACCAGAATACATAACTAAGAATTGCGAGGTCTGCAAAGGAATAGCAAACTGCATACTTGGAACACCTGAAGAAGCAATAATCGCATCACATACTCTTGAAGGGACAGATGTTGTCAACAGATTCATAAACACATATTCAAATGCAAAGGCATCAGCTAAATTCTACTCAGAATATCTTGATCCAATAGAAAAGAAACCATACTCGGATGTATGGATAGTAAAATGGACTTCGGAATCAACTAACTATGGATTAATAGTAATGATATCCAACACTGGAAAAGTGGTTGGAATAATCCAAGCAACAAAACAGGAAACAATCTAACATAATTTATCTTTTAAGCCTTTGTAGTATCAACTCCTTAACAACTTTTGAGTCTGCTCTTCCTTTTGTCTCTTTTATTACTTGACCTATAAGGAAGTTTAGTGTCTTCTCATTACCACTTAAGTAGTCCTGGACTGCTTTCTCCTGAGATAAGATAATTTTATCTATTATCTTTTCAAGTTCAGATATGTCACTTATTTTAAGGAGATTAAGATCAGACGCAATCTTTGATGGGTTTTCCTTTGTCTCTATCATCTTTATTAGAACTTGTTCTGTTCCTCTGTCTGTAAGATCTCCTTTATAGAACATAATAAATAAGTCAGAAAGCCATTCTGAATTTAATCCTGAATCGCTGTATGAAAGATTCCTATAGTTCAACTGCTTTTTGAGCGGTCCCCTTATCCAAGATGCAATTTTCTGTGCCTCTATTATAGTTCCTTTTGATTCCACCTTAAAGACCATTTCTTCAAAGAGTCTTGCAAGATGCATATCCATTGATAGGATCCATGCGTCATCGCTTTTTATCTTATATTGAGTTTCAAATCTTGCAGCCTTTGCCCTTGGAAGTTCTGGCATTTCTTTTTTGATTTCTGATATTCTTTCCTCACTTATGATAACTGGTGGTACATCAGGATCTGGCATATATCTATAATCATCCTCTGTCTCTTTCTTTCTAAGAGATGTTGTTGTTCCGGTTGATTCATCGAAATGCCTTGTTTCTCTTACTATTGTACCTCCATGCCTAAGGATGTTTTGTTGTCTTATGATTTCATAATTCAACGCATCATACACTCCCTTAAATGAATTAATGTTTTTTATCTCTACCCTTGTTCCTCCATTGAGACTTATATTTGCATCTACTCTAATGGAACCTGGCTCGTCTCTTCCAGCATCAAGGTAATTGAGAATAGCATCAAGTTCGTCTAGAAAATCCCTGGCATCTGCAGGAGATTTCATATCTGGCTCTGTAACAATCTCAATAAGAGGCACGTTTGCTCTATTGTAATCAACAGTTCCTTCTCTTAATTCATACCTTCCTGGATCTTCTTCTATGTGAATCTCTCTAATCCTTACCTTTCCTAGTTTTCCATCTACACCTATTGGTTTAGATGTTCTCTGAAATCCAGTAGGAAGATCTGGATAAAAGTAATGCTTTCTCTGGATCACTGAAGAATCAACGAATTTACAATTCAATGCGATGCCTATCTTTAGAAGCTGATCCAATGCATGAGAATTAAGTCCCAATGGCTTCGTACCTGGCTGCCCAGTGCATATTGGACATATGTTTGTATTCTCTGGCTTATCCCTATAATCTGTTGGACATCTACAGAAAAGTTTGCTTTTTGTTTTAAGCTGAATATGAATTTCAAGCCCTATTACAATGTCCAAGTCCTTCTCACTCATCTTCTCACTTTTATGCAATATTTAATAAAGCATCGTCTTCAAAATGCCTTCCATAATACTGAATTGCACCGTCAAAAATATTCTGTGAAAGTGGAGATACTATTGCTGGAAGACCTGTAAGATTCGCTGCTATTGTCAATGTATCTGCTGCATACATTTCTAATGGATTCATTTTTTCTCCGAACTTCCATGGTGGAGTTGGCATTGCAGGACCTGCAAGAATGTCAACCTCTTTCATCACCCTAGCAAATTCTAATTTCATTTTCTCTCTTGCCTTAAGCGCCCTGCTATACCATGCATCCTTAAATTCCTTCATGGTGATGTATGTGCCTATCATTATCCTTCTCTTTATCTCTTTCCCGAAAGCTGCTCCTCTTACTTTAGAGAACGCGGAATAAAGATCCTCATTTCTATCTGCAGAATAACCATACCTCAATCCGTCAAATTTTTGAAGCGCTGAAGACAGCTCTGCTGCCATCACCAACTGATAAATAGGAACTGTGTAATTTAAAGTTGGAATCGATACTTCTATGATTTCAAAATCTGATTCTAGTTGTTTTATTTTATCTCTTACTGCCTTTTCTATCCTCGGATCAATTGAATTAAAGAACTCTTTAGGAATTCCTATCCTTTTTATCTCTGCTACTGGTTTTTCGCTTGATATCATTTTATCTGCAAGCTGTGTTGTCTGGTCATAAGCATCTGTTCCTCTTATTACATGGAAAACCTTTCTCATCACTTCCTTATCCTTTGATATTATGCCTATCTGATCCAAAGACATAGCCATGTCAACAAGGCCGTATCTTGAAACCATTCCATATGTTGGCTTAAGACCATACAAATTACAGAATGCAGCAGGGCATCTGACTGAGCCACCAGTATCGCTTCCAAGAGCTGCGTCACAGAAACCTGCTGCTACTGCTGCCCCACTACCAGAAGAAGAACCGCCAGGTACCCTTTCTAAATCTAACGGGTTTTTTGTTATTTTAAATGCACTGAATGTGCCATCGCTGCCGCATGCAAATTCGTCCATATTTAATGAACCTATGATTACTGCGTCAGCATTCAATAATTTTTCTACAACAGTCGCATTGTAAGTTGCTTTGTGTCCTCTGAGCATATTTGAACCACAGGTAAGCAACTTTCCTTTGTATGCTATGTTGTTCTTTATTCCGATTATAAGGCCTGCAAGAGAGCCTGCATTTCCTTCCTTAATTTTTTTATCGATTCTTCTTGCTGCCTCTATTGCTTCATTTGAATATACCTCTATAAATGCGTTTATTTCCTTATCTCTTTTTTCTATAAGTTCAAGTCTCTTATGAACGATCTCTTCTACTGACATATAATCACACTAAGAATAACTCATTTTAGAGATTTAGGGACTACAAGAATATTGCCTTCTCGCTTTGTGAATTCAGACCTTATCATTTCCTTTGTATCCTCATCTTGTTCCTTTACTTCATCATCTCTTAATGAATTTGAAATTCCGTGCATATAGCTTGTTTTTTCACCTACTTCCTCTATGTCTATTTCTTGAACCTTTCCAAAATATGCAAGAAGCATGTCCATCTCGTTGCCCAGGCTCTTTAATTCTTCATCAGAAAGCTTGATCCTTGCAACCTGCGATATCTGCTTTACACTTTCATGGTCCATAATCACACCAATGAAGCTTATTAGAAAACATATAATAATAGAGATAAAGGAATATAACTCTTTCTTGTAATCTAACGTTGGATTTTTTTCTATATGATTGCAATTTTATATGGTTTTGTAATTATTAGAAATTAACTTTAATATTTTAAGGTATATTTCTCTTTTTCAAATATTCAAATAGAAACTGAGTGTAATTCTTCTTTATCTTTGATATATCTATTATCTTGGCTGATTTAATCACTTTCCTTAAGTCTGGTGGAACGCCATTCTCCTCTGGATTTGAAAGCATGTATTCTAAAAGTTGCTTTACATGAGTGAATCTTCTCTCACCTACTGCTAATATCCTATCTTCCTCAAACCATATCGGCTCTGTCACCTTATGTTGCCTTATGAACTTATCCACATATTCTCTTTGGGATAATGGTGGGCCGAATATCTTTTTAATTTTTGGAAGAGAGTATATTGAAAACTCACAGAGAAACATGCATTTTCCATTTGCATACTCATCGATATCGAAAACCTCAAAATCATGTTCCTTTGATTTAGACTTTATTTTACTTGCGAATTTATACATCTGAGGCCATAAGATATCTTCAACTACTTTTGGCCTGTCAAATTCTATTCCTAAGAATAAAGAATCTCTCAACTTAAGTTGTTTATCTATCCATTTTTTATCTATTTTTTCTTGTGATGGCAAAAATGCATTTATTGAAGGCTTGCTTAAGAATATTGAAGCTGCGTATGAGAAAACTGTAAGAGATGTCTTAGAAACAGAAGCTGCGACGTTTCTATCTGGATCAACTGGGTCTATCACGATCATTGCAGCATCGCTGAACTTTTTCTTAAGCTCTTCTTCATTAATTGGCTCATTGCCCAATGTTATTATTGGCATTGATTTCATATTTGCGAAGGCATCTAATACATTCAAAAAGCTCCCATATTTTAGAACCAATAGTTCACAAAGATATCCGCTGAAGCCCCTTATTCTGCCTTCTGCACCATAGATCTTTTGCGTTTTCAAAAACCTTTTGAGAAGCCTAACATCATCTCTTTGAGAATCTGTTATTCTTGAATTTATAAATTTAGTGTGAAGCGGAGATCTGTCCACTGCTGTAAGCATCTCTGAAACATCTTCTATCTTATATGAAGGAACAATGTCTACCTCTACTCCTTCCACCCATGTCCTTACATATGGATGTTGCGCATAGGCAATCTCATATTTTCTTCCCTTGCAGAATTTCTTGCTGTATTTCATTGCAAGAGTAAGCATATCTTTCAATGAATAGTCCTTTGAAAAAAGCATGAAAACGTCAAAATCCATGTCACCTTTCAGATTTGTTCCTTTTGCTGTAGAGCCAACAAGCTCTATTGAAACATCCTTTGGTGTAATCCTATCTAATTCTGAAACTATTTTCATTGCTATTTCTCTTTGCCTTGCCTGTTCTTTCTCTGAAGGTTTAATCTTTTTTAACACCTTTGCAAAAATCTTACTATATCTATCGCTTATGAACATCAAACCACTTTAATTGCTTAGTATACTATCTGCTAGTAATAGCAGAAATTATTTTGATAAATTGTCTAGCCTTTCGATTATTGAATTCAGTTTACCTTGGAATAGTTCAGAGGCTGATATTTTCATCCTAACTGTTCCACTGCTTGGTAGAGTATAATTTATTTTCAATGTTTCGCTTTGTGGAATTGCAGAAGTATTTGTTGTGATGCTTCCGAATACAGTTAACTTTCCTTCCCATGGAATTGAAACTGGAAGACCATAAACTGGCAATACAACATTTATCGTACCTTTAGTTTCTATCTCTTGAGATGGAATAGGAATTGAAAATGGTGAAAGCACCTGATTTAATGGAACTGATGATTGCAAGGAATGCGGTTGATCAAATTGTGTATTAAGCTCAATTGTTGATCTACTGAATTCCTTAAGATCAGATGATATTGCTCTAAGTTCAGATTTCAGTGATGCAATTGACATCATTGTGATTATACTAAGAACAAGAGATACTAATGCTACTATACTTACGATGACGAATAGAACGCTATTTATCTGCATTTCTTTAGGTTGAACAGAGTTGCTGATCTTCTGCTCCATTTTCTGTTCTTCTTTTCTTTCCTCTTTTGGTTTTTCCGGTTTCTTTGGTGAAACTATCCTTTCAGGAGGAAGTATTACTACTCCTTTTCCTAAGTCTATCTCTCTCTTTGGTGCGCTAGGATACTCTTCTTCTGCCATAAACTAATTATATAGAGACAGATTTAAATTAGTTTTCAATTTAAGATTGCACTCGCTGTTCAATTAAAGAAGTATTAGGATTGAAGGAATAATAAGGAATGCCATAAGATTCGTTCTTCTAACGCCAAGAAGTGGAGGCAATAGCCCAATGAATGTTGCAAGAATACATGTAAGTAATCCGAAGACACCTGAAAATAGAAATACCGATAATATAAGGAAAATGAGTACTGAAAAACTAATCATTTTCTGATCTATCTTGTTTATTGTAGAAATGAAAATTTCTGAAAGCCCTAATAAAAGCAGAATCCCTATAATAGTTCCAACAAAATAGAATGCAATGAACCATATAAGCAATGTTGTATTGACATCGCTAATTAGTTGGTTGATATTGACTAGGGTGCCTGTTCTTGCTTTGCCTATTCGTTCTAAAGCAACAATAGAATTTGCATAGTGGCTAATTGTAATGGAAGTGGTTGAGGAAAGAAAAAGAAGTGGATTACCTGCAAAAGAAGATACAAACGTTGCTAACTGGGCTGGGGAATTTATTGCAGGAAAGAGGTCAGCTACAGCACCGATTAATGAAGAGAAAAGAATCATAATTATAAAGCTCTTGCCTATCTCTACCCTATATGATTCATTTCTCTGCTCTGGAATTAATGATTTTTCATTAAAGGATAATATAATGCTGCTTAATGCAAAGAAACCTACAAAGACTGCGAATAAAGATTCCTGAAGAAGAGATGATATTGATGTTGAAAGAATCAAATAGCCGAAAAGACCCGAAATTAGAAAAACGAATAATGACTCTTTTATCTTCTTCTCCTGCAGAAGGAAAAAGACTGAAAAAAGTATCAAGATATAGGCTAGATATGGTTTGATAACAGGAAATAACAAAGGAAGAGATATGTAAGACAATGGAAGGATTAATACAAGAAAGATAAGTGTCAAGAACGCAGAAATGGCGCACACCAAAACAGCAAGCCTTCCTTTTCCATTTAAAACCAATTTTTGAGCAGGAAGTATTGAAAGCACTGAATCTGAATCAGGTATAAAAAGAAATATTGCTGGAAGAAGAGCAACTATGTTGTTTACTGCAGCTGCGATTATTATGATTGCAGCTAATTCAAAATTATCTTGTACATTAAGATTAGAAATCATCTGAGATATTGTATTGGGATGTATTCCAGGAATCAGTCCTGCTAGCGAACCTAAAACAATACCGAATATAAATGCTGAGATCAAACCCAATTCATCCATTATACCACATAGAATCAATATTTCATAGAATCAAATTTATTTGAACTATTATCTTATCAAAGATATATCCTTTGATTGGACGTAAAGATAGGATCTATTGTTAAACCTTTTGACAGAACCAACTGCATAGATATAGTCGCCTTCTGTAAGAAAGATAGGAATCGTACCTTGTGAAACTATGATATTTATACATTCAGAATTCTTCTTGACTTGCGAATCACATAACTTAAAGCTGTTTGAATTTATATCAAAAACAAATCCAGCTACTTTGACATATGCACCATCATGTATGGAACTGATTCCAGATACAGATACAATTTTTGGAGAAATAAACATTGATAGAGCAAAAAGAGATAATATGCCGATTATAGAGAATATTATTGAAATATTTAGAAGGTTTTCTCTTGATACGGAAGGAATTTTTAGGAAAATTTTGTATTTTGATTCTCTTTTATTAAGATCTTTTTTTGAATGTTGCTTTTCTGAACTCTGAGATTTTTTAGAACTTTCAATCGAAGAAAATTTGTTAAATATGATGCTGGACAAGAATTTATCCATATTCCTTCTAAATGTAAACATTTTTCTTGAAATTGCATCCATTGCCATAAAAACACAAACATATAATAAACATGTGATAAAATATTTTGCGATTGTGTTTTTTCTTTGCTATACTTAATTAGGCTTAATTTTCCTCATAAGAGGAAGCAACTATGTATGCGAGTAAAGCCTCTAGCTGTATCCTTTCATTTGCCCCTTCTGTTATTCTGAAATCGAATTCTCCAACTCTGTCTACCAACTTAACCTTCTGCTGTATAGACAATGCCTTTCTATTTATTATATCCTTATGGATTGCTGTAAGTATGTCCTGGCCGTTTATTCCATGATTTATAAGAAGATCGTAAAGAATTGTCCTTGCCTCGTTGAACTTACCTGCAAACGCATAATCTAACATACGCCCTATGTCCATAGGTCTTGCAGTTGCAACGAAAGAATATACAGAATTCTCATCTATATCTTTTGATGTCAATGAAATTGATTGAAGAATGTTTATCGCCTTTCTCATATCTCCTTCTGACACATCAATCAATGCATCACTAGCCTTGTCACTTAAATTCAATCCTTCAGCCTCAGCTATCTTAGCAAGTGCTTTTTTAACTTCTTCTTTTGAAAGAGGCTTGAACCTGAAGACTGCGCATCTGCTCTGTATAGGTTCGATGATCTTTCCAGACCAGTTGCAGCTCAAAATAAAACGTGTTGTAGATGAATACATTTCCATGGTCCTTCTTAATGCCTGCTGAGCTTCTGGTGTCAATGCATCAGCCTCATCAAGAAATATTATCTTAAAAGGCACACCGCTTATTGGAGCTGTCCTTGCAAAATCTTTTATCTGACCTCTAACTACATCTATTCCCCTAGCATCGCTTGCATTTAGTTCAAGAATATTGTGCCTGTAATCATCTCCATAAAGTTCACGTGCTAATGCCAATGCACATGTAGTTTTTCCTGTGCCTGCTGGGCCAGCAAATAAAAGATGAGGCATATTGTATGTCTTTGCATACTCTGAAAGCTTTGAAACTACCTCTGTCTGTCCTACTATCTCAGAAAGCTTTTTAGGTCTATACAACTCAACCCAAGGAATATATTTTTCTTCCATAAAACCACGAAATAATAGAGATATAATCCCATAAGTAATAATATTTTTTTAGCTCTCTTTAACCCACACAATAGATATATAATATAAAAATACTTAAATAAGTTTTGGACATATAATTAATCTAGAATGTGCTAATTCTTGGCATATTTTTAGGGATGAGAAAATGAAATTTATGTTGCTTTCACTAAACATAATAATAATGGTTGCATTGGGAGTATATCTATTAAACATATTTTCAGTCAATGAATTCGGGATGAATGGAATTGGCTTAATAGTTATGTCTTCATTGGCAATCGCAATTTTTGCAAACTATTTAATAGAAGAGAAATATGTATCTAACCCATTGTTCTTCATCCTACCCGCGCTTGCTGCTTCAGTAATCTCTGTATTAGCTACAAGAGGATTATCTATAATTACAATAATAGCAATACTTTTCATAGTACCTGGTTTAGTTATGTTAATAAGAGATAAATCTAAAAGCAAGGAATAGAACAAGTGATTTTTATGGCAACTGATAATGAAAGCAAGATATTGGAATTTTGGAATGAGAATAATATTTATAAGAAGGCAAAGGAAATCAGAAAAAACGGAAAGAAGTTTTACCTATGTGATGGGCCGCCTTTTGCAACTGGAGGAATACACATAGGTACTGCATGGAATAAGGCATTGAAAGATGCATTCTGCAGATATAAGATGCTACAAGGTTATGATGTTTATGTTAGAGCAGGATATGACACCCATGGATTACCAATAGAAACACAAGTTGAAAAGGAATTAGGTATAAAGGAAAAGAAAGAAATAGAAAACAAGGTAGGAATAGACAAATTTGTTAAGAGATGTAAGGAATTATGCGAGAGATACATAAATCTCATGAACGAGCAGTTCATAAGGCTTGGAGTATGGATGGATTTTGATGATCCTTATATAACATATAAGAATGAATATATTGAAAAAAGCTGGAAGACATTCAAAACTGCATATGAAAAAGGCCTACTCTATAATGATCTTAGAGTTAATGCTCACTGTCCAAGATGTCAAACAACCATGGCGAATTATGAATTAGAATATCATGACATGGTAGATCCTTCGATATTCGTAAAATTCAAGGTTGTTGGAAAAGAAAACACCTATCTTGTCATATGGACAACTACTCCATGGACATTGGTAAGCAATATTGCAGTGATGGCAAATCCTTTGATAAAATATGTAGTAGCAAAGGTAGGAGAGGAGGAATGGATCTTCGCAAAGGACAGACTTCAGGCAGTTGAGGAGGCCGCTGGTGAATCTTTCATTGTTACACGCGAATTCAGTGGAAAAGAGCTTGCAGATTACAAATATGAGCATCCTTTAAAAGAAGAAACTGGGAGAACCAACCCACAGCCTGTTGTGATGAGTGATGAATTCGTAACAACTGAAGATGGAAGTGGGTTAGTGCATTGTGCTCCTGGACACGGACCAGAAGACTACATAATAGGAAAAAGATATGGACTTGAGATTTTCTGTCCAGTAGGATCTGATGGAAGATATACTGAAGAGGCTGGAATATTTAAAGGAAAGAATGTGCTTGAAGTTAATGACGAGATAATCCAAATTCTGAAAGAAAAGGGAAGCTTAATCCAGGCAGGAAAGATAAAACACAGCTATCCTTGCTGCTGGAGATGCAAGACGAAACTCATTCATCTCTCATCAAAGCAGTGGTTCATTAAGATAACAGAAGAAAAAGAAAAAATGTTGTCAGAACTTGCAAAAGTTGTCTGGATGCCTGACTTTGCAGGAAAGTGGATGAGTAATTTCGTAGAGGATGCAAAAGATTGGTGCGTATCAAGACAAAGATACTGGGGAATACCATTGCCAATATGGAAATGTGAAAATCCTGAATGCAACGAGCTCAAGGTGATAGGATCTGCAACTGAGCTTGGACAAAATCTCAAGGATTACCATAGGCCAGAAATAGATGAAATAGAGTTTGAATGTCCTAAATGCAAATCAAAAATGAAAAGAGTGCCGGATGTGTTAGATGTCTGGTTTGATTCAGGTAATGCAATCTGGGCAGGGTTGAGGGATGGAGAAGAAAAATACTATCCTTCAGATATGATTATAGAAGGAAAGGATCAGATAAGGGGATGGTTCTACTCATTACTAGGTTCAGGAGTGGTTTTAAATAATGAAATTCCTTACGAATCACTGATAATGCATGGATATGTGGTTGATGAAAAAGGAAACGCAATGCACAAGTCATTAGGAAACTATGTTCCCTGGGAAGAAGTAATATCAAAATATCCTGCGGATGCAGTAAGATTGATGGCGCTCAGCAATACAACGTGGGATGACCTCAAGTTTAATTGGAATGAAATGAATGAGGCAAAGAATGAATTAATGATAATAAACAACATGGCTACATTTATAGAAAGATTTTATAAACCTATAGAGAAAAGGCAAGAAAGCGCAATGATAGAAGATTTATGGCTGGAATCAAAGACAAATTCTTTAATAAAAGAAGTAACAGAACACATGGAGAAAGGAGAGAGCTTCCTTGCGTTAAGAAAAATAAGAAGCTTCCTTATCCAAGATGTAAGCAGATTCTACATGAAACTAATAAAGAAAAGAGAGGACATATCCTGTCTTTATGATTCTTTCTTCAAGGCAATGATTATTGCAAGTCCATTCATACCATTTACTGCTGAATCCATTTACCAAAGAATATATGCAAAAGACAAGAAAGAAGAAAGTATATTCTTCCATAAATGGCCAAAAGTAGAAGAAAATAAGATAGATAAAGAGCTTGAAAATCAAATAGAGATAGCTAAAGAAATAGCTGAAATCTGCAATTCAATGAGGGCTTCCGCAAACATAAAGCTAAGATGGCCTCTTGAAGAAGCAGTGATAGTAAGCAGGAGTATAGAAACTGCAAATGTAGTAAAGAATGTTGACAAAATAATAAGAATGCTTGCAAACCTTAAGCATGTTAAAATTGACGATAAAACAAAGTTTGCAATTTCGAATGACATACAAAACGAACTAGACCAAAAAGCAATAGAAAAGATAATTGAGCTGAAATCTAAAGACGAAGCCGCCTTCCTAAAAGGCATGATTGAGATTGGAGAAAAGAAAATTGATTTCAGCAAGTACATAACAATCGAGGGGGCAGAAAAAATGAAAGATTATCAAATCAAGCCTTCACCTTACGGAGTTATATTACTAAAGACAAAGATAGATGAAGAGCTAAGAGCTGAAGGTATAATGAGTGAAGTAAGAAGAAGAATTCAATCAATGAGGAAAGAAATGAATCTAATTGAGAAAGATAAAATAGAGGTATATATCAAGGGATCGGACGATATGGAAAAACTTATCAAAGAACACAGCACTCAGATACTGGGAGAAATCAATGCAAAGGAAATCAAAATTGGAACTGGTGGAAAACTGAAAAAGAGCTGGGACATAGAAGATGAAAAAGTAACAATTGGAATAACCCAAATTGAATGAAGATGCACGTGAATGGCGCTGTGAAATGAAGGAAAATAATTTTCATTACTTTTTTTATTATGTGATTGAATGAAGATAGGTTATCCATGCATAAACAACAGTATTGGTTGTACTGCTAATTCCACGTTTAGGCTTGCAAATTATTCAGAAGAAAACATGAAGGAAAAAATATCTAACAATCTTTCTTGTCTAAAAAAAATACTAGAATACAATGTAAAAAATGGTTTGCTTTTTTTCAGAATAAGTTCAGATATTGTGCCTTTTGCTAGTCATCCGATATGCAAATTTAATTGGCAGAAATATTTTTCAAAAGAATTTAAAGAGATAGGAAAATACATCAAAGAAAATGACATTAGAATATCAATGCATCCTGATCAATTTGTCTTGATAAATGCAAAGGACAAAAGAATAATAGAAAGCAGCATTAGAGAATTGAATTATCATTGTGATGTGCTTGACCTGATGGGACTTGATAGTACTGCAAAAGTACAGATACATGTCGGAGGTGTATATGGAAATAAGGAAGAATCTATTCAAAGATTCATTGAAAATTACAAAAAATTACCGAATAAAATAAAGAAGAGGCTCGTTATAGAGAACGATGAAAGAAATTACTCTTTAAAGGATTGTGTTGCTATACATCAAGAAACGAAAATTCCTATTCTTTTTGACTCTTTCCACCATCTCTGCCTTAACAATGGTGAAACAAGAAGAGAAGGTATAGAAATTGCAATGGATACTTGGAAAGAAAAAGACGGAGTATTAATGACAGATTATAGCTCCCAAGAAAAAAATGCAAAGATAGGAACTCACGCTAAGCACATAGATATAGAAGACTTTAAAAGATATATAGAAGAAACAAAAAACTTAGATTTTGATATAATGTTAGAAATAAAGGATAAAGAAAAAAGTGCTCTAAAGGCAAAAAAATTGATTTAATTATTAATTGATTCTTACATTGACTTGAATTTGCTTCTCTTTTCCATATCTCCCCAGCAATCCTTGCAGATTACTACGTGTTTATTCTTCTGTGGTCTTTTCGAGGACTTTGTGCAATCCTGACATATTTTTCTACCACAGAATGGATCTAATTCAGCATAGTGCACTTCTTTTTTGCATCTTTCACAAAGCATTCAATCACCATTAATCGAGCATATCCATCTTTACGTTTATATAAGATAAAAAGATAAGAATATATAGTAAGATGAAATTATAAAACCTTTGTTTTGATGGTTTTAATTGCAATTAAATCTTAAAGACCCACATTTTTATATTTTGTGTATCATATAACTATCACTATAATAGACTCTGTTTTCTCCTATCACAGAAATTAAGGCGACCATTATGAAAGAAATCTCAAAGATAGCTAAGTCATTCACATGCGAATGCGGAACAGTCAATAAGTTTGAATTCGAAACAGATTTCGATGTCCACGATATAAGAATGGCGGTAAAGTGCCAAGCGTGCGGAAGGGAAAGAACAATAGAGTTGATGAATTTCTTCAGAAAGCATCCAACATTCATACAGCCAATAATTCGATCTGAATACTCAAATCAAAATGTTGATTTTATAGGCCTAACCAATCAAAACCAATTCCTAGCAAATATATCCCAAAATCAACAAGATCTGCAGGTTCAGTCACAGATTTCTAATGATGAATTTTCTGAAGCAATGCCATTGAATATTCTGCAGGAAAACCAATCTAATAATCAATTCAGTCCAATGAATATGTTCAATTCGGATAGTGCAGCGGATATAGTGGGCAATAAACCTAGCGATCCTTCAATTAAGCAGGTTGATGCTCAAGAAAAACCGACCCAAAGTATATACGCTGGGCTTTTGGATCTAAATTTGATTCAAGAAGAGGATGGAATATATGAACCATTTAGAAAGGAACAATCTGATTATGGAAATGAGATCACTAGTAATGACATAATAATTGACAATCAAGAAAATGCATTTGAAAAATACAGAGAAAAAAGTAAAGAAAAAGAGGATGAAGAAACGTTCTCTGCCTTGTTTGGTAACCTTTAAACAATATCACTCTGAAGAAATCCTCTAAATTATTATTAGTGTAAATTATTGGTGATAATGCCGATAGGCAAAGTTATATGCCAGAATATACAAGAGGCAGGATGAATTATATTATTTTCCATTTATTAAAGAACATAAGATTTCTATAAGCCCAATAAAGTAAATTTGAATATAAATTAAAATTTAAATATAAATTAAACTATATTATTATAATATAAATTATTATAAAGAACGTAAACCAAGTAATTATTATAAACCAATACAAGGCTTGTTTTAATATGATGTATAGATATTGTAAATATTAATTGATTCTTACTTATTCATTAATAAGGAGGTGAAAGCTATGTCCAACATAAATAAAAAACAACCTACAAAATGCCCATACTTTAGTAATAAATTAATAATAAATACTTTAGGACTTAAAAGAAATGGGAAAGTTATAAATGAATTTTACTATAAATGTACATTAACTGAAGATATTATGTGTGAGAGAAGTACAAATTTATTGTTTCCCCTACTTGGAAGTAGAAGAATTTGCATTATAAAAGAAAGATAATAGATCTTTAAAATTAAATAACCATTCTTTTCTATATTTTTTCTAATTTTAAACCTTACTGAATATTGATATGAATGAATCTGTAATTCTCTCTAATATACAAGAGAGATTCATATCTTCTGGCTTCTTATTTTTTTACTAAGTTCTTGTTTACCATTATAGCTGTGTATCGTTCATCTGATGTAAACTTTCGTATTTTAGAATCTCTAATTTTTACTGATTTAAATCATTAGATTGATTAATCATTTAATTAAAAAATTAAAACGAATATTGTATAATTTTATCTATTAATTTAGTCTCCTATTTTTATTCTTAGTTTTCACATCCATCATTGTATGATTTTAGACCAATCTCAGTAGCAAATTCCACTATCTTGCTACCTGTGAGTTCACATCCATCATTGTATGATTTTAGACTTTCTTAATAGGTTTTTTCTTAATAGACTTCTTTATGTTCACATCCATCATTGTATGATTTTAGACCATGAAACAAAGCTATTGCATGGTCCTTGATAAGATCGTTCACATCCATCATTGTATGATTTTAGACAAATATTTGGCTTCTCTTGTTTATGTTGATTTAGTGTGTTCACATCCATCATTGTATGATTTTAGACGGAAGAGCTTAGTTTTCTGTATTTTTCTCTCTTCGTATGTTCACATCCATCATTGTATGATTTTAGACTTTACCCCTATGCCGATGTAAAATTCTTCTGCCATTTGTTCACATCCATCATTGTATGATTTTAGCCGTTTAGCAGGTCAGAATGATTATAGATTGGTTGATTGGGTGTTCACATCCATCATTGTATGATTTTAGACATTTTAGACACGAAACAGGATGTATGGACAAAACATTAGTTCACATCCATCATTGTATGATTTTAGACCTTCTAACTTAACTAATTCAAATCCTTGTATAAATAGTTCACATCCATCATTGTATGATTTTAGACTTCATATTGACCAACCTCGCAATTAATGTAATCAAAGTTCACATCCATCATTGTATGATTTTAGACGAATCCAAAATTCCAAACCATATACTGTCCAAACTTTTGTTCACATCCATCATTGTATGATTTTAGACGAAAGAGTGGTATTCCTGCAGAAGATGGTGTCAATAGTTCACATCCATCATTGTATGATTTTAGACCTTCACGCTCTTAGGTACTTCCACGCAAAAGGAAGAGTTCACATCCATCATTGTATGATTTTAGACCAACTGATATATTATATATAGAAAAAAATGAATTAAAGTTCACATCCATCATTGTATGATTTTAGACACATCTTAATCTACCTCCTTCTTGCCTTTCTTAATTTTGTTCACATCCATCATTGTATGATTTTAGACGTTTTGATTTTTGTAGTGTTGCTTACATTTTTTGCGTGTTCACATCCATCATTGTATGATTTTAGACTAAACTGCTTCGTAAAAGGTATAATAATCCATCTTCTGGTTCACATCCATCATTGTATGATTTTAGACGAGACACATTTTCATATCCAAGAAGTTCTGTAATAGTTTGTTCACATCCATCATTGTATGATTTTAGACCCATTCTATCACCTCAACTATCTTCTAAGATAAACCTTTTCTCGTTCACATCCATCATTGTATGATTTTAGACTAATGTATATGGATACAATATGTTGTATAGGTTGCTGTTCACATCCATCATTGTATGATTTTAGACGTATTAATAGGAATTGGATTTAAATCAGATATATCAGAGTTCACATCCATCATTGTATGATTTTAGACAAATGTAAAAGGTGAAAATATGAATATACAAGATACTTGTTCACATCCATCATTGTATGATTTTAGACACGAAGCAGTTTATTGACGGCGTGAATGCAGACCCTAAGTTCACATCCATCATTGTATGATTTTAGACCGGATGATATTAAAACAGCTTACGTTAATAAAATTTGTTCACATCCATCATTGTATGATTTTAGACAAGAGTGTTATTATTTCGCTTGCTGTTATTTCGTTATGTTCACATCCATCATTGTATGATTTTAGACTTGAGAATAAATGTTTTTTAATTTAGCTAAATTCATGTTCACATCCATCATTGTATGATTTTAGACTCTTAAAGAGGTTGTTCCCCCTTCAGATTGAATAAAAGTTCACATCCATCATTGTATGATTTTAGACTGAAGTATGGCTGCTTTTTGTGTTTGGATCTGAGCATGTTCACATCCATCATTGTATGATTTTAGACAAGGTTTGTTCTTAACATTGACTTTGTTTAAAATTCTGTTCACATCCATCATTGTATGATTTTAGACATCTGACATCTCAGCAGGACAAGTAATAATTTCAGTTGTTCACATCCATCATTGTATGATTTTAGACCTTAAACTACATCGAATAAGAATTTTAATTAATTATTATAATTTTAATACAAATTAACTTTTTTTAAAGTATTTAAAAAGCTTTGAAACCACCTTCTATACTAGATTTAGATAATATTAGATTTTTCTATATTTCTGCCAAAAACTAAATTTCTAATATTTGAGTATATTGGAACAATGAAAACCACTACTGAATCATTTCCCTCATAATCGAAATCCTTTAGAAATAATTCAATTTCTTTCAATTGTGAAGGATTTAAATTTCCATGAAAAACTGAAAATTGAATGTGATTTAGAAATCTCCTCAAAAAATTTCTTATTTTAAGTTGCTTTTTTACTTCTGTTATATCATAAACAACAATTACATACATTTTACCACCAGGCCTTCAAAGGTTTATATTCAGAAATGTCTAAAAGATCTTTCTCTATCTTATATAGCTCTAGTCTAATTAATTCACGTATTGAAAATAATCTATTACTTTTACCTTTAACCGATTTCTTAATTTCATCATCGAATTCCTTAATTATTTTTTTAATACCGATTTTACTTAAAAATACACCATCATTCGACTCGAAATCTAAAATAGGATCTAACATTTTCAAGTTAACCATCTTTATTAGAAGTCTTTCTGAGAGTAAAGGTTTGAATATTTCACTCACATCTAACGATAGTGAAAAACGCCTTTCAAAAGGTTCATGTAAAAAAGATATAGCTGGATTTAGATGTGTATGATATAGTTCAGATAAAACTGTTGAATAGACCATAGAATTAAGAAAACTTATGATTGCATTTCCTCTATTTGAAGGTGGGTTTATTTCTCTTCTGGTTATTTTAAATGAATCATCTAGTCTTTCATCAATTAATGAGTAAAACTTCTTTCTTACTAATCCTTCTTTTTGCATTAATGATTCTATAGTATCTGAAGACGATATATCTGGTTTATTTATTTCACCTAAATTAAATCTCCTACAAATCCAATCAATATTATTAATAGCGCCTTCCACAAATTTAGAAGCAAACTTTAATCTACTTTTGTCATCAAGATATCTTTTAACCTGTCTTACTACTAGATCACCAGAGATATAATGTTCTTTGGGGTAGAAAGAACCGATATAATCTCCTCTTTTTCCAAAGAAATTAACTATTATTTTCCTTTTTTGAAATTCTTTTAGAACTTTTGTAGAAATAGAACCAGAACCAATAAAATAAAGAGAGTATATATTTTCAATTGGTATATCAACTTTTCTTTCTTTATTAATGAAATAAACAGTTGTATTTTTCATCAAAATTTTCCCATCATCAACAATGTAATAATTATCCAAACTCATAAGTGTCACCCCAACAGAATGATCTATAACCGCACTTTTTGCAAGTAGGTATTTTGACTGGTTTTGGTGGAAACTTAGACTTTTTAATTTGGTGGATTTCATTTATAGTAGAATCTATCTCATTAAAGTCTTCACTTGAAAGAGAAACAAAAATACGTTTTCCTGGTGAGATCAAGATACCTTGAACTTCTGCATCTGTTTGCTTCTTTAAGGAATAGAGATAAAATTTTAATTGCTTTATGTGTGAATCTTTAATAGCGCTTTTTTTATATTCGTATATTACATATCTGTTATTTAACTTGACTACATCAAATTTAGACCTAAATAGAGGCCTTTCTTTCCTCTCTGATTTATACTTGATTTCATGAACTAATCTCCCAATCTTTACATTTTCATCTTCATCTGACTTTATTAATGAGTGAGAAAGATACCATAGTTGTGTTTTACAAACGAAAAAATAATTAAATTCAGTTCCACTTACATCATCGTATTTAATTTCATGTTTCATCATACTATCATTTATCAGAATTTTCATGTTGAGGATAAAAATTCTCTTTATATTTCTTTATAGAGATAGTATCTATCTTAGAATCTAAATAAGTTAGAATAAATCTACTTTGATATTCTCTTAATAATTGAAGATACTTCCTTATATATTCTGAATAATCATTCTCTTTTGATAATTTTATATAATTTTTAAGCTTATCCTCCATGTCTTTCTTTTTATTTGATTCATCTTCTACAAAAACTTCTACTTTACCTAAAGAGTCTCTAAAGCCTTGAGGCAAGATTGAACTTAACGATGATACAGACCAAATGTTATAAGCAACAAGATTATTAAGAAAATCTATATATTCTTTACTTTCAGAATATTCAAATTTTAATGTATCGATTTCTTTTTTTATAAATTCTTCACTGAATTTACTCTTTTTAATCAAATTTCCTTTATTTTCTTTTAATAATTCGATTACTTTTTTAATTTCTTCTATATCATACGGACCATAAAAATTTATATTGCTTTTTTTACGTTTTTCATTATTTAAAATTTCTTCAGTTGGTATCAATATTATAAATTCTGCATTACGGCTTTTTCCATCTCTATTAACTCTCCCTGCCGATTGAACTAAAGAAGGAATTGGTGAAATCAATCTTATTATACAGTCAAAAGAAATATCAATGCCTGCTTCTAATACTTGCGTTGAAATGGCTATTAACTTCTTACTCTTATTTATTTTATCTAATTCCTTTTGTTTATGCTCATTAATTAATGAACTATGTATTAATGCTATTTCATAATTTTCTTTAATAACATCTTTAACATTATTTTTTTCTAGTAGTCTATATAAACCAACAGCATCTGCTATTGTATTGACAATTATACAAATTCTATAATTTTCCTCATTTTTTGATTCATTTACTTTCTGTTTTATTATATCTACAATTTGAGAATTTTTATCAATCTCAATTATTAAAACATTTGCATCGCGTTTTTTATGAAAAGACCACCAATATTTATCGTACAAAAGTTTAAATGAAATACCATCAATATCTATATAATCTTTAAATTCAGAAATTGAAATTTCAAAAGGAGGTGTAGCAGTAGTTATTGCCAATTTACAAGTATATTCACCATTTATATCTTTGATATTTGCTATTTCACTTATTAATTTATACATTAAATTCCTCATGTCCACTCCATAAGCCTGTATTTCATCAAAAACGATTACTGAATTCATTAACATACCATATCTTATAGGATATCTCTCTAAATTTAAGAACGACATCAGTATTTGATCTGCTGTAGTTATTATTATTGGTTTCTCCATAAAATACTTTCTCGCATTTAGATAGAAATTAAATTTTTCAATATCACTTAGTTCACTTGCATAATCAATTGTTTTATCAGTTATCCAATTTGAATCCCATTTATCAACGTTTTCGTCTCCGAAATAAAAAGTAAAACGTTTATACAAGTCGTTTATTAAATTTCGGTAAGGTAATACATATATTATTTTTCTTGCATTCAGTTTTTTGGCATTATTCAATGCCCATTCTAAAGACAATTCGGTCTTACCTATTCCGGTCGGTGCACATATAAAAATTCTACCTTCATCTATATTTTTAATTAATAGATCTTTAATTTTATTTCTAATATTTTCAACTTCCAAATCCCTATCTACTCTTCCTTCCTTTCTTTCTTTAAATTTCTTTTTGAAAGAAAATTCAATCCCATTCCAATCTGGTAAAATTTCATTATTGCTATCGGAAGTAGAATACCAATCTAATTCTACGAAAATAGAATAAAGCAAAGCAAATTTCTTTTTGACCTCAGGTGAAACTATTTTAAATTTATTATATATTCGTTTTAAAATCTCTTTTAATTTTTCATTATAAAGGCGATTATAATCTGAACCATTTGAATTTAAATAGTAATGTATAAATTTTTCTTCATCGAAATATTCTCCATAATTAAGATCTTTAAGTATTTGCTTAACTCTCATTAGCTCATCCTTTTCTATTATATTGATGTTATTTTCATCATTTTTTTGAATGGAAAAATGAACCAAATCATTTTGTAACATATCAAAAGATATTTGTCCATGATGGTAATAAACTAAAATCAGATAAATATCGGTATCTTGGTAATTTGATTCTGGATTTACTGTTTTATATTCATTTATAATATACTCAATAATTGGTAAAGAAGCTAAAGTATGTCTGAATCTAACATTCTCATTCTTTTCTAATTTCTTCTGAAATTTATCTGAAACCTTGCCAATATCATGCAATATAAAAACCATCTTTTCTAATTCTGAAACATTTTTTGGAATTTTATTCTTTATTTCCATCAAATGATTTATAAGCTCTTGATTAGGTCTAGCTAATAACTTATCATGCTGCATCAAATCACCAAGAATTGATTAATATTTCCATTCAACTTCATTTCGAAAACAGGAATATTATTATTTAATCTAAATTCCATTTTTCTTAATGGAACCAAAACTTCTTTTTCTTTCATTGTATCCTCAACTTCTTTCACATTTTGAGGGGTACTAATAAGTATAGATGATCTTAACAATTCGCTAAGTTTACTTCTATCGATACTTGATGAATCAACAACATCAAGAGGTAAAATGAAGTCAGTAGTAATATCCTGCCTATTACTAAAATTAATTTGATTGCTATTTATTTCTTCAGATAAATTAATAGTAGCTGGACATTCATTGTAGCCTAAATAAACTTTAAAAATTTCTTTATTTATGATTATTTCTTTATTTTTTTCTCCTAATATCAGATCATCTTTAGGTAGAAAATATATAATCTCATAGGATGGATTTACAATATACTCTATATTAGTTGGTTTACGTTTATCTTTTTTTGATATATAATTTAAATAATCCATATATTTTACAATTCCTCTTTTTAGTGAAATTGCTATGAATGTATTGTCAAATAATTCTCTTAATTTTTTATTTTTGAATAGTAATATATTTTTATCAATTCTTTTGTATAAACCAACTTTAGCAAGTAACATACCGATGGCAGTTGATTTTGGAGGTAAAATAAAAGTTAATCTACTTGAAACTGTAGTTGGCTGCCTAAAATGGGCGAGCCAACCTTCAACACTTAATCTATAAAACCAAAATTTAGAAAGATCTAAATTTTGCATTATAACACCTTTTAATTTTTGCTGTAAACTATTTCCTCTGCTATCTCTTTTATTTTCCATTTTTGTCCTAATTTACTTAATTTCTCTTCAGTTTCATCAAAGAATAGTTTATCTGCATAGTAATAAGTTTTATTTGATTTGAATGTTGGGATTTCTGCAAACTTTAATTTATCATTCGCTACACTGATACACTTGAAAATCTTCTTATCTGAATCGCCGTATCCAAAATCATTTATTTCTAATAATTTAAATATGCATGTAGGTCTATCTCTTGCACCACCTGAATCTTTTTGAAGGGCATAGTCAACTGCTTCAAGGAAGTTTTCTAAACGATTTAATCTTTCTTCCTTGTTATCTCCCACATATTCATCGTTTGAATATAATATAAGATCAGGGTTTATATAAAATGATGTAAAATAGAATTCTTTTGAAATCGATCTGTTTATTAAAGAGCCTCCTCCGCTACTTTCATCCTTAACATTCAAAATACAACTATTAAAGTCTATAAACTGATGAACCGGTTCTAATGATACTGCTCCCCACGTCGTTATGGGACCAGGTCTATTTATCTTTTCCTCATACATGAAACCGAATAAGTCAACATCTATATATTTTTTAATAGCTTTTTTGATATCTTTTTTAGCATCATCTGAATTTGATTTTGCGTATACCGTATTCTCTGCCATTACGCAAGGCAGTTTCTTTTTAATCCAATAATCTCTTATCCTTCTTTTAATAGCGTAAGGACTTATATAAATACGAGGTTCGGCTTCTTCTCCCCAAGGTATAATCTTTTGAGAGATTACATTAGTTCCTGTTGAACCACTTGCATTTTGATTTGATGGGAAAGAGTAATAAATAGCTGTTAAAGTTACTCTTTTTCCATGACTAAAACCATATTTCTCACTTATTTTCTTCATTTCTTCGCTAAACAAAACAAACTCTTTTAATTTCTTAGCTTCTTCATTTTTATCTTTATTATTTATATCCATAATACCACCTCAATTAATATTACCTTCTACTTTTTCACCTTCACTTTGAACAGACTCCTTTTTATTTCTACCTATGCGACTTAGCATCCCTAAAATAAAATAAAGTCTTAGTTCTTCATCATCTGCTATTTTTTCAATATATTCATTCATATTTTGTACAATCTCTAATCCATAATTCCTAGTTATCTCTATAATTGTTCTTATAAATTCTTTTCCACTAAGCTCCATAACTGCACTAGAAGAAACGATATACTTTTCTGAACGCTCCTCATCTTCTTTATAAATATCAGATTCTTTTATTCTATAACCAAAAGACATTCCCTTTTTCAATGCTTCTAATTTTGAGTTTCTATCGTTTTCACTTGAAGATTTTTTTTCTACCATAAAATTATTTTCCATTTCATTCACCTCTAAGTATTCTTTTACAAATTTTGTAAATTTATAAAGAGAAGAAAAGGATTCTTTATGTTTTTTAGAAAAATTAGTTCTATACATATTGATAAAAGATATTATTAATCCTTTATTCAGATATGAAGTTTGAATGAAGTCACCAAATGAAACGAAATAAATTGGTAAATCCATTAATTCGTTGAAAAATATTTTTTTGAAATCTAGAACCGAACTTCTTTCTTCTTTTTTTCCTTTTTCTTTTTCTTCCAGCATCTTAATTAATTTTGGAACTATATTAAACTGAGAAATAGAAATAGGTATATTATTCCCAGATCGAGAACCTTCTTGGAAAAACATAATATAAATTCTAGAAAAGTTATCATTAAGATAAACATATTTTAAAAATCTATCAAATTGATTTTCATAAAATATGAAAGATGGAGTTATGTCTTCTTCATCCGATATTAAACTATAATAAATTTTTTTAGATTTTTTGGTAGAATTTTTATTTGTAAATGGATGAATATTTTTATTTGGAACTGGATAAAGATTTGATAGAATTGTATATATTAAACATCTAAAACATATGGTATATCTTTGAAATTCAAAAATGTAATCGCTTTTATTAGAAAGAGTTAGATTTGATAAAGAATAGTTTCTTCCTTGCATTCCACAATTGTAGCATTTTGTATCACCATTTTGATTCTTTTTTTTACCATTTTGATTCCCTTTTAATAAACAAACAAAATAAGAGAATAAAATCTTTGCTTTTCTTTCACCATGAAGAAAATCAATCAGCGATTTTAATGAGGGTTTCTTTTTATTCTTAGCTTCTTTTAATTGCTTCTCTATTTTTCTCATTTCTTCATCAGAAATGGCTAAAATTTTAGAAATATAGTCTCTCACATTTTGGTTAGATGGAATGTTCTCTATAGCTGCATTTGTCCTTAAAATAATATGAAATAACTTTTTCATTAGTGGAAATTCACTTGGATCCTTAAATAATTTATCCCATAATTGATTTGCGATTGTTGGAATGTCGTCATTTGATTTAATTATTGCGTCGGAAAAACGATATAATTCATTATCTAGCTCACTCAAATCTGAACTTTGAATTATAATTTTTGCAACAGCCCTACCCATTGCAATTTGAAAGTTACTGTAACCCTTCACCTAATCCACCTTTAAACCCTAACATACCAAATCCAAGTTTAGTTCTATCTCCAATTCCATAAAATAGCGCGATTGCTTTAGCCTTATCGTCATTAAATGAAATCGAAACAGAAGGAGATTTTGCTGAAAATGCTCTTATATATACATCTTCATTTTTTGAGTTCTTAAAAACATACAGCTTCTTCCTAAAGTCATCTTTAGTACCATTTATTTTTACATTTGTATCTTCTACATCAATATTTAATTTAGTACTAACTCTTTTTATTCCTTCAGAGATACTTTTTTCAAAAAAATTTAGATCAATCTCATCTAAAACTTTCTCTTTTGTTCGAATTAGAAAAGGAGATAAAAAGTTAAAATGTTTATATGAACTTATATCAAAATTTTCTAAAATAGTATTTACTATATTAAAATTAAACATCTTATTTCTATCATTTAATCTTGAACTTCTGTTTAAACCAGAATAGAATGCATTAAAAACTTCTTTATAAGGAGTTGTAAAATACAAAATATGATATGATTTATAGGGAATTATATTAGAAAAAACAAATGCCCGAGGTAATTTATTTGAATGTATTTTATCACTAAGATCAGGATTTTTCATTCTTATAGCATTAAGAATGAAAGAATAAATTAAGTATCTATCATTAAAGATGATTGAATTTGAAATTGGATTCTCTTTTCTCAAATATATCTTTAATCTTGAATAAATCATGTTCAACTTAAAATAATGAAAGATTATAAATCTTTTCTTAGTAGTTTTCCACTGAAAAATTTCAGTGGCTCAGATATTTAGGTTCTGGCTCTGGGCCTACAACTGCTTTTATTCTTCTTACTCCTGCAGAAACTGATTCTTCTTTTATTATCTTGAAATGACCGAGTTCAGCAGTATTTGAAACGTGAGGTCCAGTGCAAACTTCTTTTGAAAAGTCACCGATGGTATAAACTGAAACTCTTTCACCATACTTTCCTTCAAAAAGTGCGATTGCTCCCTTTGCTTTTGCTTCCTCTAACGTCATCTCTTCACGAATTACTGGAAGTTTTCTTTTAATTGCCTCATTAACCAGATCCTCAACCTGCTTTATCTGCTCTGGTGTAAGTTTTTGAGGATAAGAAAAGTCAAACCTTAACCTCTCTGCTGTAATGTTGCTTCCTTTCTGTTTTACTTCTGGCCCTAAAATCTTTCTTAATGCGGCGTGCAAAAGATGTGTTGCTGTATGAAGCTTGATTGTTTCTTCTTTTGTATCCGCAAGTCCACTTTTGAATTTTTTCTCTGTTGCCATTCTTGAAAGTTCTTGATGTCTTTGATACTCTAACTTAAATTCCTCTTCAAAATTTAGTGGAATATTAATTCCCTTTTCCTGCATCAATTCTTTTGTCATCTCTATTGGAAAACCGTGAGACTGGAAGAGAAGGAATGCATCAACTCCAGTAAGCATCTTCTTTTCAGCGATATATTTGTTGAATAACTTCATTCCAGATTCCAATGTTTCCTTGAATCTGTTCTCTTCTTTCTCTAATTCTGTAAATATAAACTGCCTATTCTTTGACAACTCAGGATAATCATCTTTATAAATCTGAATAACAACTTCTGCGAGTTCTTTACAGAAATTATCTTGAATTCCTAATAACCTTCCATGTCTTACCATTCTTCTTATATATCTCCTTAAGACATATCCCTGATCTACATTTGAAGGCGTAATTCCTTTTTCATCCCCTAAAATGAAAGTTGCAGCTCGAATATGATCTGCAATTACTCTAAATGATTTTATGTTTTCTTTTGATTCCTCTTTTCCGGAAATTTCCTTTAATTTATCTATAATTGGCTTGAAAACCTCTATTTCAAATATATTTGTCTTTCCTTGTAATATCATTGTAACTCTTTCTACACCTAAACCTGTATCTACATTCTTTTGAGAGAGTGGTTCATACTTGCCTTCTTTTGTTTTGTTATACTGCATGAATACGTCATTCCAAATTTCAACCCACCTTTTGTCATTCGGATCAAAAACCTTTGGAGCTGGAATATCATTTGGCGTCCAGTAAAACATTTCTGTATCTGGTCCACATGGCCCTGTGTTTCCTGCAGGACCCCACCAGTTATTCTCCTTTGGAAGAAATGCAATTCTTTCCCTTGGAACGCCTAAAGACATCCAGATATTTGCTGCTTCCTCATCTCTAGGTGCATCACTATCTCCTGCAAAACAAGTAACTGCTAACCTATTTTTATCAAGACCTAGCCAATCAGATGATGTCAAAAATTCATAGCTCATCTCTATTGCTTCTTTCTTAAAATAATCCCCTAAACTCCAGTTCCCAAGCATCTCAAAAAATGTTGTATGTATATCATCTCCAACTTCATCTATATCTTGAGTTCTTATGCATTTCTGAACATTTGCAAGTCTTTTTCCTAAAGGATGCGGCTGCCCCATTAAATAAGGTACTAAAGGATGCATTCCAGCAGTAGTGAAAAGAACGGTTGGATCGTTTTCTGGAATCAAAGATGCTGATGGTATTATCGCATGTCCTTTCTCTTTGAAGAATTGAAGATATTTTTTCTTTAAAATTTTTGAATTTATAATGTCCATAATATAAATCAGTGGTTAAATATTAAAAAGATATTTGATTAATATAATAACATATTATTTTGAAAGATTTATTCGGCCCTGTAGTCGAATGGTTAAGACGCCACTCTCACACAGTGGAGATTCGGAGTTCGATTCTCCGCGGGGCCATTGAGATGATAATATGACTATATACCATCCAGGAAAAGTGGTTGCGGTTTATACATCAAAATCTAAAGATGTAATAAGCAGCGGAAAGGACGTACAAGTACTAGTTGAGATGTGGGATGATAATCTATTTACTTGTGATGTGTCAGCAGCGATATCTGATAAGATAAATGAAGAAGATGTAGTTCTTGTAGATTATTCTCCAATCTCAGCAAAGATAAACGTACCTAAACATTTAGTTGTAAAGATACTAAGAGGAAAAACAGCAGAAAAAACATGGGACAAGTACAGATCATTTTATCATAAGAAGAAAAATGAAAATCAACCAAAACCACCACAACCACCAATGCACCTTTATGGTTAAAATTTGATTAAAAAATAAAAAGTTAAACTAATCTTTCTAGTAATTATTATAATAAATTTCTAAAAAGATAAGTATAAAATATTTAACTGACATATATCTTTTACTTCTCAGTTTTAGCTCCGATCGTCTAGTCCGGTCAAGGACGCAGCCCTCTCAAGGCTGAAACTCGGGTTCAAATCCCGATCGGAGCACTGATGCAGGGGTGCCGGAGCGGTCAAACGGGGCAGCCTCAAGACCTAGGCAGAGCCTAAAAGGCAGCCCGTAAGAAAGCTGTTGGCTTAGGCCTTACGTGAGTTCGAATCTCACCCCCTGCACTTTAAAATTCTATTTCTTAATGTAATTATAGCTAAGAATATTCGAATAAAATAGATGTGAATAAAAATTAGATTCAAATAAAAATAGATTGACGAAGGATCACTGCGTCTGTTCTTTTATCTTTGTATAGATCATATATATTACTATTGCAAAAGCGAATATACCTAGGAAGGTTAACCATGAGAATCCTTTTGTTGCTTTCTCTATTTCTTTTTCTATTTTAAATGAGGAAGAGTAGACATCTGAATATTTTGCTGAATTACCTTGAGAATCTGTAGCAATTATAGTATAATTTATTTCATTATTTCCTTCAAGTGGTATGGAGGTCTCATATCTATCATTGCCTACGAAAAACATCTTCTGCCCCATAGACTGTGATGTATTAGAAGTGTAAGAAAGTATTGGATTTGAAGATATCCCAGATGCATACCTTCCTCCATCTACAACAACAGCAGAAATATACACTCTATTATTTGCAACCCTTGTCTCTACATCGCGTATTATCGGCGGGGTTAGATCATATCTTAAGATAACATTATCTGATGAAATAGTGGTACTTATCTGTTTAGTAATGTTATTTACTGTAACGTAGAAAGTTGGTTTTAAATCAGAGAAAGACTTGAAAACTACGTAGCTGTTTTCAAGCAATTTTTCTTCTTCTCCGTATCTTATCTTTCCATATAATGAATTTCCATTCTCATCTGTCAAACTTACTTTAAGATCATATATTGGAAGAGAAACATAGGTAACTTGCTTAATAGAAGGATTAACTGATGTCTTTGTTGATACTGAACCATACTGAACTATGAAATCCGATAGCATTGCAGCTGGCAAAAGTATAAACGCATTTCCTCCGGCATCTGTTGTGTATGTTACATTGAAGGCTGTTACGTTAGCACCCTGAATCGTATTATTTACTGCATTTCTTACAATGACAATATGGGAAATAAAAGGTAGCCAAAGCTGATAGTTTTTGTTTGTCTTATCTACATCACCAATTGTTGAATTGCTATATCCTCCAAAATCAGCACGGATTGTATATATTCTTTCTATACATTTTCCGAATGATTCATCAACTGTGTTCATAAATGAGAATGAAACCATTCCGGATTCATTTGTTTTCTTTGTCAGTTCTGAATGCTCTCCGCATTTGCTTGATTGATATATGACAGTTACAGGAACATTTTTCATTGGCAATCCGTCTTTAGAATAAACAGTTACATTTATTGATTCATACCAAAAAGCAAAAGCCAAAGATGAGATGAATAATAAAAGCACAAATGTGATGATTTGTTTTGCCATTAACACTTACCTCGTTGTGAATCAATTTTCGTATTATAATATTATATCAGTCAGAATTTTAAATCTTTAATGCAAAGGATTCTCATGGATTTATTAATCATAGCAGAGATCTTCTTTACAGTTTTCCTTCTTAATGCAAATCCGATATTTACAATTCCTACCTGGATAGTGGTTGCTTTCTTTGCTGGAAAAACAGATCCTGTTCTACTTATTCCAATCATAGTTATTGCTATATTTGCTTCTGCAATAGGTAGATATGTTCTTGCATCTTATTCTAAAAATATAGGAGACAAGGTGCTTCCGAAGAGACAGAAACGTAATATTGAATATCTCAAAGAATTTTTTATTGAAATCGAGAACCCTAAAATAGCGTTTATAATTGCATTTCTTTATGCTTTAAGCCCTCTTCCAACAAATGCTTTGTTTGTAGTGGCAGGAATAGCACATCTCAGAATATTGACGCTTATCGGAGGGTTCTTCTTCGGAGAACTCCTTTCTAATATAGTATACATAACTGTGCTTGAAACAGCGCTTGAGCAAGTTACATTTTCAACATATGAATATCTTCTGATGGGAATCATTGGAGTTGGAATTGCAGTTGCAATATTCATTATAGATTGGAAAAAAATCATCAAGTCACTTGTTCAAAGAGAACTTGAAAAGAAGAGCCATTCTGCAATAAGAGAGATGTTTAAATAAGAATTAAATTTTAGATTAAAAGAATAAATTATTCAAAAGCAATCCTAATAGATAGCATATGATTGCTGTGGCTACAGTTATTCCAGAATAGAACATTCCGGTTTTAATAACATCTTTCTTTATCATGTTTGCATTATAAGCTCCTAATAAAAATGTAACCAATGCTGCTATTATAACTGCAGATATAAGCGCTTGTTCTAAAGGAAGAAATATAAAGGGAAGACCTATCAAAATATAGATTATGAATGTCGAAACAAACGAAAGTACGCCGTTTAGAAATAATTCTCGCATAGTATGAACATGCTGCGTTCTTCCCATTCTTTTCCTCATTATCTGAATGTTGCGCTCTGAAACCTGAGAAAGATAGAAGCCTGCAGAATTTCCAAACGAATCAGACAGGCCGAAGATAAGTATAGACAAAACTGCAAGAAAAGGATCATTTGTAGCAGTCACTATACCTACTACAGCACCCAATGCACATATTGAGCCATCTACTAGCCCAAAGGATATGCCTTCCAAACTTGACATAATTTCAGAGTTTGTAAAACTTTTTTTTGTTTTGCTGAATGATCTCATAATCTACATTTGCATTGAATATTTAAAAGCTTTAAACTACATTATAGAATAGTGCATTCATATAAAGTGATAGCTTGAAGATTATAAATCCCAGATTGAAAATAAAAAGAGTAAAGGAAAAAGTAACTGCTAAAATAAGCACTAAGATAAAAAATGTTAAAAATGTGAAGTTCAAAAAGCCATATAAGGACAATCGATTCATACTACTTTCTATTCTTACATCTGCTCCGATAACTTCAGTCTTTCTAGCATATTTCTTTTCATTCCATTCTCCTTATGGAACAGGCATGATAAGTCCTTTAAGCTCTTTCTTACTTACAGGTGTCCTCTTCTCTTTGCTTCCAGGAATGGCAATACTCTACTACAGCAGGAAAGGAAAGGTTGATGTTGAATTGTCTGAAAGAGAATCTAGGACTCGTTTTTATTTGATGGCTGTGATACTCCAGTTGATTGCGGCGATTATATTTTATACATTCGAACACAGGCTAATGTTCATAACTTCAATTGCATATGCAGTTGCAACAATACTTATGATGTTGATAAATCTAAAATGGAAGATAAGTGCACATGCAAGTGGTATTGCTGGCCCTGTAACTGCACTTTATGTTGTTTATGGAGAAAAAGCACTTCCTCTATATCTTTTACTTATTCCTATTTTTGCACTTAGATATAAAGTAAAAGCACATACTATATGGCAGTTGATAGCTGGTTCTGTTTTATCCATAATTGTTACTTATACTATATTCAGCTTAATGCTATCTGCATAGAAACATTAGAGTTTATATTACTATTCAACTTCTATAATCTTCTCTCTTGAAAATGCTCCTTTCAAGAGATTTACAGGTTTATGGAAGTATTCTTCTAACATTTTGATTACTTTAAGTGTTGCTTTTCCCTTCTCTGGCTTCTCTTTTACTCTTACAGTTATTATTCCGTTTTCCCTATCCTCTATTATTTCTTCCCTCTTAGAATTAGGAATAACCTTTACCTTGAATTTCATATGTACACCAGAATAGTACGCCAGAATAAAAAGAAGTTATAAATGAAATATCTGATCAAGTAGGCCTTTCAATATAAACATTGCTCCGATTATTATCAGAAATCCAGGACATATAAGACTGAGATCAATAAGTCCGACTGTGACTGCATACCAAAGAACTCCTATCAAAAGAATAATAAGTCCTGCCCAAACAAGACTCTCATTCTTTCTCCTTCTCCAACTCTTGTCCCATGCCTTACCCCATTTCTCCCAGTCAAATTCTTCATCCTTTGCCATAAGAATCACAGATATAATTTGAGAAATATATTTAAAACAATTGTGATTACTATCAGATATAAATAGTGAGAAAATGAAGATTGCTAGATTCTCTCTTGCGCCAATACACGAATATACAAATGCCGCATTTAGACTTATTAGCGAGAGACACAAATGTAAAATGACGTTTGTTCCGCTAGTCAACGTTACTGCTGTCTCAAAAGGAAAATTTATTCCATTCATAAGTGAAGAAGAAAAAAACGTAACAGTTCAACTTTCAGGATCAAAACCAGATGAATTCAAAGAAGCTATCAAAGTAATCGAAAAGAAGTATCCGTTTATAAAGGGATTCAACATAAATGCCGGCTGCCCTTCACATACTACAATGAAAACAGGTGCTGGAAGCGCTCTTATGAAAAATTATCAGCTCCTCTTTCAAATAATTAAGGAGTGCAAAAAAGAAACAACTCTTCCTGTTTCAGTTAAGACAAGAATTTTTAGTGAAAAGGAAAAAACGATTGAATTCTATAAAGGTATAGAAGATTCAGGTGCTGATTTTCTTATTGTTCATGGAAGAACTGTAAAACAAGGGTATTCAGGAAATGTCGATTGGAATATCATAAAAACAGCACATGAGAAGATAAACATACCTGTAGTTGGAAATGGCAATGTGAGAAATCTTGAAGAAGGAAAAGAAAAAATAAAAAATGAATTTTGCAGTGGGATAATGATTGGAAGGGCTGCGCTTCAAAACCCAAGAGTATTTGAAGGTAAGAACGAACTTACGAATAGAGAGAGAATTGAAACAGCTCTAGAATATTATAAAATATGTGAAAATCTAGATTTAATAGACCTAAATAACATAAAATTAGTCTACTCTCAAATTTTTAAAGGAATGAAGAATGCAAGTAAATTAAGAGAAGAAATTATGAAAGTAAAATCTATTGAGAAGATTAAAATTTTATTAGATAAATTAGAAAAAAATGGGGATACGGGGATTTGAACCCCGACTTGCAGGTATCTTCTTTTGGAGCAATCATCAAATCATAGCTCCCGTTATAGATCATTCCCGGTTTGACCCGAGTCAGAATACCTGCTGACTGCCCAGGAAATTTATCCTAGAAAGCAGTACAGGCAAGAGGCATTCCCAAAAACTGGAGCCTGCCGCGCTGCCTGGTTACGCAATATCCCCTTCAATAAATATAAGCTAAATAAAGTTTTTAATTTATCTTTTTAGAGATTATTTTGGATTTTGTTCTGCTATGTAGTGTACGATTTTATCAAGCGCCTCTTTAAGATACCCTTGGTTTAATCTAAGTGCGGCTGCTGCCTTATGTCCTCCACCAGATTCTATACCATGAAGCATTTCACTTTTCAATTTCGAAATTGCTTTTGAAAGGTCTAATCCAAATTCAAGCGCTGCCTGATTCAATCTGAAACTAATATTCCTTCCAGTATAAACGATTGTAACTGTTGGGGTTTTTCTATTTCCTAATAAATCTGCCATAATGTTTGCTGCTAAACCTTTATTTGGGTATGAACCTTTCTTTATATACTTTGTAACATCAACAAAGAAAAAAGTTATTCCATTTATTGTTTTTGACTTAGTAGTGTTCTTTGCTTTTTCTAGGAAGGTCTGAATTTTTTCCTGAGATTGTGCATAGGCAAAATCCAACATTTCTTCATCTTCTATCGCCTTTGCATATTGCGTGATATTATTTTCGTATGCAGAAGTACCAATGAAATAACCCACCGCTTCTGAATTTTTCAGATCAGATTTTGTTGGATTGTATATCTTACTTCTATCTGCAGTTAAAGAGATTCTAATTAGTTTGTCAGCTGTTTTCTCATTAATATTTCCTATCTTCTTTGCTATTTCTGTTGCCAATAATCCTGCGGTATATGAAGATGGATTTTTTATATTAAATAGCCATGGGGAAACAATCTCTTCAAATAATTCTTTTATAGATGGTTTTTGTGGTGGATGGTGATCTATAACAAGAATTGAGAATCCATAGTCTTTGGCAAGCCTATAAGCTTCTTCACTTTCAGGATTGAATCCAAAATCAACAGTTATCAATACTGGAGGAAGATGTTTTGCCTCTAAATTTTCTATATATCGTTTGTCTTCTTCAAAATCTAACCTATTATAAAATGGAAATTGTTGAGGTATAAATTTTATATTATAATAATCTTTTAATGCATAAAAAAGAGAAACAGCTCCTGTCAGACCATCTTGATCTGTATCATATCTTATTATTATCGGTCTTTTAAGTACGCAAGCCTCTTTTATATATTTAGCAGCACTATGAATAGAAGATGACAACATCTCCATATCTTGATTTTCGAAAAAGAATCTAGTACTTTTTGGCTTTGATTTTTCTTTTATGAAATTGAGAATCGATTTCATCTCATTTTTCTCTGGTTTTTGGACAATCTCAATCTTATTTGGGTGAATTTCGACCGTATCTTCATCTATTTTTACTACTTCTCCTGATATATCAAACCAAGATCCTGGGGACAACTCTTTATTTGTTTTTATAATTGCGTTTCCTTTTGAGGTTATAGCAAAATGAAATACATTTTTTTCCAACTTTTTGGCGTAAAGTATATAACTAAGCATGCAGATATATCTATGTAAATGATTTTATATGTTCCTCTCTCAAGTTATGTATCTAATAATACGGTGTAGATATGTCCATTAGATCTCGAATTTTAAAGAAAGGAAGTATCCCGGTAGAACTATTTGATTTAAACGTGACGCTGAATAGTGGACAGGTTTTTGGATGGAAAAGAATGAATGAATGGTGGATTGGTGAGATTTATGGCAATTTTGTAAAGTTAAGGCAAAAATCAAACAGATTAGAATTTGAACTATTATATGGAAAAGATAGAGATATTAAAAAGAAGATAAAGAAATATTTCACATTAGACATTCCTTCAAAAAAAATCAAAGATATTTATGTTGAACTTTCCAAAGATAGAATACTAAAAAACGCAATAAAAGAATTCAAAGGACTTAGAATCATCAGACAAGAACCGTGGTACTGTACTGCTACATTTGTGTGCAGTAGTTTTTCAAATATTCCTAGAATAGAAAAAATTGTTGAAAAGATAAAGGAAACGCATGGAACAGAAATAAACAAAGAACAACGACTATATCTATTTCCATCTATAAAAGATATAAGAAAATCTGATTTGTATAAGCTAAGAAAATGTGGTCTTGGATTTAGAGATAAATACTTGCATGAAATAGCAAAAAGAACTTCTGAAAAGTGGTTTAAAGAAATCGAAAAGGAAGAATATAAAGCTGGAAAAGAAAGATTAACTAGATTGCCAGGTGTAGGAGAAAAGGTTGCAGACTGCATTTTGTTGTTTGGCTATGGAAAAGGGGAGGCATTTCCGATAGATGTATGGATAGGTAGGATTATGAAGAAGTTGTATAAAAAAGAGATAAAAAATTATCTTGAAAAAAAGGGAAGAAAAACAGATAAAATAACAGATAAAGATATTAGAGAATTTGCAATCCATAAATGGAATGGAAATGCAGGACTGGCACAACAATTCCTTTATATGTATGCAAGAAAGCATAAAATAAGATGATTTATTGCTATCAATCTTTTGATTATATGTTGTGTCATCTTACATATTGTTTTAACCATGCTTCAATCTTGTTTAAGATGTAGTTTCTTGTTTTTCTATCTGAAAGCAACTCCATACCGTGCATCTCTCCATCCAAAAAATCAACACATATATTTGGTGATCCACATAACTTCTGGATGTGCTGGGTACTTACAAAAGAATATTGATCTCCTTTGCTAGCAAAAATAAAAATTGGCACTTTTATGTCTGGGATGGAGTAATCTATTTTAACTCCCCTGTAATCTATACCTGGAGAAAGAAGTATTGCAGTTTTTATCTGTGGATCCATTGCCAAATAATTCAATGCTACATTTGCACCTATACTTGCTCCAATTATACCTATTGTTTTTGTTTTGTGAGCTGCAAGAAATTCTTTCGCTGCTTTTGCATCATAAACCATGTTTGCAAAGTCTTTAGATCTGAAAGATTGCCAATTCAATGCACTACCGCCATGTCCTCTATAATCTACTGCTACTGCTTTATATCCTAATTTGCATACAAATTGAGCCAAACCATCCATTGATTCTTTAGTCTTCCCTAAAACTGGAAGGAGTATTATTCCTTTGTCAGTGTTTGGAGTATCATAAAAGTTTAGTTTTATATCAACGCCATCTGGGGTTATTACTTCAAATTGCTTTGGTGAAATGCCTTTGCTTAGTTTTATTTGGTTTAAAATCTTTTTCTCTTTTAGATTCTTTATCTTTGGTATTTTTGAAGAAATCTTCTCTCTTATATTCTTTATGATATGTTTTATCTTATGTTGCTTCTTCTTTGAATTATTCTTACTTTTCCCTAATTTAATTTTTTTTAGTAACTCCTTTACCATGATTTCACCCTAATCTTAAATTACAATTATATAAATTCTATATTAAAATTTACAACTACTTTGAACCCAATAACTTCTCAAATCTATCCATTGCTTCTTCTATCATTTTGAGATTTGTTGCATAGCTTATTCTTATGAATCCTTCTCCATTATAACCAAATTCTATGCCAGGTATTGTAATAACCTTTATTTTGTCAAGTAACCATAGAGAGAACTTCTCAGAAGAACCATCTTTATACGGATATTTTTCTAATTCATCAAATCTGATTTTTGGAAATATATAAAATGCACCCTCTGGAATTTTCTTAAGCTCGAAACCTTTTATTTCATTTATTCTTTTAACTATGAACTTCCTTCTTCTATCATACTCCGTTACCATTTCTTTTATACAACTTTGCGGTCCTTTAAGAGCTGCTAATGCTGCGCGTTGTGAGATAGAAGAGGCTGAAACTGATGTATAAAGATGAATTTTAGACATTTGAGATATTAGTTTTTCGTGACCTACAACGTAGCCTATTCTAAATCCTGCCATTGCATATGATTTTGAAAACGTGAAATTTGAAAGTACATACTCTTCCATTCCATTAAGAGAAGCTATTGAAAAATGTTTCTTTCCGTTAAAAACTAAATCTTCATACGCTTCGTCGCTTATTATCGTAAGATTATGTTCAACTGCAATATCTGCAAGTTCTTCGAGTTTTGATTTTGAGAATACTGATCCAGTTGGATTTGATGGAGAATTTATTATTATTCCTTTAGTTTTTGGAGTTATTTTCTTTTTTATATCATCTAAATTCAATTCAAAGCCATCGTCTTCAAAAAGATAATATGGAACGGGAACTACATCCACTGTTTCTAAAGTAGGACCATATGTTGCAAAGCCAGGATTTGGAATCAAAACTTTTTCAGTAGAATCAAAAGAGCATAGCATAGAAAGAAGTAAAGATTCTGTTGAACCTGCAGTTACGCATATCTGTTTTGTTGGATCATCCAGCTTTATGTTGTTTTTTCTCCTCAGTTTCTTTCCAATTTCTTCTAAAAGATCAGGATACCCTTCAGTAGGAGCATAATGAGTATAGTTATCATCTAATGCCTTTTTTGCTGCTTCCTTGATATGCTTAGGAGTTTCGAAGTCTGGCTCTCCAGGGCCTAAAGATATTATATTCTTTCCTTTAAGTCCTATGAACTTAGAAAAAATAGAATGAGGTAGATCTGATATTCTCTCTGAAATGAAATGAATTTTAGAAATCAACTTTTTAGAATCAATGGCATTTTTTGACATAATTATATTTATACGCAAAACTTTTATAACTGAGCGTTTAAGCAATACTATTGTAATGTTGTTTAAATAAGCATTTGCAGTATGAGCGGGGTGAATGAATGGCTGTATTGAAAGTGGTGGAATTGATCGGAACATCAAACAAATCGTTCGATGATGCATTAAGACAGGTTGTTAAAAGAGCATCGAAAACTATAAGAGGAATAACTGGAATTCATATAGTAGATCAAAAAGTTCATTGTAATAAAAAAGGAGAAATAGAAGAATATAGAATAGTATGTAAAGTTGCATTCGTAGTAGAATGACTTTATTTGGTGTCTTTTAATATATTAATTCTTTCTGTTTAAAGAATTACTTTCTTGTAAGCTTAATTATCAAATCCAAAAGATCTAGCTCCTGACCTGTCAATAGTGACTTGTATTTATCTCTTAGAATAAGAGCATCTTTCAATGGTACCTTTGTATAATACACTTCTCCTTCAAATATATGCCTTCCTATGGTTGGCTCATCCATTGAAATTGCTGCCTGTTCCTTTTCTTTAAGTTCTGTCTTGCTTTGTTTTTCAACCTGGATACTCTTGATTGTTCCTATCTCTGTTCCATCTTCTTTTATCAATGTATCTCCTTGCTTTATTCTTCCAATCAGAACCTCTATTCCAAATATGGCAGGCTTGCTTGACCTAAATGCATATCCAGGTATAAATCTAATCTTAGCAGGAAATGTATATTGTGAAACTGCCTCCTGCTGCTCTCTTTTTCTTTCTTCTTCTTTCCAAAGCTTGAGCTGATCAAGAAGAGAATATATTATGTTTGACTTTATAATTCCGATTCCTTTCTGCTGACACTCTATTTCAAGTTCAGGATCAACAGACACGTTAAAAGCAAGAATGACTCCTGAATATCTGTCTTGTTGCCTTACAGAATATGCCTCGAGAACATCGGCCTTAGTAACTGGACCGACATCGGCTTTCCTTATCTTTGCTTCTATGGTTTTGTCGGATTCAAGAAGTTTTATTATTGCCTCCAGAGAACCAAGCGTATCTGCTCTTACTATCATTCCTACATTTTCAGTCTTTATGAGAATCTCTTTTAGCTCCTCTTCTAATTCAGCCTTTATTTTTCCTAGATCTGAATCCTTTCCGACTACATAAAGAGATGAACCAGGTAATGCATCTTCAAGATCTGGTGCAAATATCTTTATTCCAGAAGCTGCATAAACTTCATCTACATAAGTAAATCTATCTGATGCCTCTTTGACATCTCTCATCTCCATCAAAGGTTTTGGCTTAAGAAGACCTCTTATTTTTGTTGTTTTTATTCCGCTCTTTGTTGCAAATATTATTTCATCTCCTTTTCTTATTACTCCTTCATATAGTATAACGTCTGCTGTTACTCCAAGACCTTTCTCAAATTTTACTTCCATTATGCTGCACTTTCCAGGACCAAATTTTGATTCAAGTTGTGATTCAAGAAATTTCTGTGCAAGCCCTGAAATCATCATAAGAAGCTCTGGAATTCCTTCCTGCGTTTTTGCACTTACTGGTACTATTGCTACTGTTTTAGTAAAATCTGTTATGCGATCAAATCTATCGGATTGTATGTTGAACTTTGAAAGCTCTCCCACTAGCTCATAAATCTTTGAATCTAATTCATTCTGTACTTCATATCTTTGAGAAGGTAAAGATTCAAGAAAACATGACTTTTCTTTGGTCCTCCAACCAGTTATCAAGTCTATCTTGTTTGCAGCCACTACGAATGGAGTCTTATACTCCTTTAATATCTCAAGCGCTTCTATTGTCTGTGGTTGAAATCCTTGAGCTATATCTACCACAAGTATTGCAATGTCAGCTATACTTCCCCCTCTTTTTCTTAGATTTGTGAATGCAGCATGACCTGGGGTATCTATGAAAAGTAATCCAGGAATAGTAAGATTGATTTTCATGAACTTTGAAAGAGGACTGCATTTTTCCTTTATAACAGAAACGGGTACCTCACTTGCACCTATATGCTGAGTTATTGCCCCTGCTTCTCTTGATGCCATTGTAGTTGAACGAATGCTATCAAGAATGCTCGTTTTTCCGTGATCTACATGACCTAAAACTGAAACTATTGGTTGTCTGAGTGGCATATAATCATCTTTATAACTTGAAATAAGTGAGATTTTGTGTTTATTATTAGAATTATAGAAGGAAAAAGATATTAAATCTAAGTATCAAATAATTAATGTTTTCTTATAAGCTTATTTAGCGTGATTAGATGTATTATTTTATAACTGGAGCAAGTGGAAGGCTTGGAATTGTTTTGACAAAGAAGCTATATGAGCGACATCAAAATTTGATATTGCTGGTGGCAAATGAAGAAGAGAAAAGAAAACTTCCACCTATGAAGGATGTGGAGATCATAGTGGGAGATATAAATGATAGAAATGCGATAGAGAAAGGAGTTGCGAAATCAGATGTTGTGGTTCATCTTGCTGGAATTATAGATTACAGTGGAAATTGGGAAATTCTCGAAAAGGTGAATATAAAAGGAACTAAAACAGTTGCAGAGGCATGTGCAAAATTCAACAAGAAACTAATATTTGCAAGCACAACTGGAGTATATGGAAAAAAGCCTTTAGAGAATCCTGTAACTGAAAAGACCCCTACAAATCCAACTGATTTATATGCGAAATCAAAACTGGAAGCTGAAAGAGTTATTAATTCTTACTATGGCTCATTTCCTTACATAATTCTAAGAATTGGCGTTATGTACGGCAAAACATATTACAAGACATATGCAAGAGTAGTAAAGATGATAGATAAAGGGACGATGCCTATTTTTGGAGATGGAAAAAATGTAATACCATTTGTACATGCAGAAGATGTTGCTGAGGCAATAATACTTGCATCTAGATCAAACATAAGCAACGCAACATTCAACATAGTGGAGAATAGAACAATGACTCAAGAAAGAATATATTCTTATGTTGCAGAATTACTTGGAAAGAAATATTCTCCATTGAGAATCCCGCCAATTATTGGAAAGATCTTTACAATTGGTTCTTCTATAAGTAGCGAAGACATAAATGTATTAGCTTCTCACAGGGTTTTTGATACAGAAAGAGCAAGCAAGGCACTTGGTTGGACACCTGTAATACCTTTAATGCAGGGGATTAAAGAAATAGTAGACATTTATAAATCTAAAAATACTAATAAGATAGAAAAAGCAAAAAAAGATGAATTAGAAAAAGAGAATTATAAAGAATCGGAGGTAATTTAAATGAAATATGAAGTTGAAAAATACATCAAAGAGAGATTAAACAAAAAAGAGAAACTTCTGTTTGCATTGATAGATCCACTGGATTATAAAGATATAGAACATGCAATAAAAACAGCTATTGCTGCAGCAGAAGGAGGGGCAGCAGTGATACTTGTAGGTGGTTCAATAGGAGTTCAAGGAGAGCTTCTAGATATGGTTGTAAAGAAGATTAAGGAAAAAGTAAAGGTTCCTGTTGTATTGTTCCCAGGAAACATTGCAACCCTAACTAAATATGCAGATGCAGTATATTTCATGTCTCTTCTCAATTCCAGAAATCCTTATTGGATAAGCCAGGCACAGATGCTTGCGTCCCCAGTTATAAAACAGATGGGAATAGAACCATTATCCATTGGATATATTGTTGTTGAACCAGGTGGTTCTGTAGGTTGGGTGGGAGATGTTAATCTTGTGCCTCGTGACAGACCTAAGATAGGAGCTGCATTAGCGCTAGCTGGTGAATATCTTGGATCAAAATTCATACTTATGGATGTTGGATCAGCATCTAAAGTAGGGCATGTTCCCCTTGAAATGATATCGATGGTAAAGAAGACAATAAATATTCCACTTATAATTGCAGGTGGAATAAAAACTCCTGAGGAAGCTGAAAATGTTGTTAATGCTGGCGCAGATATTATACAAATTGGAACAATATTAGAAAATAGTGACGATCCAAAGAAGCTTTGCCAAGAGATAGTTAAAAGAATAAACAAAAAATGATAGATGTTTAAGAGGCAGATTGGATGCTTATAACCACTTATGAAGCAATAGCAAGGTTAATCATTGCAGCTGCAATTGGAGCTCTAATTGGATTAGAAAGAAAGAGAACAACAAAAAACCAAATAGATATAAAGATGTTTTCTTTCTCAGCTATTTTTGGCTGTATAAGTGCAATGTCTATTCTCTTTGAAATTCCGTTCGCTGAGTTCTTTCCAATGCTTGGATTTATAATGGTGCTTGCCCTCACATATGATTTGCTAAAAAATGCAGAAAAGAAAAATGGAACAGACAAAATCAGTTCTTATCTAATGCCAATTCTTTTTCTTTCTGGTTTGATGGTGGGAAGCGGACTTGTATGGGAAGCTACTGCAGCTGCTTTTTTAATTGTTGGAACGCTTGCTATTGGAAAAAAATTAGAAAAAACGGCTGAACTTTTGACAGATGAAGAAATAAGTGAGTTAATCCAGATAGGAATAATACTTTTTATCCTCTTTCCAATATTACCACCAAAACCTATTGAGATCTATGGAATAAGTTTGGATCTATTTCTAGTGTTTGCATTCCTTCTGATTGTAACACTATTGAATTTATTTGCATTCTTAGCTTACAGGATCTTTAGAAGAGAAAATATAACTGTAACTGGTTTTATTGGAGGAATAATAAACTCAACTTATTCTATCTACCAATTAAATAAAACAAAGCAGGGAATAAGTAGCGAAGGTGTAATCGCTGCAATGCTTGGAAGTATCCTTAGAAATAGTCTGCTGGTAGTGATAGTGATGAATGACATGATAGATAAAGTTCTTCCCTTGTTCGCTCTTATAGCTGGCATGCTTATTTTGCTTGTTTTAAAGGAAAGAACGTCTAAAAAGAAAAAATACACTATAGAAAAACCAATAACTGTAATAAACAGTGTATATGCAACTCTTTTCTTGATAGCTGCATTGATCTTGTTCCAATTAAGCGCACAGAACTTCCCTCAATTTCTACCAATCGTTTCATTCATTGCTTCAACAATAAGCAGTGGATATACTATGCTTTCCTTGGGAAGTGTATATACTGCTATAAGTCAAAAAGAGCTCCTTCTCTCAATAGCAGCAGCGATAATTGGAAGCTTTGCAACATCTACAGCAGCCGCATTCTTGCTGAATAGAGAGGTAGGTAAAAAGACTTTGAAATATTCATTTTTGGCAACTGTTTTGCTTTTGGCATATTTGATTATAGCACAGGCTTTATAAAAGAATATAAAAAGAAAACCGATAGATAAAAGCGATTAATTTAATATGTTTTTTATTATAAATCAGAGAAGTGGCTTCTGAACTGCTGTAGAAATAGGCTTTTTAATATCTAATGGAAGCTTTTCCTGCACTATACTCTGTTCTCTCTTTCTTTTTTCTATTATCCTCTTGAGGAGATTATTCGCCTTTCTTGTGACATTTCTAACATAGTTCTCATTCTTAAGGAAATCAGTATTTGCATCTATCCATATTGTAGGTATCTTTTCTGAAAGACTACGAAATTCCTGTCTATATTCGTTTATTAATCTTCCCCAATATTCATAATCCAATGCTTCTCCAGTCTTTCTCTTTTTTAGCCTTTCGTTTAAGCAAGTATCTACATTTATGTCTAAAAATATTATTCCATCTGGCTCTTTAATTCCATATATTTTCATTATTGAGTCTCTGTGTCTGCAATACTCATTAAATGCTTCTTTGCTTAATTTTCCCATTTCATAAAGATTCTTAGCAAATAAAAAATCTCCATAAATTGACCTGTCTTCAAGAGCTATACCTGGATATGACTTAATATTCATATTTGTCACAAATCTTGCATTTAGATAAAACATCTGAGAAGCATAAGCAAAAGATTCTTTCATGCCGCTTTCATAAAAATCCTTCAAGAAAGGATTTTGATCCGCTCTTTCCCTAAAAAATTTAACTTCTGGTACTCCTCCTGGAAATTCAATTCCTCTTGTAAATGAGAATACAAGTGGGGGTTTTTCTAAAAGAGATCCTAAGTCTGTTTTTCCACTTCCAGATATTCCCTCTATAGCGATATGAAGAAATGCCATAAAAACCAATTAGATAATCTACAAAAAGAATATAAATTATTTGAAGCCATTCTGCTATTAATTTATTTTGCTGTTTTTCTTATGTTCGTTATATTCGGCATTATTTACTCTCGGTTTTTTAGCCTCCACCCTTGTAGTTGCAATGACTTAATTATTCTTTCTTCTATCTGAAGATGGAATCTCTTCAAATCCTCATCGCTCATATCATTATTTGCATCTATTCTTAATAACCTCTGCCCATACATTGGAACAATTTCAGGTAGGATTTCATCAATCAATCTTTGATAAAGAGAATATAGATTTCTTAAATAAGTGATATCAATGCCTCTCTCTGATTTCCTTCCTCTTTCTTTTATTCTTTTTAGTGCAATTTCTGGTTTAACATCTAGATATACAAAAACATTTACAGGTGGAATTTTATTTTTTAGATATTGATAAGTAGCAGAATAACTTTGGTAGAATGATTTTGCAATCTTACTATTTGGATCACCGAATATTCCTGATTTATAGTCGTTCTCGAAAAAAACGAATCTATTTTCTTCTGGAATTCTTTCAACAAGAACTATTCCGTTTTCTTTTGATGCCTGAAGCATCTGTTCTACTCTTGCGCTGAGCATAGCTATCTCTGCAGCAAAGCAAGTATATTTATCATTTCTCTTTAGTGCAGGATAAAAAACAGAAGCTGCAATGTCTTTGACCTGCTTTGATTCTTCATATACTTTCAATTCGCCAGGAGTTACTAGCATTGATGGGAGTTGCGAGCTGAATCTTCTTTTTTTCATTGACTTAATGAACTCAGATTTTCCTATTCCAATTCCTCCCATCACACCAATTATTACTTCTGCCATTACAACACACTCCAATATATATGATCATTTTTGTCTGTATATTGATTTTGAATTGCTATAAAATCCTCTTTTCATAAGAAGTCTATGTGCTCTCTCTTCTATATAGTTATGGAAACGAATCAGATCTTTAGGGCTAAAGTCCCTATCTGCATCGATTATTAAAATAACATCCCTGTAATTTGGAATCTCTTTCGGAATTTCTTCATTTATCATGTTCTCATAGTAAGTATGCAGCTGTCTTATGTAATCCAATGTCAATCCAGATTCACTTGGTAGGCCACCTGACCCTCTCCTTATCTCATCCATTCTTCTTTTAAATGCAGTCTCTGGTTTAGTATAAAGATAAATTAATAAATCAGGAGGGGATACTGATCTCATGCTATATTCATATTCTCTTTTGTATATCTCATAATGTTCCTTTGATAGAAGGCCGGATTGATTTAGGTTTGCGACGAATACATATCTATCTTCATAAGGACATCTCTCGTTGAAAACTATTCCTCCTTGTCTCATGTTTGCCTGCATCTGCCTTATCCTTGCCTTTAATATATCTAACTCTGCAACAAACAGCATGTCCTTATTCTTTTCTCTTAGTGCAGGATAGAACTTCTTGTCAACAATTTCTAAAACTTCTGGAGATTCTTTTTCTACTTTTATCTCTCCAGGCATGCTTAAAAGAGGAAGAAGTCTAAAGCCTGTTTTCTTCTCTTCTAAAGTTTTCAGAAACGTAGATTTTCCAGAACCTATGTTTCCAACAACGATAACAGTTATCTCTGCCATAATATCACTAATAAACTACTATCAAATAGCAGATAATAATATAAAATTAAGTAAAAATAGTATTTATATTTTATGATTCAATATCTCATTTAATAAAAGAGGTTATTACTTCTGTAATTTTGTCATCTGTAAGTAAAACATAATTTTCCAAATTTTTGGCAGCAGGAATTGGAAACTCTTTTGCATGCATTATTTTTACCTTTGCGTTTGAGTTTTCATGCACTATAGCTGCAACTTTAGATGCAACAAATCCGATACCATCTTCTATTATAAGAATTTTTTCTGTTTTTCTACTAATTGCAATTATCGATTCTTTATCTAAAGGATTTAATGACCTTAAGTCAAGCAATTCAACATCCATATCTTTAATTATTCTTTCTACAATTGGAACTAATCTTCCATATGTAATAATCCCCAGATTCTTACCTTTCTGCCTTATCTTAGCCTTTCCAAATGGTACTGATTCTGATGTAACCCCTCCTTCCATGTTGTGCAAAAGTTTATGCTCGATGAATAAAACAGGATCACTCTGATTTAGTGCATATCTCATAAGCCCTGCTGCATCATCTGGATTTGAAGGATATACAACATTAAGTCCTGGACACATGAAGATATATTCTAAATTTTGCGAATGAGTTGCACCATAACCTCTATGAGATGATAGAACTCCTCTTATAATTAAAGGAACATTAAAATCTCCATTAGAAAGAGCTTTTATTTTTGCAGCATGGTTGATTATAGGATCGGCTGCACAAAGTAGAAAATCAAAGAAAGTAAATTCTATTATTGGTCTCATTCCGTTCATTGCTGCCCCGATTCCTATACCTACGGTTGCTGCTTCTGAAATAGGTGTGTTTATTATTCTACCTTTAAACCTTTTATCTAGGCCTTTAAATAGCCCAGAGGAACCTCCCCACTCTCTAATATCTTGTCCCATGACAATTATCTTTTCATTATTTTCCATTTCATTTATTATTACATTTCTAATCGCATCGATATATTTCATTTAAAAACCTCTATTTCATTTAATTCGGTCAATCTAGCATTTTTAGCTGCAATTAGATCTTTTTCAAGCTGCTCCTTTATTTCCTTCTTTAACTCTTCAATTTTTTCTCTCGTTATTAATTTCTTCTTAATAAGATATCTCTCATATTTTATTATTGGATCATTTAGTTTTGCTTTTCTTATATATTCTTTTGTGAAATATGATTTATCAACATCATTTATTGAATGTCCGCATTGTCTGTATGTCAAAAATTCTATAAACACAGGTTTTCCTTTTCTAACTTTATCTATTGCTATCTTGCTACTCTTCATCACTTTATTTATATCTGTTCCATCTACTCTTAAAGATTCTATATTATATGCTCCTTTTACCTTCTTTGCAAGATCTATTACGGCAGAATGTTCTTTTATAGATGTTGATTGAGCCCAATAGTTGTTTTCACAAACAAAAAGTATTGGTAAATTCCAAAGAGAGGCCATATTAAGAGTTTCATGAAATATACCTTGTGTTGTAGCACCATCTCCAAGAAATGTTACAACAATAGAATTACTTTTTTGTACCTTTAAACTTAATGCTATACCACTAGAAATAGCTACATTAGCACTTACTATTCCGTTAGCTCCCCAAAAGCCTTCACTTTTTGATGAAAAATGCATCGCTCCCGCATATCCTTTATTATATCCTGTTGTTTTTCCAAGTAGTTCTGCAAAAATTTTTTCTGGTTTCAACCCACAACTCAGTGCGATGTGATATACTCTGTGTCCGCATGTAACTATATCACTTTTCCTTAAGTGTGAACAAACTCCTATTGGAATAGCTTCTTGACCTGTACTGAAATGATCTGTTCCGTTAACAATTCCTTCTTTATGCAATTCAGCAACTTTTTCTTCAAAGTATCTAATCATATACAGCTTTTTAAGAATATTATCCATACTCTTCTCTCCAATATCTTAAGATTACATCTCTATCAATTATTGGCAATTTTTTTAAGTCAGAAAATTTATTTAAGTCTTTCTTAGTAATCATTTTTCCATTTTTTGGATTTCGAAGAGAACACATTACTATTGCTACTTCGTGAGGTTTAAGGCCACTTAATCTAGCAAGTGCTACATTTAATTCTGTATGACCTTGTCTTGAATCTAAAAGACCTTTTGCTGCAATAAAAAATTTAAGATGACCTGGAATGTAAATATTTTTGACAAATTTTTCATAATTTTTACTCTTAGCAGCAGATGCTATTTCTTTAATTAATAATAATTTATCTTTATCTGATGATCCTGTTTTCGCCTTAACATGGTCAATAAGTAAAGATAAACTGCTTTTTTTTATGTTTGGAATTTTCTTTTTATGAGAAATAATTAACTCATGAAGAAATGGGATTTTTATTTTTGAGGCAAGTTCATAAGATATAGCTACTCCGATATCTCCAGAAGCGTATTTCTTCATAAGACGCATCTTACTTATATTCATTTTATTTGCCAAAATCATCATAGAAAATTCATCTTCTTCAGGTTCATATACAAGAACAGGTCTACCTCTCTTTATATCATTGAAAATTGATTCCAAATTTATCACCAAAAATTTAATAAAAACAAATTGAACATAAAATTTTAAAGTATTATCATATTAGAACCTAATGAATCACTATTTCTCAATTTAAAATTAAAATGAGAAAAAATTCGCAGTGAAGATTAGATAGATTAAAATATGTTTGTAAAAAATGATGACTGGATAGTTATGAAGAAAGTAATAGTTGTCGGTGCTGGTCCAGCAGGAATTTTCGCATCCTATCTTTTAGGAAAAGCAGGTATGAATGTAGTTTTGGTTGAAATGGGAGAGGATATAAAAGAGAGATCTGAAAAGATCAAAGATGGAGGATCTACTGCAGCGCCACATTATATTCAAGGAATGGGTGGAAGCGGAACTTTTTCTGACGGAAAGATAAACCTTGATCCAGAGATAGGAGGAAACATGCTTGAATTCACAAGCAGAAGCGATGCTGAAAAGTTGATTGCTTATGTAGACAATGTTTTGGTTAAGAATGGAGTGGAAACTAAGGCAGAAGTAAACCATAAGGCAGAGGAATTAAGGATAAAGGCTATGCAGGCAGGCATAAAGTATATTCCTATAAAACAAAAGCATGTTGGCTCAGATCATCTTCCATCTGTTGTCCAAAATATAAAGAGAGAAATGGAAAATAATGGAGTGGAAATAAAGATAAAAACAAAGGCAAAAGACTTGATAATAGAAGATAATAAAATAAAAGGATTGATAGTTGAAAACAATAAAGAATATGAGATTAATTCTGATTACGTAATACTTGCGCCTGGAAGAGCTGGATCAAGATGGCTTCTTGATTTAGCAAATAAATATAGAATAAATTATGAATATGGTCCTTTGGATATTGGGGTAAGGGTTGAGGTAAATAATGAAGTTATGGAAGAGGTTACTTCAATAAACTGGGATCCTAAGTTTCATATAACTACTAAAAAATATGATGATTTTGTAAGAACTTTTTGCACCAACCCTAAAGGCTTCGTTATAACTGAAAACTATGGCGACTTCGTCTCTGTTAATGGCCATAGCATGAAGGATAAAAAATCAAACAATACTAATTTTGCATTTCTAGTCAGAGTGAAATTAACAGAACCGGTTGAAAATACAACACTCTACGGAGAAAGCATTGCAAGGCTTGCAACTACAATCGGTGGTGGAAAACCCATACTTCAAAGACTTGGCGACCTCAAGAAAGGAAGAAGGAGTACTTGGGATAGAATTGAAAAGAGCTATGTTGAACCAACAAACAAAGAGGTAACTCCTGGAGATATAAGCATGGCAATGCCTGAAAGAATTGTAAATGACATAGTTGAGGGATTAGACATGCTTTCTGGGGTTATACCTGGAGTGAATCAAGAGCATACCTTATTGTATGCTCCTGAGATCAAGTTCAAATCTGTAAGATTAGATATAAGTAAAAATATGGAATGTAAACAGATCAAAAATCTCTTTACTGTAGGAGATGGAGCTGGGGTAAGTGGAGGAATAGTTACAGCTGCTGTTACGGGATTGATTGCAGCGAGAGAAATAATTAGAAGAGAAAATCTAAAATGTGAAATCTGATTATAATCCATTTTTTGATCTATTTTCCTTTAAATATAAAAAAGTTAAGTGGCCCCGCGGAGAATCGAACTCCGAATCTCCACCGTGTCAGAGTGGCGTCTTAACCATTCGACTACAGGGCCTAAAAAGAATTTAATATTATTATGTCGAAAAGATATTTAATTTTAATGTAATCCCAGAATACAATCTTATTTATACTTATTTTAGTTGTGATATAAATGTTTTATAATATGCTTTTAGAATATATGTTCATCTGGCGCCTTAGAGATGCCATAATCTGATGCACTGCTTCTCCATACTGAACCATACTTCTTTTGCATCTGCTGCTCAATTGGTTTTGCTTTCTCTATTGCTAATGCAACATGTTTTTCTTCTATTAATTCAGCTCCGTCAATTACTGCAAAATCACCTGCAAGCTTGATTATTCCAGAGAGGTCTCTTAATCTTAATGTCAATCCTTCCTTGTTGTCATAAAGCTTTGCTTTTCTTCTTGCTTCATTAATTATTGCTTCGATCGCTTTTGCACTTGCATGAGGAATCCTTCCATCTGCGATTATTTCTTGAGCTATGAACTGCATGAGTTTTTTTACATTTTTCTCATTATCTTCCATTACAGTGTTCATTAAAACCTCAAACCCGTTTCCAAGAATCCTTGAACGCAATGGTGGAAGCAATGTACCTACATCAGCAAAATTAAGCGCACCGACAAGAATAAAATCACATGGAACATTATCGACTCTGACAGATGCTCCAGAACTTGTTGGATTCCTACCTGTTATTGGAAACTTCTTTTCCTGCATTGCGGTAAGAAGATACCTCTGAAGATGTCCTAAATTTGAAAGTTCGTCTATAAAAAGAACTCCTTCATGAGCCTCGTGCACTGCTCCTGGAACCACCCTTTTGAATGGCTTTGTACCTATCTCACTATGCCCTCCATAGGGATCATGTCTAACATCACCGAGAAGCTCTGTTTCAGAAGCTCCAGTTGCCTGAACAAAAAGAGATCTCTCTAAAGGAACTATCACATTCCTCTGAACAGTAGCATGTTCTCTTGCTGCCAACGCCTCTTCATCATAAAGGTAGATGTTTCCTTTTTTATACTCGTACATTACTTTTTGTTCTACACCATTTATATATTCTGAAGAAAAAACCTTATCTTCTCTAGCTGAACCACCGAAAACAATATCATCAAATGGAGAAGTATGAGTTTTATATTTGTCTGCACCACAGTTTGGACATGAGGATATCTCAGGTTTGCTTAAAAAACCACATCTTTTGCATCTAAGACCCAATCTTTCAGCTACTACAATTGGAACGTCCACCGGTTTTACTATTTTCGGTTTTGGAATTTTCTTTTCATGTTCTATATCAAATCTTGAGCGAACTTCTAGAATAGGTCTTTCTGGATGTTCTGGATTATCAAGTACAGAGATTTCATAATTAGGCTTTGGAAGAAGGGATGCCATTGCCTGTGCAATCATGCTTTTTCCAGTACCTGGAGCTCCCACTAAAAGAATATGTCTTTTTTGAGATGCTGCGATCTTTACATATTTTATTGCTTCATCTTGACCTATAACTTTATCTATTGGATTCGTAGGTACCTTTATCTCTCTACTTGTTTCAGGATAATCCAATCTCCCACCATTTGAATTAAAATCAGTATATAGACTATATAAGATTAAAATAACAATGTTTATATTTTAATAATAAGATTTAAATGTGTATCATTGAATCAGTAGTCTTTGTTAATTATTTAGGAGATTCGTTATATGATTTTGCCTTTTCTAATTCATTCATAATTTCTTTCTTCTGCTCCTTGTTACCAAACCAATATTTAAGTTGAAGCTTAGCTATATTCCAATAATATCCTGGCTGTGTATTTATCCATTCCTTTATTTTTTCAATATTTGATTTCTTTCTATTCTCCCAAAAATCAATGTCTTTATTTTCCCTAATTTCTAAAAATGCAACTGGCTTTATTTCTATTTCCTCTTCGCAATTCGGCATTTTTCTTTTTATTAAAGCATGAATAAATTCTTCTGAATTGAATTTCCTTCCAAGCGTCTGGAAATGCTTGAATGTTTCAACTTTAAGAACCAGTGAATTGTATCCATATGAATAATCACTTATTAAGCCTGAATCTATATTTGGTTGATAATGGTCATCTTGGTTTGCAAATGTTAACAAACCTATTTTCTTTCCGTGTTCGCCTACAAAGTAATTAACAACCATATGTGAAAGAGGATGTTTATTCTCTCCTTCTATAGGTATAAATTTACTTATTGTTGGATTTCTTGCCATTCCTGATTTTACTTCATGAAAATTGAATTGTTCTATACCATCTGCAAAATTGAAAAGTATTTCCAGAGTTTCTTTTTCTCCTAGTAATTCAAAGATAGATGGATCTAATATATCTATTCCTGCATTTTGCGAGGATGGATGAGCTATAATCAAAGCAGCTTCAAGATTATCATGGAGAGACTTGAGGTAATGTAAATGTTTTTTATAAGGACCTGGCACCCCCACGAGAACTGGTGTCACCACGCCTTCTCTTCCTTCTAATTTCTTTGAGAGAAATTCATACTTAGCCTTCATTGCTGTTTGAATGTTCTTACATAGAACCAAGATATGGGGTGATTTCACTCTGTCTTTTACTGTTGTAGTATTTTCCCAACCAGGAATAAAAACAATATTTGCAGAAGAGCACATCTCATCTATAAATTTTAATCTTTCCTCATTATGCGTCCAATTATGTGATGTTAATGCATGAAAATCATGATGCCAAAGCATTGATTGAAGGAACCAGTTTTCATCTTCTGTTATTCCATCATCCCAGACTCTTTCTCCATTAATAGTGCCTATATGTGAATGTAGATTGCCCCAATATTCATTTAATGGCTTCATTTCAGAATAAGCTTTAATTTTTGCAATTACTTTGCGAATACCTTGAATGATTTCATCTTTATTATTTGATGACTTTACAGAATGATGAAGAATCAGATCTTCTCTTTTAACACTTTTGTCTTTTGATGGATTGCTGAAAAAGACATCAAGTTCACTCTTACTTCTTGCTTTTATGAAAAGGAAGAAATTCGATTCGGCGCCATTGCTTCTGTTTAAAACAAGAAGATTGTTTTTTAATATGTATTTATGGCTTACAAAATAATATCCTTCATTATAAAGCTCCTTTCCTGTTTCTATCAATGCCTTTGTTAATGGCCATTCTAAATTTATTTTATGCTGGAAAGCTTCAACTGCATCGTATGGACTCTTATATCCGATCTCTCCCATAATTAAACTACAAAAAAGGAATATATAAACCTAACTAATTATAAAAATAATAAAAGAATTGAAAATCAAAAAATATATAACAGAATCTTAGAACTTATGTTTGCCCCAGATCTCGATTGCTTCCTTTATTAATGGATCCTTTGAATCCTCAAGCGCTATTCCTTGATCCACTGCCTCTAATACAGCTCTCGCAACAGTTGCTCCTCTTCTTGTTCCTTGAGGGTGTCCATGTATTCCTCCTCCAGCTTGTAGGATTAAGTCTTTTCCTAAGTACTTTGTAATTACAGGAAACATTAATGGATGAAGACCTCCAGATGCAACTGGGAAGCAAGGTTTAACACCATACCAATCCTGCCCTAATGTGAATGTTTTTTCCCTTGGAGGAGTTACCTTTTCTTTTAACGCACTTACAACATCTTGAACCTCTTCCAATCCCCCTTCCATCTTTCCAACTATTGTCCCTGCATGCAATTGATCAAACCCAAGCATCCTTGTAAGTTTCGCTATTGTAAGCATAGATATTCCGTGCTTTGGATTTCTTGTGATTGCAGCATGGCCCGCTCTATGTTCATGAATTACTAAATTAAGTTTGTTATTTGAATCCCTCAAATCTTGCAAAGCGCTCCACCCAACAGTAATTATATCAACCATCGCATATTCTCCACCATGATCCTTTACAAATTTTGCTCTTCTTTCCATTTCTTTTCCAGAAGCAGTTATGTTTGGCATATATATCTTCTTTTCGCCTGTTTCTTTCTCTGCTTTGTCTCTTAACTTTAATGTTTCTTTCACCCTTTTTTCAAAATTATTGAATTTCTGACTTGCTAAATTTTCGTCATCCTTGACTATATCACATCCGCCTACCCATGCCTCATAAGCAACCTTTGCATGATCCCTGACATTTAAACCCATTTTCGGCTTGATTATTGTTCCAAGAAGAGGTCTTGTTTTAACCTTGAGTAATTTTCTAACACCAGGTATACCAAACATTGGTCCATCATACCATTGCATCATTTTCTTTGGAATTTTTATATCATAAAGTCTTAGATTGTTTGCTTCCTTCATTCCAAATATGTTTCCTGCAATGCTACTAAGCATCTGAGGAATGTTATTTGGTTCAAATGCATCTAATGGATATGCTATATCAATATATCCTGAATTTGGATCTAAATGAAAAACATAAGCTGCTAATTTTTTAACGTATGGCTTTGAAGTCTGAACATCTGTCCATGTTCCTATACTTGATTCTGCCGCAACTGTACTAGCTGCTCTCTCAAACGAAACTCCGTATCTTGGCTCTACATAAAACCTGCATATTAAATCGTCTTTGGATGGGGAATATTTCAAATCTACATATCCTTCATACGCCATAAGACCACCGCATTGCTCGAAATAATTGGTTATTATATTACTGTTTTTAAATATTCTCTGACTAATTATATTAATGCTTATGTTTTTAAAGGTGTTATCATGGCAATGGCTGGAAGAGAATTTGACAAAGACAAGGACAGGAACTTCAGTGAATGGTATAATACAGTTATTTATGCAGCAGATTTGGTTGACAATAGATACAATGTGCAGGGATTCATCGTACATAAGCCATGGGCAATGAGGATATTCAAAAAATTATATGCTTTATTTGAAGCAGAACTTGAGAAAGATGGTCATGAGCCAACACTCTTTCCTACAGTAATTCCTGAAGAGAACTTTGAAATCGAAAAAGAGCATGCAGAAGGATTTGTTCCTAATGTATTTTGGATAACTGAAAAAGGTACTGAAAAATTAAACAGAAAGCTTGCGCTTAGACCAACAAGTGAAACTGCAATGTATCAAATGTACTCTTTATGGATAAGAGATTATACCGATCTTCCTATAAAATTGTATCAGAGCTGCACTGTCTTTAGAAATGAGGCAGAAACCAGTCCTTTCTTTAGAGGAAGAGAATTTCTTTGGATAGAGGCACATGATGCATTTGCAACAGAAAAAGAAGCAAGAGAACAGATAATAAAAGATATGATGATATCAACAAAGGTTATTAAAGAACAGCTGGGAATAGAATGCATGTTCTTCCAAAGACCTAAATGGGATACTTTCCCTGGTGCAGAGCACACTTATGCAACTGATGTACTGCTGCCAGATGGAAAGACTCTTCAGATTGCAAGCACACATTATCTTGGACAGAATTTTGCAAAAGGATTCAATATCAAATTCAAAGACAAGGATAACAACGAACTCCATGCCTATCAAACATGTTATGGGCCTGGAATATGGAGAATAATGGCTGCGATTATATCTATTCATGGTGATAATAGAGGATTAGTTATTCCTCCTTCTGTAGCGCCAGTAGATGTAGTGATAGTTCCTATAGTAAAGAGCGGGATTGACAATAAATTAATAATTAATAAATGTAAAGACACTAAAAAGAAACTAGAAAAGAAAGGATATAAAGTAATATTAGATGAAAGAGATAAAACGCCAGGTTACAAATATGCCGACTGGGAGCTTAGAGGAGTGCCTTTCAGAATAGAGATCGGAGAAAAAGAAGTTAATGAAAAATTTGTCACTCTTGTTCCAAGAGATGAAAGAACAAGAAAAAGAATAGAGGATAAAGATCTGATCAAAGTTATAGAGGAAGAAAAGGAGCAGATGATAAACAGATTAAAGCAGAAATCAATATCTAAATTAGAGGGGAAAATAAAAAATGCAGAAAATATCCAAGAAATTAAGAATATTCTTGACAAAGATAAGGGATATGCAAGAGTCAATATCTGTTCTATTGATTCTGATGGAAAAGAATGCGGAGACATGATACAATATGAAACAAAAGGTGGAAAGGTAAGAGGAACTCTTATAGGCAAAGTTGAAGAGCCTTTTGGAAATAAGAAATGTGTGGTTTGCGGAAAACCTGCAAAACATGTAGTTTATATTGCTAGACAATATTAATTTTTAATACTGTTAGGATAATTAATGGTGTTTTTATGAGAAGCCCGTGTCCAAACAAAGAAGAAAATGAAAAGGATTGTCCATGTCCAGAAACAGACTGCCCGAGACATGGAATATGCTGCGAATGCATCAGATATCACAAGAATAGCAAGCAGTGGCCAAAACCTGCATGTTTAAGATAAATTTATTAAATCAGCACACTATTTTATTATTAATAGGATTTATTTAAATTAACTTAGCCCCGTCGTCTAGTGGTCAAGGATACGAGGCTCTGGACCTCGTGACATCGGTTCGAATCCGGTCGGGGCTATTTTTCAAAATTAGATAAACTCTCTTTTAATACATCTGTAACTCTATGCTGCATTTCAATTGCAGATGCAAATCCAAATTCTTTGTATCGCTGATGAAGGATTGAATGAAACGAGAAATGAGGAACTGTAATAACATAATTGGACCAATCAAATGTGATCGGTTTTGGAGCTACTTTTCCCTGATAAACTGATCTGAATAGACCGCTGCTTTCGATCCTTTCTCTTGGGACGAACGCTTTTTCTGTTGGATTGTGGATGAAGGAAAATGAAAACATATGAGAAACCTGGTTTCCACTTATTAGATCTATTCCTTCTTTTTGAATGTTTTCTACTGTTATAATAATTTTATTTCCTTCGGTAACAACTGATTTATACTCATCTTTCTTGAATTCTACTTGATAAAGAAATAAGTTGTATTCTTTATCTTCTTTCTTTACAAAGCCATGTGCAAGAAGAAAAAGTGAACCTTGATGGAATGAGAGAACCCTTAACCATCCAGACGTCCAATCGCTTCTTAGCTTCTGGCCGTCTACCAGAACAGACTGATAAAAATTTGATGGCAGTTGAAGTTGCATTCTTGGTTCAAACCAAATCCCATATAGCTTTGGAAAGTTTGGAGTTGAAAATGCTACTCCTTTGAATTCCTGGCTTTCCTTTGAATTACTTATACGCTCTGAAATTCTTGAGAAAATAGAATCCACTCTTTTTCTATGTTCATCATCCAGCTTGCTGCATATCTCACACATAAACTCAATTTGATAAATAAATTTAAAATACTGTCATCAAAACAATTAATAAAAGGCCAAAAAATGATTTAAATAAAAGGTGAAATGAATGGTTGATATATTTCATAATATAGGAAATACGCCCATAGTGAAACTTGAAAGATTTAGCAATAGTTCAAACATTTATGCAAAACTTGAATATCTCAATCCAAGTGGAAGTCTAAAAGACAGGATTGCACATGAGATGATTCACAAGGCGGAAGAAAGAGGAGAGTTAAAAAAAGGAATGAAAATAATAGAAGCCACGTCTGGAAATACAGGAATATCTTTTGCAATGGTTTCTGCTGCACTTGGATATGAATTCATTGCAATAATGCCTGAAAATGTAACAAAAGAAAGGAGACAAATGATAGAGGCGTTTGGAGGAAGAGTTATTCTTACTCCTGCAAAAGAAGAGATGTTTGGACCAGTTAAAAAACTTGAAGAAATGAAGATTAAATATAAAGGAAAGGCGTGGTTTCCATCGCAATTTGAAAATCCAGATAATTTTAAAGCACATTATAAAACAGGAAATGAAATCATAAATGAAATGAAAAGGAAAAAGCTTAAAGTAGATGTTTTTGTTATGGGTGTTGGAACTGGTGGAACTATAAGAGGAGTCGCATCTGTATTGAAGAAAAAGTATAGAGATGTAAAGATAATAGCGGTTGAACCACAAGAATGCGCAGCTTTAAGCGGAGGAAAGATAGGACATCACGATATTCAGGGAATAGGTGAAGGATTTGTACCTAAAATATTTGATTATGATCTTATCGATGAAATAATAACTGTGAGAAGCAAGGATGCAATAAAAAGTACAACGGAGCTTGCAAGAAATGAAGGACTTTTATGTGGTATCTCATCAGGTGCAAACTTAGCAGCATGTATTGAGCTTCAAAAAAGAAAAGATATGAAAGGAAAGAATATAGTTACAATCCTATGTGATAGGGGAGAGAGGTATCTTAGTATGGACATTTGGAAAAAATAAAAAATTAAAAAAGAGATTAAAAACCTTAATCGATTATTTCTTACCTTTTTCTTTTGTTTCTTTATCAGATTCGCTTGATCCATCTTTCTTTGCGAAGCCCTTCATTGCCTCTAGTATTTCTATTGGTGTCACAAATATTACGGAATTGCCATCGTAAGATGCAACGTTAGATATAGTTAATAGCGTTTTAAGATGCAATCCACCTGGAGTTGATGAAAGAAGCCTTGCTGCGTCTGATACCTTCTGTGCTGCTGCGAATTCGGCCTCACTCTCAATTATCTTTGCTCTCTTGTCTCTTTCTGCCTCTGCCTGCTTTGCCATCACTCTCTTCATATCTGCAGGCAATTCTATATCTTGAATTTTTATGTTTATAATGTCTACGCCCCACTCGCTTGTTTCCTTGTCAACTATTAATTTTATTTCATCTGCAACCTCCTCTCTGTTTGTGAGTATTGTATCTAGTTCTTTTCCACCTATGACATCTCTTAATGCAGTCTGGGCGTATTGAGATATAGCATAATGATAATTCTCTATCTCAAGTATTGCTTTCTTTGAATCCTCAACTCTATAGAAGACTACGCCATTTACACCTAATGGAACATTGTCTTTAGTCATTACCTCTTGCTTTGGAATATCTATAGTTGTGATTCTCTTGTCAACATATCTAATCTCCTCTATGAAAGGGATAACAAAGTTCAAGCCAGGTCCTGCGGATCTAGCAAACTTACCCAACCTAAACACCACTCCTTCTTGATACTGCATAACTATTTTGATAGACATAATTCCTATTACAATCAAAACAAATATCCATTCCAACATAAAATCATCTTTTTTATTCTTAATGGTGTAAAATATTAAAATATTATTTCTTTGTCACTTTTTCTTCCTTCATGACATATTTTGCAATCATGAAAATTAAAAAAGCGATTATTATGAAGTTTATCAATGCGCTTAAAAATGCTCCCCATCCGATTTGTATTGGACCTAATGCAAATGTTGCAGTTTGCCAGTCTCCGTTTGGAAGAAACGCACCGAAAATCGGCATTATTATGTTGTTCATAAGAGATTGCACTAGTGTTGTTATTGCTCCACCCATTATGAATGCAACTGCAAGACCCATAACTTTGTATTCATTAAGGAATTCTTTAAATTCTGAAACTATAGAAATAAAATCAACAAAATCAACCTTAATATTTTGCGATAATATTATACATCTGATGAAATCGTCTACTCTGTCTTAGATTTTGTTTTTTCAGTCTTCTGCCCTTCCTCTGGCTTCCTTGATATAAGCTCATACTCTTCATTGAATTTTATTTTGTTTACCTCATTTATCTCTCTTATCCAGGAAAGGAATGTTTGTTTTCTGAATATATAATTCTCAGAAGGATCTGCTTTTGTTTCCACAATCACAGTATCTTTATCAAGCTTGACAGAACCAGCAAGTCCAGAATCTTCAAATAATGCATTTACTCTTTTTTCTGGTGTGTCTAAGATGTCTTCTACCTTTAATTTATATTTCAATGTCTTTCCTGCTAAAGGATGATTGAAGTCAACTATTACTCTTCCTGCACCCACTGATCTGACCATTCCGTCTCTTCCATTTACATTTACAATCATTCCTGGAACTGGGTTGATTCTCTGCTTCTCAAAGTGTGAAAATGGTATTACGTTTATAAGATCATTGTTTATCTGACCGAATGCCTTCTCAGGAGGAATGGTTACTTCTTTCTCTTCACCCTTTTCCATCCCTACTAAAGCCTCATCCAATCCTCTTATGACCTGTTGTCTTCCAACTATCAAAAGAACTGGCGCGTATACTACTCTTTCATTGTAAATTCCTTTTTCCTTCGCAAGTTTTTCATCAGTAGTATCAAATACTGATCCATCCTCTAGCATTCCTGTATAACTCAACTTTATGAAATCTCCTATTTGTATTGCCATATTATCCCTCTCTAGCAAATATAATTTGCAGATAAGATATATATGGTGTTAAGCCTTTTAAATCTTTAAAGACTAATATTTTTACTCATTATCTTATAATTAAATGAAGTGATCAAATGGAAAGAAAAGAAATGGTAAGATACATAGTTGCATTCATAGCTCTTATGTTTATAATGTCTATGTTTTATAACTTCACAAGAACTCCTATCAGTCATGAAACTGTTTCAAACATAAGCCAGGGCAAAGGAACCGCTACATGTAAGATAGCAGGGTATGGAAATGAAATTATTATTCAGCCTTGGAATGAAAACACGCAGAAGATAGCCAGAGAATTAAAGGATGCAGGGTATATTGATTATATAAACATAATAGGAAACAAAGGGATTTTAGTATATTCTTCTAAATCAAATATAGAAAAGATAAGAAACGCATACATAAATGAAGATGTAAATGTCTTAGCTCAATCTTCCTGCACTATTAATGGGCTTGTCTCCTTCTATATGCAAAATGGAAGTGAAACAAAACAGGCACCTGGGAACATCAGGCTTTATCTAGATCCGTTTAGCAGAGTAGGAGAGGAAATAGATGTTGACCTTGTTGCATATATAAGCGATAAAGGAATTGAATCCATATCTGCAGAACCGATTACAAGAACTGCAGATGGAATAGTAAGTGCAAGTTTTGCATGCTATGATCTATATGCTATAGTAGGAAAGATAAGATGGGAGGATAGAAACCTGAATATGGATGAGATTATTGAACTAGGCATAAACAGCAGTGATATAAATTATACTAAAAATGATGCGATAACATTCAACAGGGATCTGAACCAGACTGAAATCAATGAATTCAACTCAAAGCTGAATGAAAATGGCGTAAATGCAACAGTTTATACGAAGGGAATTATTACAGATTCATTTGACAGGCAAAAAATAGAAAGCATCGCCTCAGACTATAATTTGTCTCTCACATTTTCAGACTCCTATCTGATTCTATTTTCAAACAATGCAAACAAAAACGAAGTAGAAGAATTCATAAACAAACACGGCTCTGTTTTCAAAGTCCAGAAGGCTTGCCTTCTGATTACTGAAAAGATCGGTGAAAGATCTGATGGAACTCCTATCTACATACCTGAAAACTTAAGAAGAATGCAATATTACATAGATCTAAACAGCATTCCTGAAAACAATACAGGAAACTTGAATGTAAAATTTGAATTAATGGGAATGACTGCAGAGTATATGGAATTAGTAAGCGTTAGATAAAATTTAGTTTGTTAGCCTAAAAACAAAAGCAATAAAAATAAAAGCGTCATAATCTTATTGGCGATGACGATACTGTCCCAGTCTGAGGTAACTTTGATGATCGAAGTAACTGCCGAGCCAATATTTTAATATCTTCACACTAAATATCAATTATGGAAGATGTACTCAAGCCGAAAGGCAATGTTTTACTTTTAGGAGACGAGGCAATAGTAAGAGGCGCACTTGAAGCAGGTATTTCTATATCTACAACCTACCCTGGAACGCCTGTTTCAGAGGTTGGAGACTTATTTTGTAAGATTTCAAAAGAAACCGGAGTTTATTTTGAATACTGCACAAATGAAAAGGTAGCTGCAGAAGTTGCAGCAGGAGCCGCGTTCTCAGGTCTAAGATCCATGGTTTCATTTAAGCATTTTGGATTCAATGTAGCATCCGATAGCGTCTTTCCGCTTGCTTATCATGGAGTGAAAGGAGGAATGGTTATTGTTTTTTCAGATGATCCAAACTGCTGGAGTTCAGGTCAAAGCGAACAGGATACAAGGTTCTTTGCAAAAATAGGACACATGCCAATGCTTGAGCCTTCTAACTCACAGGAAGCTAAGGATTTCACAAAATTTGCATTTGAACTCTCTGAAAAATATGGAATTCCTGCTATTATAAGAATGACTACTAGAGTAGCTTATGGAAAATCAATTGTCAAGCTTGGAGAGATAAAGAAAGGCAAGAGTCTAGGGGAAGGAGAATTCAAGAAAGATGATAAATGGAACACAATGCCTCCAAAAATCATTGACAGACATAAAGAGCTTCATGATATAATGCTAAAGTTAGAGGAAGAAAGCGAAAAATCTGAATTTAACAAAGTAATAAAAGGAGATAAAGGAGGACTTGGTATAATAGCAACTGGAGTGTCATTCAATTATGCATTAGAGGCTTGTGATAGATTGAATAGAAAATTACCTATCCTAAAACTTTCGTTTTATCCTTATCCAAAGAAGAAGATTGCTGAATTTATTAAAGAATTTGAATTGAAAAATATATTGGTTGTCGAAGAAATCGAAGATTTTGTAGCCCAGCATGTAAAATCTGTAGTTGCAGATAATGAATTGAAAATCAAAGTGCATGGCAATGATCTTATTCCTCCAATAGGAGAGATGAGAACTGAAAAGGTTGTAAATGCGATTGTTTCCATTCTAAATCTTCCTCCAGTTGAAGAAAAGAAAACACCGCCTGATGTATTTAAGAGAGATCCTATCCTATGTCCGGGCTGTCCACATAGAGCTAGCTTCTGGAACACTAAAGAAGTATTAGGAAGAGGTCTCACATATGGTGGAGATATAGGATGTTATATTCTAGGAATTTATAATCCAATTGATATGCAAGATTATATCATTTCCATGGGCGCAGGAACTGGAATTGCACATGGTATACATAAGGCAACTGGAAAGACAGTAGTCTCATTTATGGGTGATTCTACTTTCTTCCATGCAGGATTACCTGAGATCGCAAATGCGATATACAATCAATCAGATATGATAATAATCATTCTTGACAATGGCACAACAGCTATGACCGGACAACAACCGCATGCTGGAACTGGAATAAGATGTGGTGAAAGCGCACCTAAGATATCAATAGAAGAAGTTTGCAGGGCAATGGGTGCAGATGTATATGTAGTTAATCCTTTTGACACTAAGAAATCTCAAGAAATAATGAAGGCAGTTAAAGAAAAGAAAGGAGTAAGGGTTGTTGTTTATAGGCAACCTTGCAGATTAATGTTTATGAGAAACGCAAGAAAAAACAAGATAAAAGTACCTATCTATCAAATTCATGAAGAGCTATGTAAGAAATGTGGAAGATGTATAGAGTATGGATGTCCTGCAATTCATTATGATAAAAAGGAGAATAAATACTATATCTCAGAGGACATGTGTTGGGGATGCACTGTATGCTCGCAGATATGTCCATATAGTGCAATTAAACCGAAAATAAGCGAAGATAAAAAAGCTTAATTTGTGGTGGTTAAAAATGCCGAATGGAAAAGAAAATGGAAGATCTAAAAACAATAAAAACGAAAAAAATGAAAATGAAGAGATCAATATAATAATAACCGGTGTTGGGGGACAAGGAGTAATGACGCTAGGAAGCCTTATTTCATTGGCTGCTCAAAGAGAAGGAAACAACGTTATGACTAGCGAACTCCATGGTTTGGCCAAAAGATTTGGACATACTGAATTCCACTTAAGGATTGGAAAAAACGTGAAAACAACCATAGTGCCAAATATGTCTGCAGACATAATAATAGCATTAGAGCCGCTTGAGACACAATCATTAATAAAATATTGTAATAAAGAAAAAACGATTGTATATTCAGATTCTATTCAGATCAAACCTACCAGGATGGATATAGAAAATATAAGCTATCCTTCTTTGGATGAAATCAAAACAAGGATCAAACCGCACATTAAAGAGATTTTTATATATCCTGCATCTGAAATTACAAAGCAAATTACAGGCAGTAATATGTATTCTAATATCTATCTCTTAGGAAAGATAATCAAAAATAAACATTTGAAAATAAAACAAAAAACGATTATAGAAATACTTGAAGAATCATTCGGAAAGGATAATGAAAACGTTAAGGTTTTAAAGGAAGCTGTTAAAAATAATGATAAAAGCTTAATTTAATTGGATTGATAGAGGTGCTATAATGGCAAAAATAATACACGATAGAGATGCATGCATTGGATGTGGTACATGCGCAGCAGTATGTTCAAAATACTGGAAAATGGCGAGCGATGGCAAGTCTGAATTGATTGGAGCTAAGAAGAATGGAAATGTATTTGAATTGGAAGTTAAAGATATAGCATGCAATCAGGATGCTGCAGAGGCATGCCCTGTCAACTGCATACATATCGAAGACAAAGGAAAAAGAAAGATATAATTGATGACCTTTAAATTGATAAAAATTGGTGACCTTTATTTTCAATTTATTTTAATTTTGTTTCGTCTTAATTTATTTTTCCTATTTTATTTGTTTTTGTTTAGAGTGAAATAATGAATGAGCATTTGAAGGTCTATTGCTTTGGAAATCCGCTAATAAAAAATGATAGCTTGCCTCTTGAAATAATTCCAGAGTTAGAGAAAAAATTCCCAATGATTAAATTTATTCCTGCGGAATACCCAGATGAAATAGAAGATGAAAACGAAATCAACATAATCGATACTGTAGATGGAGTAGAGAATGTAAGATTGATAACTAATATTGATGAAATATGTGAGAATAGAAGATGTTCGATGCATGATTTTGATCTTGGAATGACATTGAAAATAATGAAAAAAATTGGAAAAATAAAGAAAATAAATATATTCGCTATTCCGATGGGATATAAAAAAAGAAAGGCAATTAAGGAGATAGAAAAATTATTAAATGAAACTTTAGCTCCATCTAACCCTTAAAAAGTGACTTGCGCAAGACATGCATGGATCATATGCTCTTATTAGTTTCTCTATGTTGTGTTCAATAGTATGCCTATCTAATCCTTCGTCTAGGTTTTGTTGCACTAATTCTTTGATGTCTCTTTCCATATTAACCTGATTCTGGGCTGTTGGAATGACAAGCAATCCATCTTTTACAATTCCTTTATCTATATTTAACTCATAATACAGAGTGCCTCTCGGCGCTTCTACCACACCAATGCCCTTTCCCTTTTTTTCTTTATATTTGGTTAGATCTGGTAATTTTTCTTCCTTAAAGTTGCTATTTTCTAGTATCTCTATTGAGGCATCTATGCAATGTAACATTTCTATAGCCTGTGCAAGATTGTTATGAAATATATTTTTTGAAGGAAATACAGATGTAAACTCAGATAAATCTCTTAAGGTATCACTATGCATATTTTGTAGATTAAGATTTAACCTTGACAGTGAACCGACAATATATTCCTCACCTTTGAACTTAAAACCTGTTGCTTGCGAATAAGGAATGACAACTCTATGCAGATGCTCTGGAAAATCATTTTCCTCCACTTTCAATCCAGTGGAATCCTGTATCCTACCTTCTACAAAGTTAAATTTTTTATCCACTAATGCAACGTTCCTTGCACTGCAGAAAAATTCAAATTGAGAATCAAAAAATAGTTCTACAAGATCAATGACGTGTTCTCTTACAGAAGCAAGCTCTGAAATTGAATTTTTAATTGAATCCTTGCTTGGTACAGATGAAAAACCTCCAATCCTAGGATAAAGCGCATGTACCGCTCTTCCTGCAACAATGGTTGCAAGATTATTTGCTGCTTTTTTTACCTTAAGGCCGTTTTCAACTATTTTCATTTGTTTCTTGTCAAAATCCAATATGGAATCTTTATTGAATATATCTGGAAGACAAAACATGTATAAATGCATTGCATGGTCCCTGAGAATTGTACCGAACATTGAAAGATGTCTTAGCTTCATTGTTTGTTCTGATGGCTCGATCCCTAATGAATTTTCAATCGCTTCTATGCAGCATGTCATATGGGAAATGCTGCATGTACCACATATTCTTGAAACTATAGAATATATATTATCTATACTCATTCCTCTTATTGCCTGAGTATAAAATCGTTTATTTTCCACTATCTTCAATTTAGCACTTTCCACTTTTCCGCTTTTTATTTTTATTTCTACACTTGCATGTCCTTCAATTTTGCTCAAATCTTTTATAGATATATCTGAAATATTATGCATATAATCACCTTTAGTTATTTGAAATCATGAATGTTGTTCGATGAAGGAAGAAAGTTCTTTTACAAATTGATTTCCATCCATTGGACAACCAGGTACTCTGAAATCAACTCTGATAAACTTTGAAACTGGCTCAACTGAATCCAAGTAATCAAATTTTTTCAATATTTGCTCTATTTCTTTCTTTTTCTCATTGTCGAAATTGTTCCTTAATCCTGCTGGCATGCCTGTAAGAGCACAAGAACCTACAGCCATAACAAATTTTGATTTTTCTCTTATTTCTTTCAAAAGATTAACCTCGTCTTTTGTTGATATTGCGCCTTCTACGATCGCAAGATCAAGTTCGTCTAAATCATTCTTAGATTTGAGGATTTTAAAATGTCTGAATTCAATCTTTTCAGACCATTCCTTAAATCTGTCATTCAAAAGCTCTATGAATATAATAGCACAACCTTCGCAGCATGTGAATGTGAACCATCCTACTTTTATTTTTTTACTTTTTCTTGAAACCTTTTCTACCATCCCGATCACTCTAGGAATCATTCAATCGTAAATCTTTAATGACTTTCTTATCTGCGCTGATATTGAAATCCACACCCTCTCAAGCAATTTTATCAGAATAACAAACATTAAATTAAACAAAATACCGAATGATACGAATAAAAAAACAATGGAAAGAATTGTCAAAATGAATAGAAGGAGATTAAAGTTGAACTGTATTGATACAAAGTTCAGAAGTATAAAGACTATAAGCAAGGGGATTACTGGGAATGAAAAGAGAACAGAATAGCTTGCCTTCCAATCATCTTCACTTGGAGCAGAAGTAAGAGAGAATACTATCATAAAGTAGATGAAAATAATCGAAAATAGTGAAGGTGAGATTATTAATGATAATAATAAATTAAACAAGGGAAGAACTATTGATGACAGAATAGAGATGTAGGAATCAAGACCTATGTTTGGCTTAGCATCCAATACTTTATACATCGGTATATTTACTTGAAATAAGATTATGCTTAAGATAAAAAGAACCAATGACGGGATAAAGGCTGGTGCGAATGCAGCTATTATTATTGAGATCCAGCCTCCTATAGATTGAGAGGATCTTGCTGCTATTCTTCCTCCTTTTGATGTTACGAACGATTCTTTTAAATTTATCTCAGAACCAGTAAAAAATGCTGCAAAGAAATGGGATAATTCATGTATAGCAATCGCAAATTCAATAATAAACCATTCTGTCAATCTGTATTTATATAGCGATGGAAATATAAATCTCCTTGCTACAAAAAGCAAAACAGCAGACTGAATAAACCAAAAAAGAAGAATACCTATAAAAAGAAGAATAGGTGTTAATATATATGCAACAATTCCTGAGTCTAATGGCATTTGCTCACTGAAAAGATATTGGTGTATAAGTTTTAAAATCTGTTTAGTTGATATCTATAACTAGATAAAATATGACAAATATGAAAAATAAAGAAATTAGAAATAACGATAATGGAATTAAATTTAAAGAAAGAGTTTACTCTATCCTTAGAAAGATACCAAAAGGTAAGGTAATAACCTATAAAAGGCTGGCTGAGCTTGCCGGAAACAATAAAGCAGCGCGTGTTGTTGGAAATCTAATGAGAAGAAATAAAAATCCTGAAAAAATTCCTTGCTACAAAGTTGTTAAAAGCAATGGTGAGGTTGGAGGATATTCTGCAAAGGGCGGTGTGAAGAAAAAGATTGAACTCCTAAAGAGAGATGGAATAAAAATAAAAAATGGAAAGATAGAAAAGAAATTTTTATATTGACAAATTTAACAAATTAAAATTGGATTTAATCTTTTTGTTTGTTGCTTATTTGTAGTTTCTTTGCTTGTTTTACTTATTTTTTCTTTGATTCTTGTAATTGCTTCTTTATTCTTTCTTCCTGTTTTTCTAATATCTGTATTCTTGCTTCCAATGTTGCCTTTTTGTCATTAAGATCCTTTACCACTTCCTCTTTTGTTGATTTAAGAAGGATAGGACCTACCAACCGATATATGTCTCCTTTTGCAGATTCTATCTCTTTTAGAGCGTGGTCTATCTCATCAGACTGTATTTTCATCTGTTGCTTCTGAAGAGAGAGTATCTGAAGCTGTTGCTGCAGTGACTGCAATTCCAATTGTCTGTCTTCTTCCATAAAAACACCTCGTTAATATGAACTGCTTACAAACATTCCAATTACTTATATATTATGAAATTTAATAATCTTTACCTACTTTATATCATTCTATCTTTTATTTACTCTTCTGCAAAGTTCTGAACCCCCTTAATAACTTTTAAAGCTCTAAGTTGAGACCCAACTGCTGCATGAAGAGAAGCAAGATCATCAGCGGTTATTAATATTATTAAAGTTTTATCTGATTTTGAAAGACTTATCTTTGCTCTTCCCTTAAATTCAAGTTCTGGCTGCAAAGATTTATATGCGTCATCTAATTCTTTTTTATTATTAAAAGGCATTTCTATAGTTAGCTTTATTTTCATTAAAACACCTTAAAATCTGCTATTATTAATCAGATGCTATTATTAATCAGAATGTTCTTCAGATCTCCTTGACTCCAAAAGTTCTTTTATCTTTAATTGCATTCGTTTATCTTTATACTTGAATAGTAATGAATTGTCTGATATTATAAACTTTGTTGTATCATCAGTTGTTGGTTCTGGAATAACAAACAAATCTGCTATTCTTTTAGCCTTTTCTGACTTACTGCTATTTTTTATTATCATTTCAACTTCCTTATTTATTCTACCTATCTTCTTATGTACAAACTTAGTATCAACTGAAAATATTATGAACGGAAAAACCCATCTCCATTCATCACTAATATCTATGAAGGAAAGTTTATTTGGATTGCCTTTTGTCTCGCTTACAATAATTATTCTTGTGTATCCTAACTCATCTGCTCTACTTATAACATCTTCGATTGATTTTTTCCCTCTAGGTTCGTACTTTGAATTTAGAAATGTTGCAAGATTTGATGCTAAAATCTTAGTAGAAAGAGATGGTTTTCTACTTGTAGTGACGTACATCAGATCACTAAAGATTATATCAAAATGAAAAAGGTCAAAAAAAATTAATCTGTTTTAACAACTCTTGCTACTGGGAGACGTGGTTTGTAAAGAATCCTCCAAGCACAGTAAGGACACCTTACAAAGTTCGTTATTTCTTCTATTTCTTTTCCGCAGTTTCCACAGATATACAAAGTATCACCTTTTTAGATTATAACTTTTCTTACACTTCATTGCTTCTTATTGTAGTCAGATATTATACGTGCTACTGTTTCACCGAATTGTGTAGTAGGTGAATATGCTCCTCCTGCGAAAGTATAAGAACAGGATTTGCATTTCCAAACTCCACTTGAAATTCTTTTTACTTTTACCTTGCCACATGAAGGGCACTTGTATTTCTGTTTCAACTGCTTCTTTACAGCCTCTAGACGAATCTTGACAGAACGTCCTCCTCTTATTGTGGGAGATACCATATTAATCACTCCATTTAACCATTATAAGTACTTAACTAACAGTGTAATCATATTTTCTCCAAAAGACTTAATAAATATTTTCTTTGCTCAAAAGATTTATCAAGCAAAGATATTATCTCTTCCTTTGTAAAGGCACCTGGACCTGCTTTCTGAATTGCATAAAGCATTCCATCTCCAACACAATATGTGATTCTTGCATCAGCTACAATCTCTTCAGCGTATGTTGGATCTAAAATTATATCTTTACCTATTTTTACAAATGTACATTGTGTAGGTATTGTTAATAACTTCTTTGGTGTCATATTTTCTCTTATTACTTTTTCATTTTCATATCTTGGAATCTTCATGCTATGGAGAGCTGCTGTAGCTGCCAATGCTGCTGCATCAAGAAGATTTCCATCATGATCTAAAGTATATATATCAACAAATACTCCCCACACTTTTCCTTCTTCTATAAACAAAGATTTCAAATCAACTGCTTCTGCCGCCCTTATTCCTCTATCAACCACTCTTGCAAGTTCGATTGATTCATCAGATGGTGGTCCTTCTTCAAATGTTTCATGCGCAGTTGGAAGAAGGTCTGCGTTCACAGTTAGCGTTCCTTCTCTTGGTCTATCTGGGAATGGTTCTACCACTTCAAGTTTTACACCTGCCATTACTCTAGATTTTCCTATGGTAACATCTGCAGAACCTTCTGCAGCAGAAATTACATTGGTTTTAATACTTATCTCTCTATATTCATCAAAGGCCCTATCATCAATTCTCTTTCCTAGCTTAAGCATGTCTCTAATCGCTTCTTTTTTCAACTCATCAATAACCATAACCATATAATCACCTTTTTTATTCAATTATTCCTGCGCTTGTTGATCTACAGGTTCTTGAATCTGTTCTTCTTGAGAACCATTTCCATTACTTTCCTCTATACTTGCAGATGATTTCTTGAAAAATTCTCTTAATGCCTCTATCTGCTTTTCTCTTATTTCAGGAACTTTTGCAAATGCAAGCTCCAATGCTTGAATGAATTCCTCTCTTGTCATCTTTCCGTCCATCTGAAGAAGTATTATCTCCCCTGTTGTTGGATTTATTGCTAATGGCATATCTGCCTGACCAAAATTATCCTCTTCTCTCATCATATCAACAGCTATCTTGTTGTCTATCTTTCCTACTGAAATGCCTATAGGTATGTCTCTCATTGGTATACCTGCATTTGCAAGAGCAACTGCAGCCGCAGTAAGACCTGCGACTCTTGTAGAACCTTGGCCTTCAAGTATATCTACATATATATCTATTGCTGTTTTTGGATAAACTTCTTTAATTATAACATATTCAAACGCTTCTTTCATAACTTTTGAAATTTCCCTTGATCTTCTGTTTGGACCAGCTCTTCCATGTTCCTCAGTAGAAAAAGGAGCCATCATGTATCTGCATCTAACTATTGAACCATAAAGATTTGTTTCGTGTTTTGGAAAAACCTCTCTTGGTCCATATACTGCGGCAAGAACCTTGTTCTTCCCCCAGGTTAGGTAAGCACTTCCGTTTGCCCTATTTAATACTCCTGCCTCTATTGTTATTGGCCGCAAATCTTCTAATCCTCGCCCATCTAATCTCTTACCGTTTACGATCAACGGCACTTCTGAATTTCCTCCCATTTAATTCACCTCTAATAATCATAATTCTATTGAATCTGCATTCCCAGATTAGTATCTGTATTGCTCTCTTGAAGTCTGGAATCTCTGAAGCATTTCCTGAGTAACTCCAAGATATTCCATTATCCTATCTGTAAGCCCGCTTGTATGCGCTTCCCTTGAGATCTTTTCTATTGCGTCTATTGCCTTCGCTGAATTCTGACCTTTTATCCAAATAAGACCGTTTTTTCCTACTATTATCTCACATCCAGTTCCTATCTTTAATATATTAAGCATTGATGAATGCTTTCCTATTACTCTTGAAATTTTTGTTGGTGAGATATCTATTATTTCTCCACCAACTAACTTTATTGGTCTAGAAAGCCATATGTCTTTTACCTCACTAATTTCTGAAACTTCTGCCAAAATTATATCACCTACATTAAATGTAGTTCTAAGTATCTTTGAAGAAAGAAGACCATGGTAAGGAGAAAATAAATTTACTCCATACCCTATTACTTTCTCCTCTTCTATTATTCCTATCACACTATCTCTAAGTGATGGAAGATAAGATGCCTTTATTGGCATAAATTTATTTTGCTGATCATCAAACATACCGACTATAGCTGCGTATGTTTTTCCTTCCTTTATATATGTATAAGGATTTCTTATTGGCTTATCTAAAAGTAAATCGCCAGGTATTACTAGTCTTCCCATTTAATTCACCTTTCTTTTTTAGTTTTTCAAAATTCATAATTCTAATTTATTAAGTGTATAAAATAGTCGAATGAAAAGATCCCTCTTAATCAACGCCTAAGCAATAGTAAAAGCATATAGCGTGAAAAGATGAGGAATATAAATATCTTATACACTTATCATATTTAAAACTTTCCTTTTTAGTTTGAAACGGACTTACTTTTTATCTTTAGGCATATTCTTTACTTGTGCTCTACCTGATGTAAGTTTATTTATTTTATCAAGAAATTCAGTTTGCATTCCTGCTGGTATCTCTATCAATGCAATTAATGAACCATCAGATTGCCATTCCTCTTTCTGTACATTGTAAGATTTTATACTACCGTATATTTTCTGTGCCAAATCAGCGGGCACTTTTATTGCGTATACTGCAGTTTCTATTTTCATAGGTAGAATAGCTCTTAATGCTGAAATTACATCATTTATCTGATTTTCTGCTGGTTTGAACGGATCAATGTTTATTTTTACCTCTTCCATTGCTTTTTCAATTCTTTGTGGTGGGTGGGGTGCATTTGTCCTTGGATCTATAGTTTCTCTTGCTAATATAGAAATAATTTTCTTTCTTTTTTCTTCTATCATCTGTCTTCTCTGCTCTGTTGTGATTGGAACATCTCCATTAAGCACTATTCTTTTTCCTATCTCAAAAATATCTTCTGTTCCAAAGGCCTTCTTTACTTTTTCACCAGAAGCCCTTTCACCCTTCTTAGCATCTTTGAAGACCTCTTCTACTACTAAAACATTGTTAAAATCTTTTTTCTTTCCAAGCTTAAAATCAAGAGCAGCGTTAGGATCAACGTATATTTCAAATGTCTCTCCGTTTATCTTAATCGAGGCAACAACTGCCTTCTCTAGTCCCATAAGATTACCTCTATTGCAGAATTCAATATTAATTAAACTTTAGAAACGTAGCTTGAAACTTTTTCAGGAGAAAGAAATTCAAACTTCTTTGTAGATAATGGAACTATTCCTACGTCAAATATTTCTGATTTAAGTTTCATATCTGGAATCTTTTTGAGAGCTTTGAATCCAAAAAGTATAAGCTCTTCTATATTCATTTTTTCATCATATTCTTTTTCAAAGAATTCTGAAACCTCGTTTCTTCCTGCTCCAATCACTGCTGCTTTCATACCAGTATATGAACCACTGGGTTCAGTTTCAAAAACTCTAGGTTCTGAATCTACACCTCCAAATATTAATGAAGCACCGAAAGGTCTTGCACCTCCATATTGAGTATATGCCTGCATCATATCTGCTATTTCTCTTGTTATATATTCAACATCTGCAGGCTCATTGTAAGTGTATCTATACCTCTGTGCTTCTATTCTTGCTGTGTCTATCAGTCTTCTTGCATCTGCTATCAACCCAGATGCAACTATCGCCATGTGTTCATCTATCATGAATATCTTCTTTAACGATTCTGGAACAAATAATTTTGAAATCTTTGTCTTATGTGCTATGAATACTACTCCGTCTTTTCCAGCCAATGCCATGGATGTTGCTCCTCTGTTGACTGCCTCTTTAGCATATTCTACTTGGAATAATCTTCCATCTGGAGAGAAAACTGTGATTGCTCTATCATATGCAGAAGGTGATGTCGGATACATAATACCACTCCTTGTCATTTGAATGACAAATAGAAAATAACAATAATTATTGTAGGTTTATATTTAAAAAACTATTGACATTAACCCTTCAATTACATAGATTATAGGGTGTTATCTTGAATTTTTTGTGCTGTTCTGTTTATAGATGATAGACACTGATGTCATTCCTTCATCCTGCTTTGATATGGCTGTATTGTTCTCTTTTTTGTCTTTGAAAACATTTCCTTCATTGAAAAGAACAAATGTGGTGTATAAAAGAAGTGCGAAAACAAATAAAAGAAGAACAAATCCTAATAGCTGTCGGTTTGACTTGGTAAAAAGACTTTTTTCCTTCTTTCGCTTAGCAGCCATATCTACACCTTGCTCATCATGTTATCTTACTATAGTATATTTTGACAAGTAAAGATGAGCTTGAAGGACAACCAGGAATGGAAGCACTATTGCAGAATTCATAAGAATAATGAATCCTTGTCTCATCATTGGATCTGAGAACATCATGAATGACAACGATGAGAACACATAAATCATGATAAATGCAACCAAAAGCCACATTATGAAATTCAATGGCCTTCTTGCTATATGGTTGAAGCTGCTTACCAATGCTGGAACTGGCTTTTTCTCTTCAAGAACCACTGCTGGTGCTATATAGAACAAACCTAATGAAACAATGAAATTAACTAACAATGCAGGAAGTTCATTCATATTAATTGATAATAAATAACTGAGAAGCAAGAATTCAAGCACCTTTATTCCAACAAATATTCCAAATACTGTAAAAGTGTATCTTCCAAGGTTTCTCATTGCCTCTGCAGATACTCTTGTTCTTGTCCTTGAAGCCTTAACTACAAGGGTGACTGCAACTGCTGCAAGGGAGATAAAGAGTAATGAGATGCCTGCTGAAAATATTATTGTTATAAAATCCATCATTGTCATTTCTGGAATGCTTCCTGATCTAAGGAAATACCCACCTAGAGCTGTGAATACTGGTGCTGGTGAGAACGGAGGAAGCAAAAGAACTAATGAAAGCAAAAATGGAATTGAAAAGAATAATATCATCCCTATATTCTTTGTATAGCTCTCTATTGCATTCTTAAGTGTATCTATCATATTTCCACCCTTAAGTTATTCTAAGAAATAAATGTCCATCAAATCTTTTAAACGTTCCTTTGTATGCCTATTCTACTTCATGCCTGACTTATACCTTTCTTGCACATCCTGGAAGGTTGAATATTACAAAATAGCTAGAATCAGTTTGAATCTTGCTTCCTCTTGTTGCTGCACCATCATAAGATCTGATTTCAACCTTATAAACGCCAGGCACATAGCTAAATGGAGAGGAAGATGAAATTGTTTCATTCAGATTAATGAATATTCCTTCTGCATTATTCCACCACGCTATCTTTCTTTCATCTTCGGTAGCTGAACCAGTTGAACCAGAAATGCCGGTCACATCAAATTTCAATCTCCAGTTCTTGAGAGTTGTATTATAATAATAGATTGATATGTTCGTGACGACGTCACTCAAATATAGATTAGGTGGATCTTCTCTCCATATTCTTGCTGTTATATTCAACTTTGAAGGAAGAAATGTGTTTCCTTCATTAAAGAATCCTGATGGAGTTGCATAAATCCTTACATTTATTGGATTAATGTCTCCAATAAGTACATTTCCTACATTTACATTTGCAACCGATGCTGCACCACATGTACCTATTATTGGAACTGTAGAATTGAAGTCAAAACTTATGGTAGGAGTGACGGTTGTTCCTGCCTGCAGACTGGGTGCTGTTGCTGACACTGTAAAATCTACAACCTCTCCCGCATTTATAGTTGAAGGTGAAAATGAATCAACTGAAAAACCGTCAGATACTGTAACTCCAGAAATAGTAGCATTCATATCACCTGAGTTATTTAGCTTAAACCTAAATGTTACCGTTCCCCCAGGTGTCACAACATAATCAGATTGAGTAGGAGTGAGGGTAAGGTTTGGACCTGAAATTACATTAATTTCAGTGGAATTTTCAAATACATAGTTATTTAACATTTGATTACTATACCAGCAATCTAAAGTAGGACCTGATGTCTCAAATGATCTAGCTAGCAAAGAACATTCTCCTGTAATTAATCTTGCAGACAAATAAGCTAATCCAGTTGAAGAAACTGTGAATGGAGAAGATATTTGATTGTTGTTCTCATAAAAAGAAATGTTCCCATAACAAAAAACACCCAAACTTGCAATGCCAGAAGTTTGCTTAACTGGCAATTTATAAATAGAAGTATAATTATATTGCGCCAAAGGATGTTCGGGTTGAGCGAATCTGCTATAATTACACCAAGATCTTGTAATATTGTATTGTGATTTGTTTGCATTATAGGCATTTTCTGAAATCCATAAAATAGATTGTGGGAAAGAAGATGATGGAGAAGAATAAGTAGAGCATTCACGAGGACATTCAACCACAACCGAAATTGGAGAAAATGTAGTGATATTATTTGCTGTTAAACCTAATTGAGAACCAGTACAAACATAACTCCCATTTGTTACTATAACTGAACCATAAGATATATTAAACGGAATTACAGCGTTAAATCTCACTGTAGCATTATATTGATTATTAATGTGTGATAAAAATATTGTTTGAATATCTATGGCGTTAATTAAAGAAGAAAGAAATATAATAAAGTAAAATATGGAAACATTGGATCGTAGAAAATACAAATGATCACCTAATCGTTTAATTTGATTTATTTTAATCCTATTTTAATTGAAAAGCCGTAATTAGAGCCTTCCAAAGCATTCCATCTACCATACATTCCAACCTCGTCTAAGAAGTCGACATTAAATGGTTTCTTCCAAGATGCATAAATCTCTGTGGCTTTAGTTCCACCTAACTCCTTTCTAATGTATGTAGATGCCTTACCGAGATTAAATGTGGATTCGACATATGAGAACTTTTCTTTATTCAACTTCATACCTTCTTTTTTATCATATTCGAATATGTCACCTAATCCTAGGTCTAATACGGGAGAGACCTTCTTTCCAGTTAACAAATATAATAAGTCAGATAGTGGTGATAAAGATATATATTTTGCTTCTATACGTGTGCTATAATAATCAGTACCAAAAAGGTTGTATTGAGTGTAACTTAACTTAGTTGCTTGAGGTATGCTTGCAATTATCTGCAATAGATTTTTTTTAGTCAAAATCGAATCAACAATGTTATCTCCTGCTCCAATAAAATCAAAGTGCCTAAAACCATTACCAAAAAGAAGATTTAAACTACCGTACTTTCCTTTTTTAGTACGACCAAAATCAAAAGTCCCACCCCATAAACCATCGCTTTCTTCAAAATGAATTTTCTGCTGTGTCACAATTGGATCACTGTAGGTACCATCTGGATTTATTTCCTGTATTGTAGTAGTCAGCATTCCATCTAACTTTGTAGTTGCTCTTCCATAAGTTATACCTGAAAAAGATAATATTGAAGCATCTTTCAAAGGAATCATATTAATGGGCTTCTCTAATGCAATTGAAAAGGTATTAATTTTCATAGAGGTTGTGATATCGGTTGTGGCTTGACTCTTAGCTAAAAATATTCTACTAAGATCCGCAGCACCTCCATAATTTCTACCTTTCATTATATCTATCCATCTATTTAAGTCGTTTACTTTGCCATCTTTAAATGACTGCAGAAATTCTTTATCTGAATTTGAAAGCGAAGAATCGTTTGCTAATTTACTATCCCATATTACAGAGGTAAAATCTCTTGCAGATTGAATTAATTTCCAAGCTGCATTGTTTATATCTTCTTCTCTTCCAGAAGATAATGCTTTTTCCAAATCTATAGAAGAATAATAGAGATTATTTAAATAATCTATATTTATTCCCAAATCATTTGCAACGCTATAGAATGAGTTGGGATCAAATGAAAGACCTTGAACGCTAATTCTTGATGTAGCTGAAGGAATAATTGGAGGTTTTGGTAAATATTCCCTTTCAACAAATGATAATCTAGCATCCCTTTTGTCTCTATTAAATGCAAAATTATTTTTAGTTAATAATTTTGCACCACTGTATCTGCCATACGGCGGAATAATCTCCCATCTTATTTTAAATCCGTCTTCAGTTTTTTGAACTGTAATTAATTTTGCTCTTGTGAATTCGAATAAACCTAAGACTTTTAATGGACACGGATAATAGTTAAATGAAATAATTTCTTCGTTTTTTAATATGACTTCTAATGTTTCATCTTTTCTCTGATATAACTCTATCTTTTCTTTAGAGGTTTTATCAATATAGCTGTTAGAAAATTTCCAACCATCTTCTAACAAATAATTTTTATCAAACCAACCTAAATCTATATTAAATCTGTCTCCCCTTGGCCAATTCTCCCCAATTCCAACTGTCTTTCGAAGGGCAGTGGTATTTATAGGTTGAAGTATTAATGGGAATGAACCATTAACATATTTAGTGTATTGTCTTTTTTTCACATCGAATACGTATACTTTCGCATCCATATCATTGTAAATTGTATCCGATATTGAATCAAAGGTTGGATCTCTCTCTTCTTTTGTAGTTACTATATCTTTAGGTACTAAAATAAAAGATTCCCATTTCTTCTTAAGAATTTCTTTTGCATTTTGTACCTCCTTCTCTGTTAATGTTGCACTGATTCTCTTTTTTCCATCAAAATAAATTGCTTTAAACCAAGGATTAGAAATTATATGCAACTCTGAATAATTAGCGTAGTTTGGTAACGTATTAGTAAGAAATGAACTGATAATTTTAATTCTAAGCGACTCTATATCATTTTTAGACATTTTTTCTAGATTTATGTCTTTATTTTGAATGCTGTCGCTTATTAATTTCGCTACAAGAGGTGGGTATAATTTAAGAAAATCTTTTTTCTGAATAGCTTCAATTATTTTAGGCATGTTTTGTTCTATACTCTCGAAGCATAGTTTTAATGCCTCCATGTAATTTACAGCTTCATCCATTTTTTTCTCAAATAGCTTTCCTTTATCTTTATTATTTGGATCTCCTATATATTTATTAAATCCTTCCTTGACTAAGATACTTGTAATATCCGAATATATATCTGGTATAAAATATGCAACCTCAGGATACTTTGAAATCAATTCAATTAAAAGTTTATTTATTTCATTTTTAGTTTTACCATACATTTCTCTAAGGGTGAGATCAGGAATCACGTTACCTTTTTCCGGATCCATGTCTACATTTCTAAGAGGTTTATTTGTCTTCTTAGTAGAGATATAATTCTTTAATAAATTGTACATCTCAACCTCATAATTTTGAGGATATTCACCTGCGCTATATATTTCATCTAACCTCTGAAATGGGTTTCCTTTACCAGTATCATAAGATACTCCATTCCAATCTATTTGAGAAATATCATAACCTTCTTCTTTTAATCTTTTTAAGACTCTATAAAGACTTGCAATTTGTGACTTCTCTGGATTAAGGTTAAGAAAATATTTCGTTCCTTTTCCATACCCGCCCATATAGTAGCCTATATCGATTTTTTTTCTATTTTTAATAGCATCTAATACTGCATTAGCCATTTCTTCGTTTTCAGTGATATATGCTACAAGGAAAAACATTTTAGCTTCCATGAAAAAAGTTATAGAACCATCGCGTTTCATATTTGCATAATTCTCTGGCACTTTCATTTCAACTAAGCCATTTCTATAATTTTCTATAGCAGAAATTAGACCTCTATAACCTACTGACTCTAATATTTTTTCTATTTCCTTTTTCTTTTTATTATCTAATTTTGATTCAAGTTCTTTTATGATTTTATAAATAGTATCTAATTTTTTATAAGAATCAATAGGCCATTCTATTTGAATCTTTTCCTGTTCTTCCTTTTGCTTCTGTGCAGTCGCCAATTTATCACCCATCCTTTCCACCTTTATACTACTATTATTTTGTATGTATTTAAATACCTTTGTTTCTTTTACATATATTGGTTCAAATAGTGGCTCAAAAAGAAGAAAAGATGAAAATATGAGTTTATTTACTCTGATTAAAGCTATCTTCTTATAATCACGAATAGACATATTATAATAAGAATATTGGAATTAAAATAACTTTCGCTTGTATTAAACCCCAGTAATAAAAAATAAATAAAGTTACTTATTATTCTTTTTTCATCTTTAAAATAACAAATTTTTGTTTTACATCTATAACGTAGGTTATATTTTTGTTACCTATCTTTACTTCTACTTCTGAAGGCCGCTTGTTTAAAAGATCGTTTAAAAAAGTAGTATCAAAATCGCTTCGATTGAGAGATATGCTATCTTTAGGTGTATTTGTTAATTTACCAACACTATTAATTATTTCTTCTTTAATATCTTCTAATTTACTGAATTTCGCAATGGTTTGAGATTGAGACGTATTAGAAACTGTCGCTGTTGAAACAGAAACTACTTGTTTCTCCATAGGTTTTTTCTCTAACTCTTCTTCTTTTATCTTTTTACCTATTTTTTTGCCTCCTTCTAATAGATTCAATAAATATTTCTGTTGTGCTAAAATTTCTTGTTGCCTCTTTTCAAGCTCTACTATCTTTTGTTTATTTTCTTCTTTCTCTACAGCAAGCTCTTTTTTAACTTCCATTAGTTTTTCAGTTAATTCTTTATTTTTATTAGTCAGTAATTGTATAAGTTTTTGTTTAGTTTCTTCTGCCTTTATAGCTTCATCCTTATATTTCCCAGAGAGATATTCTTTAGCAAATTTCAAAACTGTTTTTGTGTCTTCGAAATACTCCTTTGTCCATTTTTTAATTGTTTTTAATTTGTCACTTTTATTTTTTTGTTCTGGCTGTATTTTGTCTATTACTTTTTCCATTTCCTTAATTGATTGTTCTAAAGACTGAGTAGATTCTTGTATTTCAGCGATAGGAATGGAAGAAATTTCAATTTCTTGAGGTTTAACTTCCTCAATAACTTTTTGTTGCTCTAATTTTTCTGTCTCTTCTCTATACATGTTTATAAGATCATCTGATTTGATCTTGATTCCAAATCTATAATATTTTTTAGCATTATAGCCTTTATCTAAAGATTCAAGAAATTTATTTCTTGGAGATTCGTCTTTAAATTCTATGATAATACCTTCTCGGTCAGAACGGATCAACTTTATATCATTATTTAACCTTATTTTTTCTATAAAAGAATTAGGTGCAACTTGATCTAAATAATCTTTTATAAATTTATCAATATCAAATTTTTCCTTTTGAACTTGAGTCATCTTTCCACCTTCTTTCATGTCACCACAATATACTAAAGTACATTATTATTTAAATATGTTTGCCTTTTGTTTCTTAAAAAGATAAATATTTAAATCATAAAATATATATCAAATTATGCAAAAACAGATAGAACAAAATAAATATGAAGAGATAAAAAAGAAATATGAAGAAATTAATAAAAAATTCAAAAATTTCACTAATTTAAATTCTACTCAAAGGAAAGAATTAATTCGTGAAATTTCTGATTTAAATAATAAAATTAAAGACAATCCTAATTTTGGTAAGATGCTTGAAAAAGAAATGAATATTATACTTTATGATAAAGATGGTAAGTATAATGGAAATAGATTTAAGATAATGGCGTACTGGATAAGAAGGGAAGAAATTAACAAAGAAACATTGAAATTACGAGATGATAATTTAGCAGTTATTGAACTCATAAATGAACCATCTATTCGTAAAAGACTCAATAAAACTAAAGAAGCAATAGAAAATCTCAGAAATGCTGAAATAGAAGAGAATGTGAATAATATAAAAATAAGAAAATATTACCTAGACATAATAGAAATATATAGAAATAGTATAGAAATTGCAAAAGAAAGAGGAGTGGATTATAAAGGTATGTTAATGGGAATGGAAGATGCAGAAAAATTCAATAACTTCATGGTCGGGCAAATAGATCTTTCATTAGCAGGTTTGATGAGTAAGGAATTTGCTAACATTATATATCAGTATAAAGGATTATTTAAGAATAAAAGAGAGTATAGTAATGAAGAAATTCATTTAATGGAAAATATAAAGAAAGAAATACAAGCCAAAATAGACCAACTTACAAAAAATCTTGAAAATGTTAAAGAAATAAAAGAAAGAAGTCTTTCTTTTTTCAGAAAAGTTGCAAGTGGAGACAAGAACATTTCTATAGAAATGGTGAAGGAAGCAGCAGAAAAATGGAAAAATTTTGTTCCTAATGCAAAGAAAATTGAAGAACAAACAAAAATAGAGATAGAAGGTCTACTTCTTGCTTATTCTGCTTTAGATAGATTGCAAAAAGCAGCATGAGTTGTAAAAAACAAATTTAAAGTATCATCTAATTACTTCCTTAGCTTTCTTTATTGTACCAGACGTATAAATTGCTTTAAGGTGAATCTTTTTTCCTTTGTATGAATTAAAAAGAGCCAAAGCAGTCTTCAAATCCTCTGTTCCCTTGTTCAGGCATCTTATAACTGCCTTTTGATTCAAGTGGTCAAAATAAGCTAGATTAGGCATTACATCTGAATAATGGATTTTACCTATTAAAGTCAATAAGTCGTTCCTAAGTATGGAAATAAGATCGTCTTTAACTAAAGGAACCTCTGAAATAATCTCTATTGCAACATACCTGTAATTCTCTCTTAGAGTAGCTTTCATGAAACCACCAAATCATAAAAATCATAATTCATAGATATCTTTTAATAAGCATGAAAGACTGCCTTACTTGATCCTTGCTCATTCCGCAAAGTCTCATTATTGATGCAGCTTCATCTATGCTTCTTACCGAGTATTTATCCTTTGCAAATGAAGCGATGATAAATTTCAATTTATAATGCCTTCCAACTCTTATGAAATTTGAAATCCTGTAAATTGCTAAATGTGGTTTTTCAGTTATAATGTCTGAAAGAGAGATCAAAAATGGTTTATTTAGTGATTTTGCCTTTGCAAACATCTCTAAGGATATCTCATATTTAGGACAGTAGAGAATCTTTCCTTTTCTTATTAACTTTGTTATTTTTTCTGGATCTCCTACTAGGAAAAGGTCTTTAATATCTGACAACCTATAGAATTTAAACTGGCTCTTTTTTTCTATACTTTCATCAATAGGAAAGTCAACTATGTCAAAATACATATTATCAAAATAAGTTAAAAGAAAAAGAAATAAAAGATTAGGTTTATCTTAATCCTCTCATCTTTCTTCCTTGAGAGGTAAGACCCCTAAATACTCTTCCTTTTTGAAGCTTCAAACCTGTTTTTTCCGGATCTACAAGTATTACTTCATAGAATTTGTATTGACCATCTTCTCCTACAAAGTATGAATTAAGAACCTCAAGATTCCTGAACTTTCTTCCTGCTCTTTCCTCTGCTATAAGTTGAAGTGATTTGTGCCTTGAATAGAATCTTCCTGTCTTTGAAGGCTTTCTTCCTCTCATACGAATATGTCTCTTCCTCTTTCCTCGCTTAACTCTCACTCTTACTATTACAAATCCATCCTTCGCCTTGTAACCTAATGTTCTTGCTCTTGCAAGGTTTGTAGGTTTTTCCACTCTAACGATTGGAGACTCTTTTCTCCATTGAGATATTCTTGCCCTGTAGGCAGGAGATCTTTCTTTATATTCCTTTTGGAACGTTTCCTGAATTTGCTTATAAAGAGACATAACATCACTTTAGATAATTTAATAAGTCAAAACATAAGTTAAGACTGTAAAATATATTAACTTAGAAAAAATATATAAAGCTTAATACCTGGATGGCGGAAAGTTTATTAACCTCATTTGCGTCTTATTTTTGCTGATTTTATGCAGGAGAAAGAGTATTTAAGATTCTATAAGAATAGTGGAAAAATCGAAAGATTAGCTAGAATTACACTTGCTTCTCTTCTGCTAGTTGAACCACTGATCCTTCCACTAAATGCAAAGGACACAAGTATAAAAGGATTTAAAAATCAAATGAGTAATACTATAAAGGTGGAAAGGATGGGTGATAAAGTGAGTGCACAGAAAACTATCAACTTAGAAAAAAAGAAAATCGAAGTAAAAAATGATATTGACTTATTGTTAAAAGGAAGCATATCTTATGCTACTATCGCTGAAAAAAGAATTAAAGATAAAGAGTATGAAAAGGAATGGAAAAATTATTATGATAAACTAGATAAAAAAAATAAACAAAATATTGATAATATTATAAATAATACTTTGCCTCAAGAAAAAATAGGCCGACTTAAAAATATTGATGTGGCAATTCAAGATCTTGCTAATGCTCAAGGACTCCACCAAATTAATGATATGTTCTATAAATTAATAGGTGAATTAAACAAACAAAATCTTACATTAGAAGATACAATTGTATATTTAGCAATGGTGTATAAAGGAGACGAATATGAATCTCTAAGAAAAGCTTTTCTTTCAAATTTAGAGATTCCAATCAGAGAAATATATGAAAACTTTAATAAGATAAATAATAACGAAAAAATTGATATAAAATCAAATATATTCGATCCAGCTACTAAGCAAATAATCAAAAATTTCCAGAAACGAATACAAGAAACTGGCAGTAGTTATATTGAAACACCTATTTCTATCAAAAAAGAAAAGAAAAAACCACTAGAAACTGAACCTAATGGAACTCTTGATCTAAAAACAATTGAAACAATATTGCTTTCATCTGCAATTGAAAAGGAAAAACACTCGAACATCGATAGTTTTGAACTTTATCTAAATGCGAATAGTCAAAGATGGGAAAATGAAACAACAGGACATTTTGATTCTGTAGCAGTAATTAGATATAAAGATGGAACCCAAGTAATTTACGGAATAAACTACAATAAAACAGGTGATTACAGTTACTCAAAAGAATACTTTAGAGGTGAGTGGCCTAAAGATCCAAAAAAGAGAAAAGTGTTTGAAGCAGAAGCATCAGATCTTATTGATACATTATTCGGCGGAAAAGGAGGAAGACCTTCTTATTATAGGTACTATTCTACAACTGAAAATTCGCTTCTTACACATGGTATAAATGCAAAAACTGGAGCATATTTTATTCTTTCTACTAAAACTGAAAAGGATAAATCTTTAATATATGAAATGAATGGTGATCCAAATTTCTTTTATGCTTCGATAAATGAAAAAATTACTGAAAGAAGAGTCGATCCTACTTTATGGGGCGTATACCAAGGTCTTTTACAAACAGCAGAAATAGCTGAAAAGGCAGGTATACCTTCATATTTAGGTAATATCAACAACTGTACTGTAAAAATAACGACAAAAGGTAAATCGGAAGTAGAGAATTATAAAGGGGAGATCAACTGGAAAGATGAGGTTGGCTATCGAATTTCAAATCCGATAATAGAAGTAGATGAAAGTGGTAAACCTAATGTATACGTTTGGATGGATTTTGTTAAGAAAGGCAAAGACGATACAATTCAAGTTGTAAATAGTTATAAAATACCAACTAATACACCAACTCCCTTGGCAATCGAAAATGAGAGATATAATATAGAAATAATAGTGCCGAAAGCTGAAATAGCGAAAGCTATTGATAAATTCATGCAACAGACAACATTAATTAAGCTTAATTTTAGAGGGATGGAAATAGCAGTTGAACCATCAAAACCGATTGAATTAAGAGATGAAAAAGGAAACAAATATGAAATATTCTTACAAATTAGTGACACAGGAATGCGTATTGGATCTCGAATTGAACTAAAAGCTAAACTTGACATTGCTATGTCAGATTCAAAAGGAACACTGTTAGATAATAAAAGTGTAGAAATTAATATAGGTGAAGACACACAAATACCGGTTCAAAATCAGATGGTTCCAATCAAAGTTAGTTTGATACAAAATATAGCTTCGATGAGTTACATGAATTATATAGATTCAAAAATAGAAATGAAAACTATAAGATATGTTAATGAAAATAATGAGGAAAAATACATTACAAACGTCAATGGAGTTTCGCGTATTGGCGGATCAAAAGGTATAGCAACAATCACTTCAAGTATAAACTATTTAACAACAGAACCAATCCAATCAAGAGGAATTTTTAATTTGACGAAACAAGGAAATATTAATGAAATAACTGCAGATGATTATAAAGATCTTATGCTAAAGTGGGAAGAAAGGAACCGAAAGCAAGCTTTAGCAACTATGAGAGGTTGGCTTGGAGAAACTACAATGATTGGTGGAATGATTGATTATAGACGTGATGATGGAACTGGAGTTACTTTATTTATACACGATGGAAAGCCACTAATAGACAATGGAATTGCAACTAATGAAAACCTACAATATATGCTTAATGTAATTACCAAAGGTTTTAGAGTAATAGACAAAATAAAAGTTACAGGCTTCAAAGCCGAAAGAAAGGAAGAACTCCAAAAGAAAACGGAGGAAGAAGAAAGAAGAGACTACTTAAGAAGAGAAAAAAGTATCGGCGTAATAGGATCAATTGACTATCATTTTGAGAAAATACTTAACTTATCTGGACTTTGGAATATTAATAAAAAGAGTATAGATGAATGGGCATATGAAGTAGATACATATCTAAGTGGCAAGGGAGAAGAATTTAGATATCAAACAAAAGATCCGAATGGATCTGGATTAACTGTAAATAAAATCTATTATAATCATGAAAGAATTTATGGGGAGAGCAAAGCTGGAGAAAAGATGGTTAAAGGTAGCGAATTTTCTACTGTTTTGATATATAATACCATCTATGCATGGGGTGCTAAGATACAACCCGGGTTTGGAATCGAAAAAATGGAAAAAACTGAAACTACTAAATTCCGTGGAACTTTAGATTCAAAAACGTTTGATGAATATTTAAAAACGAAAATGAATCCGTATACAACTATATTTCTTGGTAATACTAAACTTGATTTCGGTTATAGTGAAACTAAAATAAAAGATAGTTATAAATATAGTAATAACCTTAATATTGAAACCAGTAATGTAAATAAAATATACGAGAATTTAGTACATATTGGGATGGAAATAATAAAAACAAAAATCTTTGGACTTTCAACAGATATAACTGGTTATTATGAAGGAAATAACAGAAATAGTAAATGGTTTACACCTCATCTAACAAGGGAAGAGGAAAGCCATAATAAAATATATTTCTTCCAACCAACATTTGAATTAAAAAACAATTGGCTTTTAGGTATTGGATTTGGATATTCATTGCAAGATTGGGAAACAAAAGAAATTGAGAAATTATTAAAGGGAGAAAGGGATTCCTATACTTTGCGTATAAACGCGACTGATAAAGATAGATTTACTGGATACTTCGAACTTATAAAGACAGACTATAAAGAAACAGGTTACAATCCCTTATCAAGAAAATGGTCATCAGTAATCACCAAACTCTCAGCAGAAACAAAATTGGAAGAAAACGTTCGTATTTCTGGTAGTCTTTCGCTTAATCAATTCAATTACAATGGCAAAATCAACACTTATTGGAGTGCACATCTCGGCTTAAAAGTAAGATATTAATAAAAAAAGACATATAAGAACAGAATATAGCTTCTAAATAAAGTATGGTAAGGAAGAAATTCTTTATTGCTTTTAGGTGATTTAAAAGCGTTGAATGTTTTTCTATTCAATCTCTGTGAATTTTTTAGTTACTAGATATATGTATTAAAATTTCTCTGAAAGACAGTGATTAGAATTTATCAAATGAAAGATACATCTTTTTTAAGTAGACTAACAAGAGTATCCTTATCTGTATTCAGATTGTCTTCGCTAATTAATGCAAATAGTGAACCTATAAATTTGATATGCATGGATCTCCTTTTTGAAAAGCGATCATATCTCATAAATGAAAAAATAAATTTAAGAAGCAATTACAGTATAGTAATCTTTAATTTACTATCTCTTTCAGAAATTTTTTTATTCAATTCGTTCGCTATCCATATTGCATCATCCTTTGTTATTTCACCAGCAGAAACAGATATACGGAGACCGCTCTGAATATTTGCCACAGTTTGCGTTAAATTTTCGCTTTTGTTTATTTCAGTTAAAAGATTATTTAAAATATCTTCTTTAGTTTCTTTTGTAGTCGAACCTTTTTTTTCTTGTTTAGATGTTTCTGTTGGTTTTTGCATTCCCTCCGGAGGTTGCGTAGATGAAGAGTTTGACTTTTCGTCACTCACAAGTTCTAATTTAACGATATATTTATTAGTAGTACCAACTTGTTTAGGATAACCTGCCGCATACTTATATGTACGTCCTGTTCTATTGTTAATCTCAGCTAGGAATGCATCTTTGATTTTAGGAAAGTCTTTATAATTATATTCTACTTCTTTCCCTTCCAATAACTTTTGAACTTTATGTTTACCATCTGTATCTGGCTTATTGAAGTTTATTCCATTGATGATTAATTCCATAGAAAATACATTTGTTATTTCCTGCTTTGGTTCTTTCTTTTGGATGGATTGAAGATGAGTAATAATATATTGGCCTTTCTCATACTTAACTTCATAAGACCCTCCTTCCCCAGTATATACAAATTTGTTTTCGCTAATCTGCTCTTCTTTTACATCTTTTCCTGCCCAATATTTAGCAATTTCCTTTAAGTTATTCATCATAACTAGATTTGGATTCATAGTGAATGAAACAGATTCTCCTTCATTAAGACCTTGCTCCAGTTTTTTAAGCTTAGATTTTGCAGATGAAATTTCATTAATTCTAGTTTGTTTGCCTCCAATTTTAACTTGAATATTTCCAATTTGATCTAATGCTTTCTGCAATGTTTCATCTGATTTTTGCTCTCTTACCTCTTCCTCTTCTTTTTTTCCTTCTGATTTAGATTGTTCTACTTGAGTAGAAGATGTATCATTATACTTTTTCTTTATACCTTTTAAATCTTCTTGAATATTATCAATATTTTTCTGTATAGTAGTTATATTTATATTCATAACTTGAAGCGTTCCGTCCATTCCTTCATTAGATTCTTTTGATATTTTGCTCGTACTTAACTCAAATTCAACACTACCACCATTCATGAAATTAATGAAATTTTTGATATCTAAAGCTGGATCTTTATTTGTATATTTATACCACTTTTGAATTTGTTCGTCATCATTTGGAATGATTGAAAATTCAAATTTATAGCCTAGTTTATTAAGTGCCTTCTCAAGATTATCTAATTCAGATGCAGTAAAAATTCCTGTAAATTTGATCTCTCCTTTGTTTGATTTGAAGAATTTACGTACAGAATCAGTAAAATCTTTGTTGTTCACATAACTCATTTGCTGAATTAGTTTTTCTAATGCATTCCTTTCGTTATTTTCTAAATTTTTCAATTTGGCATTATCAAAAAGTTTTTCTGCTGTCAGTTTTTGTTCTGGTTTTTGCATTGCAAGTTGAAATAAAATTAACATTATATCACCTCTCCGCGTAAAATTTAGAAATGTCAATATTTATCATAATAGGTGTAAGTTGTGCAATTTTAATTGCATAATCTAAGTTTTTAATTTCATCTTCTGAAATTTCGAGATCTTTTCTATTAAGTAGATTTGACAAATTATCTTTTATTTCTTCTTTTAATTGTTTCATATCTTTTCCTTTTGTATAATATCTTTGAGGATATATAACAACCTGTAATTTATCATCTTTTTCCACAATATAATATCTTTTATCATCTATATAAATCTGTTTATTTGATATTTCATTATTTATAAATCTAGATTCTCCAAATTCTGGTGGCTTCCATACTATTTGAGGCATTTCTTTTGAATCCCAATCGAAGTTTATGGAATCGAAGGGAACATAATATCCATTTTCATCAAGCCACACCTGATTATTATATTGGTCAAGAGAAAGGGTTGCCCATTCTCCATTCCTCATTCTTAACCTAGTTCCTACTTCTAATGGCTCAAGATTAAGTTCTCCTTTATGCAATAAGACTCCAATATCTTTCTTTCTTATCTCTTCGTCTGTTCCAGTTATGTATTTATTCCCTTTCTTAATTGCGTAGAACGAACCCTCTCCAACAAAAAGGCAGCCTGCTGTAGTTTGATTGTAAAGATCATCAAGTATTCCTGCCTCACTTCCTAACGGTGCCTCTCCAGTAAAACCAGGATAGATTAAAGAACGGAAGTGAAGCTTTTCTGTTCCTTTAAATGATATTTTGGCTGATCCCATAAGATTAAATATACTCCAAGGATAAGGTGAGTTTGAAGAAGAAAAAGAATCGGGATATCTCTCCCTTAGTTCTGAAAAACCCTTTCTTCCAGAGGGTATGATCCATCCTCCTTTTTCTAATTGTCCTAATTGAAAAGTACCTGTCCTTAATGGGATTGAAATAGAAGCGCCTGAAAGGATTGCTACGTTTTCTACCTTTCCATCTTTTACTTTTACTAATATTCCCATGTTAGGATTTGCATAAAGCTCGGATCCCTTTCCAGTAAGATTTTTTCTTTTTATTGCATCATCAATAAAACCTTGAATGATGTCTTTAGATGGTAAAAAGTAGTTTATCTCTCTTGCATAACTTTTCCCAATATAAAGTATTGACTTATTACTTTCCTCTCCCAATCTGAATACAATCTGGTAACCATTTTCCCTAATAAAATCATAAACTTCATTTATCAGTTTTTTCTTAAAGTTATCATTTTTTATATTCAATTCAATCTTAAAAAAAGACCCTTTTGCACCCTCTAAATCTTTTATAGAGAATTCTGTCACTTTTCTTTCTGCTATTTCTTTTATTTTTCCTAATATTTTATTTATTTCCTCTCTTTCATTTTGAATTTCTTTTAACATAGGCGGCATATAATATCACTTGTCTTAACTGTTATATTAACTAACGTTTTTTGAATTTAAATTTCTATTCTTTTTGATAAGTAATATATCTTTCTCCATTACTACAAACTGCAATATACGCTTCATCAAATGGTATTGAAGTATAATAGGCATAATTTGATACTTCTGGCTTTTGAACATAATACTTATATTTGCATCCGGTTCTTTCGAAAGATGCCTGTGTCCCATCATCTATAAAGATTGGGACGTGTATGTTTCTTTCAACACCGAAATTAGTATTAACTTCATCTTCAATTTTTCCAGTTCCTGCTACCTCCACTGGTACCCACTCTCCATCGTAAAATTCAACCCACATATGCCTTACGAACCTAGTTTCATTTTCTTTGGCTAAAAACCCTTCTACATATCTCGAAGGAATACCTGCTGCCCTGAGAAGAGAGATATAAAGATAGCTTAGTTCATCACAGTCACCTTTCCTTGATTTCATCATCTCAGCTGGAGACTGAACATATTCGTCTACCCCGCCTTGATTGAAATAGGAAGTATTGTTTTTAAGCCAAATGAATAATTCCCTTGCTACATCCCAAACATTATCACTGTTTACTCTTTTCTTAATGTCTGTGACAATCATCTTAATTTCTTCATTATTTGGATCAATCATTTTCTTTGTCTTTCCTGTTGAAACATCGGTCATTGTCCTTTCTCCAAGATAATTTTGCATTAAAGATGAAGCCTCCTGTATAGTTGTCTCCTTTCTTTCAAATATCTTTATGCTATTAGTTCCATTAAGCGCAATTAAAAAATAGAACTTGATTGAATTATATTTCTGATTAATATTATCGATTGAAAGTCGTACCATTCTATTCTGACCAATATAATAAATATCTTTTTTTGTTCCATCAAAAGAAATATTTAATAATGAATTTTCAGGATAAGGTAAATCACAAGTTAATTCTGTACGATACAAAGTTCCATTATAACCATATATAACTAAATAATCTCTTTTTGTTGGAATTTCATAATATAAACAGTCTTTAACTAATGTAAAATTCCAATCATAGCTTCCAGGATAAAAAATAAATGAAAGATTATAATCCTTATATCCTTCTTTAGTTATTCTTATTTTATAGCTTCCTTGTGTAAGATTTGAAAATTTATAAAAACCATTGTCATCGCTATATGTGAAGTATGTTTTATTAGAAATCATCTCTATCTTTGCATTTGGAATTGCATCTCCATTAATTGATTTAACTGTACCATTCAAGCTAAAAGTAGTCGGCTCTGAAATTATTTCCTCGATTCCAATGCATCCGAAAATTAAAAAAGATGAAATTAAAACTAAAATCACTAGATGTTTCATATCTAATAATTTATTGATATCCTTTATAAACATAATCTGGAAATAATATTTAAGCCCGAGTAGCTCAGTGGTAGAGCGCCTGAGAAACTTATAATAAAGTTTCGGCGAATCTCGTAAACAGGAGGTCAAGGGTTCAAATCCCTTCTCGGGCTTAGAATTAAAATACTTAAACTGCTAATATAAAAAGAGGGATTATAATGGAAAGAGTTTATAAAGTAGAAAAAAGCAAGAAGAAAGAGTTGGATGCATTAATGGCAAAAGATCCTTATGCACCTATATCATTTGGTAGAATAGCTCCTTTAATTAAGGAGAAAGATGAATTTATATTTATTTATGTAAAGTCAGAAGAAGAACCTGTATTCAAATTTGTTGAGGAACAATTAAAAACTATAAATGGAGAAAGAGCAAGCGAAAAGGAAGAAGCTGAAATAATAGAAATGATACATAAAGAAGAGGAATCGGCAGCGGGCGGATTTGGAGCAATATTTGAATAATATATTAATGAGATGATGAATCTTATGAGTATTGAGGACATATGTCCAATGAAATAGGTCTTGAGTTCTGATCTTTAAATTTAAAAGGTAATCAAATGGTAACCTTAAGAGAGCTACTAGGTAAAAGAATCAAAAAAGAATTGGAAATAAAAGAAAACCAAAGTGTCTCTTTTGCAGAAGCAATAACTCCTGCATTTATTGGCGGTTTAATAATAGGAATAATTCTTGGAATACCTGGATTAAATATATTATTTCCCCTTGCAGCAATTGGAGGTTATTATGCAGTTGCTTTAGTAAGAGATTATTATGAAAAATACATAACTATTTATGATGCAATGAAAGTGGGGGTTATTACTGGTTTCATAGGCGCATTCCTTGGAACTGCCTTAATTATTGTTATAGCTGTTCTTTATGGTGATTCTATCTCACTTTTCTTCAGGAATATATTTGATTTTGAAACAACAACTATTCTTCTTACTCTTTCAGGGATAGACCCATTTCTTACCCTTGCTACATTAAAAATTAGGTTCCTTGCTAATCTCGCAATAGGAATAGGCATGGGAGGAATTGGTGGAGCTTATTTCATTAAAAGACATATGGAGAGTAAGCCCAGGAAGAAAGAATAAGATTTATAATCTCTTTCCGTATAATATTAAAATAAGCAAATTCAGAGATTTGCTGTTTTTTATAGGTGAGAGAAATGCCAGAAAATAGACCATTTGATGTATTGAACGGTGCCTTAAACAAGCCAGTTATAATAAGATTGAAAGGAGGTACAGAGCTTAGAGGAACAATGACTGCATATGATGTACATATGAATATTGTTCTTCAGGATGCAGAACAACTTGAAAATGGAGAAATTAAAAGAAAATTAGGTACAATGCTAGTAAGAGGAGACAGTATAGTATTCTTCTCACCAGCATAACCTCTTTTACTTAATTTAATTACTAATTTTAATTTATCGTGCAAGAATGGCTAGATTTAGATCTAGCTGTTCTACTATCAAGTTTTTTAATCTTATTTTATTAATTTATTTATACATATATTGAAGGGCCTGTAGCTCAATGGTAGAGCGCATCCATGGCATGGATGAGGCTGCGCGTTCGAGTCGCGCCAGGTCCATAAAATCAGAAATGGGGCGACTAAATGCCATTCGCAATTAAAAAGGCAGAGAGTATTAAACCTGAATGGAAAGAAGAATTAGAGCACTATAAAAAGAAATGTAAATTTACTGATGAAGAAGCCAAATTTATTTTAAAATTAGCGGAAAAGAATGGTTTGTCACCACAAAGAATAATTGAAACAATTGGCTTAAACTCTCCTCGAGGAAAATTAAGAACCGAAGCAATCGATGATCTTAATATCTCAATTCCAGAAATAGAAAAAAGATTGGTTGAAAATAAAATGAAACTGGAAAAAATGAAAAAAGAGAAGAAAAACGAGGAAATTAAAGGAGTGAAAAAACTACTTACTAAGATAAAGGATATGATATTGGAAGAAGAAAAATTGTTAGAGGCAGATATAAAGATAGATGAACATAGATTAAAGAGATACAAAAATATAAAAGCAATCTTAGAAGAGCTCAATAAAAACCCTAAAAAAGATGAAATAACAAAAAAAATAAACAAATACACTAATTTCAAATCCGCGGAAGAATTATTCTGAAAATTATTCTAGATTATTATAAAAATTAATCTTATGAAAATTTGAGTATTAAGAAGGTGAAGAGATGGAAAATAATTGTATTTTTTGTAAGCTTGCTGAAATGAAAGAGAATTATATCGCAGAAACTAAGAACCTATTTGCTGTTTGGGACAAATACCCTGTTTCAAAAGGGCATGCTATGATAATACCGAAAAGACACATAGTTAATATGTTTGAAATGAATGAAGAAGAAGGAAAAGAATTGCCTTTGATTTTGAATAAGGTAAAAGAAAAAATTGAGAAGAGTGTAGGAAAGGAAAAACCTAAAGGGTATAATATTGGTTCAAACAACGGAGAGGCTGCAGGTCAAGTTATAATGCATCTCCATATTCATGTGATACCTAGATATAGAGGTGGACATGGAATCCAGCTCTTGGGACAAGGAGAACCGAACGAATGAAATGAGAACAAAAAATAAAAGAAAGAAAAAGTGGTCACAATATATGACATAGCATAGTTTTGCACTATCACTAGAACCTGGTGTCTTTACTTGGAAAGATCCAAAAAGAATAGCAAAGTCATTGAAACAATCTGCAGAAGAAAGCATTGCAAGAAAAGGAGCTCCTTTCCAATCTGCAATGTCTATGTTAAATTTCTATATAAATCGAGCTGGAAGAAGATTAAAACCTGAAAGAAAGATAATTTTGGAAAAGGCAAAACAGGAATTGAGGATTCTTTTTGGAAAAATAAAAAGTAAAGAACAAGATATTTGATAGATTATTCTCCGATTATCTTTACTATAACTCTTTTCCTTCTTTGTCCGTCAAACTCCATATAGAACACTTGCTCCCAAGGACCAAGATCAAGTTCACCGTTTGTTATAGGCAGTACTACCTGATGGTGTATTAGCGTGCGCTTAAGATGGGCATCGCCATTTGTTTCACCTGTCCTGTGATGCTTGTAGTCTGCTTTTGGTGCAAGCCTCTCAAGCCATTCCATAACATCTTCCTTTAATCCAGGTTCTTCATCATTAACCCATATAGCTGCAGTTATATGCATTGCACTAACCAAACAGAATCCTTCCTTCACCTTGCTCTTCTTAACAATTTCCTCTATCTGGTTTGTAATGTTTATTATCTCTCTTTCCTTTTTTGTATTAAACCAAAGATATTCGGTATAAGAATTCATGCTTTCACCATCTGATTTTAGATAGATATCGATTGTAGATAAAAATGGATAAATATTAAAGTTTAAAAATCCAAGATACTATAATATTATAGTCTGATCTTTATTTTCGTTGTATGTTTCGGCCCTGTAGTCGAATGGTTAAGACGTCACCCTTACAAGGTGAAGATTCGGAGTTCGATTCTCCGCGGGGCCACTTTTTTTATAATTCATTCTATTTCCTTACTATTTGATTCGATATACAACTTTAGTTTATTCACAAGATTTTCCAATTCAAATGAAGTTTTAATCTTCTCAAAAATACCTTCATAAATAATGCAATTAGAAAATTCTCGGTCTATATCTTTAATTCTATTTCTCTTTGAATTGTTTAGAATATTTCTTAATCTTTTTGCGTTTTCACTATTATTTTGACCAAACCAATCAATTATGAATTTATTTATTTCACTCTTTTCTTTTGTAAATTCAGATATGCCAAATGCTTTAATAATCGAAAATCTGATCAATCCTATTTGCTCAATATTTCCAAATGCAGTTTCATATTTTGAAGGAAGAATGTGATATGTTTCTCCATTTTCTTTAACTTGAAATATATGTTCAAAATCATTCATTTTTATTTTTCCTATAAATTTTGAAAGAAATCTATAGTAATCTCCATCTTCAATTATAGCAGCAATAGCATAAGCAGGACCTACATCAAAATTCATTTTTTCTGATTCTATATATTTTTTATATTCAATTAAATCCTTTAATCCTGTTATATAAAGAGTATCAAACTTAGAATCAAGATTATCTTTGTGCGAAAAAGTACAAACGATACCCATTCTTGAGCCGCATCTTATAGGAACGCAAACTCTCCTATAGTCTGCAAAGTCTGAAAAATCAGACGCATCTTCGATAAGTAGGTTTTTATCAAAAATAGAATTTTCTCTCTGCTCATTTACCTTAGACTCTGAGGCAACTTCCTGCTCTTTTATCTTTTGCGCGAACATCTTGTCTAACCCTTCGGTAATCGTCTCGCCTCTGCCTCTTGGTCTGATATATTAATAGAACGATAATTATTTAAATATTTAATACTTGAAAATCAACCACTACCTCAATTATATCTGGAGAATAATCCCTTACCAATCTTGATTGAAGAATCTTTATTTTTTTCTTTTGTTTTTTCGCAGCCTCGCTTACAATTTTTTCTGCATTCTCAATTGAATCTGTAAAATGATAGAAATGAACAATTCCTCCATTCTTTACCAGATAAAAAGCAACATCAAGAAATTGATCTGCAGACATAGGAAGAGGCATGATTACTCTGTCCGCTATTCCTTCATACTCCTTTTTCTTCAATAAATCTCTCGCATCACCAGGAATTGAAATTACGTTTGTGAGCTTATTTAATTTGATGTTTTCTATAAGATAGCTGTATGCGTCTGGATTTAGTTCATTAGCATAGACCTTTGAATTAGGATGGTTCTTTGCTATTATTAAAGCAAAAGGTCCAACACCCGCGAATGGAACAAATACTGTTTCCCCATCTTTTACTAATGAGTTAATTCTTTTTCTTTCATAACTTAATCTTGGGGAATAATATGCCTTTGAAACATCTAGCTTGAATCTACAACCGTGCTCCTTATGTATTGTAAGAGTTGACTTCCTTCCTGCAACAACTTTAAATGACCTTATTCTAAACGGACCTTTTATTCCCCCTGTTTTAACTGCTACTGATTTTATGTTTTTATGCTGCTCCATTATATCCGATGCAATCTTTTTAGATATTTTTTCTTTTTGTTTTTCAGGCAAATCTTTGTATTCTTTTGGCAATTCGAATATTGCTACATCACCAATTATATCAAATGGAGGAAGACTGACTTTTTTGCTCTCTTTTTTTCTCAATCTTTTTTTACATAGTTCGAATTTGAAATTAAGTTGATTTAATTCTTCCATTTTTTCTTTTATATTTTCATCTAACGGAAAGAATACGAAATCATTATTTGAAGATGGATTGTAATTAAAATTTATTAGCTTCTTTGAGATAAGGAATCTTCTTGCCTTTTCGGCGTTTTTCTTTTCAACTTTTAGTGCGATAACCATTTCATCACTTATATTGCTCTATATTGCTCCCACATAAGTCTGTAAGATTATTAGATAGGTTTTTTGACCTCCTCCATTCTTTTCTTAATTAGAGAAACTACTTTTTCCTCTATCTCCTCCCTTGAACCTTCATTAATCAATCTAACATTTGCTTTCCTTAAGCATGCTGCTAAATTTACTCCATAATCTATTACACCGCCATGTTCACTTTCAGTATCTTCTATCTTTCTGTCCTCTCTTCCAGCCATCTCTTCGTGATCACGTTCTTTGAATGATTCAAAGTCCATTACTTCCTCTCCTTCTCTTTTTCTTGAAAGTGCTCTCTCATATCTAATTCTTACATCTGCATCTACGAAAATCAAATAGAAGTATTTCTTGAATGTCTGTCTTAGAGCTTCTGCTTCCCATGGATTCCTTATAGAATCTATTACCACTACCTCATAATCTAGGATTTTATCTCCTAAGGACTGGAATTTTTTTATTGCTAATTCAGCCAATATGCCTGGTCCGTTTTTCAATCTTAATTCATCTGCTAAATCCCTAAGATTGTCTCTTGTCTTTTCAATTCCTCTTCTATCTGCCTCTTCTCTTAACATATCAGACAAACTAATATCGTAAGTCTTGAAATTCTTCTTTATGATTTCTCTTATCAAACCCTTTCCACTAAGCATCGTACCTGAAAGACCAACATAAATAACCATTTATTACACCTTAAGCCTAACCTGTAAATGTGATAAATAAGATAATACGAAAAAGAATAAAAAACAAACAGAAAGAAACATTAGAAATAGAGATCATGTTTTAGTGTGCTTAACTTGTTCATCTTCTATTCCAATCTTTTCTAATATTTTCCTTGTTCTTTCAAGTAAAACTTTTTGTTCAGCTGCAGCAACTATCTTTCTTGTTCTTTCGATTGCATCTGGATTGACAGATATGCTTGTAACTCCGAATTCAACTAATTTTTCAGCTATCTCTGGATAAACTGAAGGTGCCTGGCCGCATATTGATGTTGTTACTCCATATTTTCTGCAGACTTTTATTACATATTGTATTGCTCTTAAAACAGCTGTGCTTCTCTCATCAAACTCAGATGCAATAGATGAATTGTCTCTATCTACTCCTAGTATAAGTTGTGTTAAGTCATTGCTTCCTATGGATATCCCATCAATTCCAGTCTGACATATCTCTTCAATCATGAAAACAGTGCTTGGAACTTCAATCATGATCCAAAGCTTAAAGTCTTTTGATTGATGCAAACCTTCCTCTTCCATGATTTTCTTTATCTTTACTATCTGTTCTGATCTCCTTACAAATGGAATCATCAGCCATACATTTTTCAGCTGAAATTCTTCCCTGACTTTTTTAATTGCCTTTAATTCCATCTTGAAAAGCTCAGGCTCCTTTATATACCTCATTGCTCCCCTATAACCCATCATTGGATTTTCTTCTTTTGGTTCAAACTCTTCTCCACCTTTTAGGTTTCTGTATTCGTTTGTCTTGAAATCAGTTGCTCTGTAGACAACCGGTCTTGGATAAAATGCGCCTGCAATCTTAGCTATCCCATCTGCAAGTCTATCTATAAACTCCTGCTCTCTTCCTTCTTTTAACATCTTCTTTGGATGCTCGCCTATAGACGCTATCATAAACTCTGCACGCAATAAGCCAACCCCGTCAACGGATAGCTTTGCTATCTTTTCAGCCATGTCTGGTTCTGCAAGATTAACATAGATCTTGGTTGCTGTGACTGGTAGAATCTCACCAGATATTGATGCAGGTTGCTTTGGTACTTCTGTAAGATCAACCTTTCCCTCATAAATGATTCCTTTGTTTGCATCTACTGTAACAAGCATTTCATTTTTTAGAATAGATGTTGCTTTTTCTGTTCCTATCACAGCAGGAACACCGAGTTCTCTGCTTACAATTGCTGCATGTGAAGTCAATCCGCCTTCATCTGTAATAATTGCGGATGCCTTTCTCATTGCTGGAACAAAATCAGGGGTTGTCATCTTTGTAACTAATATTTCCCCTGATTGCATTGATGGAAGATCAGAAATATCTAATATAACTCTTACTTTACCAGTTGCAAACCCAGGACTTGCTGGTAATCCCCTAAGTATTATTGAACCTTTCTCTACCTTTGTCTCAGTTTCCATTGTTTCCACCTTTTCTTCAGTTCTTACAGAAGGATATGCTTCTATATTTTCAACCTCTTTTTGCTTCATCTCTCTGACAAAACTTTCTGTCACTTCTTTCTTCAATGTTGTAACTGGTCTTGATTGAACGATAAACAGTCTTCCTCCCTCTGATGCCCATTCTATATCCTGTGGCCACTTATAATGCTTTTCTATTTCTCTTCCTATTTTTGCTAATTCTATTATTTTTTCATCTTCAAGTTTTTGCATGTTTTGATATTCTGCTTTTATACCTAACTTTACATTTGCATTTTCAGATTTTATTAGCATCCATTCCTGTTTTGCAATATGCTTATGTATTATATCTAGTGTGCTTTTGTTTATGATATATGTATCTGGTGTAATTGCTCCAGAAACAACTGTTTCTCCAAGTCCGAATGCTGCCTCTATCACCATCTTGTTTGGATCTTGAGAAACCGGATCCACAGTGAAGAAAACACCTGCTTTTTCTGATTGGACCATGTGCTGAACAACAACAGCAATCTTCACCTTAGAATGCTCAAATCCCTGTCGCACTCGATAATAGATTGCACGAGGAGTAAAAAGAGATGCCCAGCATCTTTTAACTGCATCTATTAATGCTTGTTCCCCGTAGATATTGAGAAATGATGCCTGTTGGCCTGCAAAGGAAGCACTAGGTACGTCTTCCGCAGTGGCACTGCTTCTTACTGCAACATATTCTATTTTCGAACCTGTTCTATTTTTTAATTGGGAATATGCTTCTATTATCTGGTTTGCAATCTCTTCAGGCATTTCATATGAAAGAATAGCATTTGAAATTTTTTTGGAAGCCTCGTTCAGTTTTGCAGTATCCTCCACATCTAAATTCTCCAATGTCTCTATAATCAATTTGTCTATTCCGTATTTTTTTATATATTCATAATAAGAATCAGCAGAAACTACGAAGCCAGGTGGGATCGGAAAACCAGCCCGGATCATCTCACCAAGATTGGCGCCTTTTCCACCGGCGATTGGAAGGCTGTCTTTATTCAGCTCCTCAAACCAATAGATATGCTTCATAAAAATAGTTAGAGAAGAATGTTTTTAAACAATGTGATTAAAAATTAAAAAAGAATAAAAAAGGATTAACCCATATCTGTACTCCAGCAGGAAGCTCAAATTCAGAATCTGGAATTTCTATGAATTCTATGTTTTTGTATTCTATAAATGTTTTTTCTTCTCCGCTTGTTGTTTCAATTCTTATTGGAAAACCCTTTTCCTTCCAGATCCAAGATTTGATCTGCATTCCCTCCATAGAATACTGGACTATAACACAATCTTTTCCATCTATTATCTCATTCCCTAATACAACTGGATTGTATTTTTCTATGCTTTCTGTTGGAGAAGCATATTGAGAAGAATAATCAAAATTGGTCCTGAATGCGATTCCTTGAGACGGCATATAGCTGTATATTACTTTTTTATCTAAATCAACAATATTGATTATTTTCTCAACTTCTGCAGAAATCTCTGATTTCATTTCCTTTCAGCCAAACTGTTTGAGTAACTGAAGAACCCAAACCTGTCATCAACATTCGTATTTTATGCTTTTAATAGCGAGGTTTTTGCAAATATGTCTGAAAGAGAAGATGATGATTTAGTTGTATCTTTTGTTTGTTCTGTTTGATTTAAAGTCTTATTAACCTCTTGAAAGTTCTTTTTAGTTTCGGTTGACCTGCGCAACCGCTCAGGAATATTGATCCAAAAATAAGAACAATAGCTAGAGCGGCTATCTTTATATTTGGATTCAAAAAATTACCTCTAGTAATATTAAAAAAATTGAAAATAAAGAAATAGATTAGCTGTACTTAACCACTAATTCTATTTCCTGAGCTTTTGGAAAATCAGGCGAATTTGCAGGATAATATGTTATTTTAAGCTTTTCCTTAAATACATCCTTTCCTGATTGTGGGTTTGAAACTATATTAGCTGAAGCTGCACAATTTATAACAACAGTTGCACTGCTTCCAGGTGTTATCTGCACTGGCCCGCCAACCAATCTGTTTGTATTATCTGTAGAAGGACAGTTTGCAGATGAGATGTTATATGTAACAGCACCCATGTTCATTAAGCTTATCTTGACTTGATGGGTTGAATTGATAGTATATTTGTCTTGTTCGCATTGAAAAGGTTGTGCAACCTGGCATGTTTCAATTTGCTGTGGTCTGACTAAATAGACAAGTATTGCCATTATAGCAAGGACTATCAAAATAGCCCAACCATATGTCATAAGATATTCCATTGCAGCTTGACCTTTTTTATTGAACATAATATTTCACCTTAGTACTAGTTTGTAGAATAAATTTAAAAAACCTTATAATTTTGCTTTTTTCAAGGATTTGAAAAAATCACAATACTTAGATATTACGCATCTTTCACATAAAGGCCTTGCCTTACATATTTTTTGTCCATGTTGAACAAATAATTCATTGATATATCTCCATTCATTTCTCGGTATTATTTTATAAAGTTCCTGTTCTGTTTTTTCAGGGCTTTTTGTTTTAACTAATCCCAACCTGTTTGAAATTTTATGCACATGTGTATCAACAGCTATATATTCATCTTTCCCGTATGCATATGTAAACACTATATTAGCTGTTTTTCTACCAACTCCTGGAAGTTCAATTAAAGAATTATACTCTGTTGGAACTTTACCATCGTATTTTTCAACTAAAATTTTGCTTATCTGTTTTATTCTCTTTGCTTTTGTATTATACATCCCCACTGGCCTGATTAATTTTTTAATTTCGTTTATACTTGCTTTTGCAAGCTTTTCCGGAGTATCAAATCTTGCAAAAAGAGAATTGCTTGCAATTATTGTTCTTTCATCCCTAGTTTGATGAGACAAAACAGTTCCAATCAAAACCTTAAATGGATCTCTGCTTATATTTGAGCCATTAAATTCATCAGGATATTCTTTTTTCAACAAATTTATTATTTTTAGTATTGTGCTTCTTGATTTCATAGAAATTTATTGGATATAAAAGAATATATAACTTTTTTTATTATTCTATTCATGGCAAAGATAAAGATTGTAGCTAATGAGCCTGCAATCATTATAGAGAAAGGAAAAGAAAGAACATTAGTGATTGGAGATTTACATATTGGAGTAGAAACACAATTAGGAACTGAAAAATTGGCGAAAAATGCGATAAACCAAATGATTGACAATATAATAAATTTAATAAAAGAGACAAAAGCCAACCAACTTATACTTGTAGGAGATATTAGACATAAGATACCTGTAGAAAAGGAATATTGGCAACAAATGACAGAAGAGGAAGAGATTGAACATAGGATTTCAATAGAAATACCAGATATGCTTTTCAGATTAAAGCAGTATTGCGAAGTTAAAATAATACCTGGAAATCATGATGGTGCATTAAAGAGTTATTTTGAAACAGCTGATGAAATCATTATTGATAATGTAGGCATAATACATAGCCATAAATGGCCTTCTCAAGAAATGATTGAGCAAATAGATACTTTGATTGTTGCTCATTCCCATCCTGCAGTTTCATTCAAAGACCAGTTTGGATACAAAACAAAGCAAAAGGTATGGGTTAAAGGAAGCCTTAATTCAAAAGAATTAAAAACCCAATATCCTAATATTAATAAAGAGATTTCTGTAATTGTTCTTCCGGTTTTCAATCCTTTGATAATTGGCTCTCCAATCAACGAAAAGAATAAGTTCTTGGGGCCATTACTTAAGGATAAAATACTGAAGATGAACGAAATTGAGGTATTCTTGCTGGATGGAACGCAGATAAAGATATGATTATTTCACCGCATAGGAGGTTATAAAATGGGAAGAGGAAAAACAACATTAGTAAGATGTAATGCTTGTGGGCGTAGCGTCCCAAGAGGTAAAGCGGTGGTTGATTACAGACCGATTGTTTACACTACAGACCTCAGAAGCGCTGACGATTTGAGATATATGGAAAAAAGAAAAGTATACTACTGTGTCTCTTGTGGAAAGAGCCTTGGTGTATACGAGCGAAAGAAAAAACAGAAGAAAAGATACTGAATTTTAATATTTTTTAATAATTTTTATTATTTTTTCTAGCTTATTTTAAGATTAACATTTTTAAGCAGTAATGAATAGTATATAATAGATTAGTGCGGGGTTCGCATAACCTGGTAGTGCGCTGGTCTCGAATAAACTTTATAAAAAAGTTTATGAGAAAACCAGTTCCCGAAAGGGTATATGGGTTCGAATCCCATACCCCGCGCTCTAATTAATCTATTCTTAAATCATATTAAAATATCCATAAATATGTGGCTTATATAACCAATAAAGCCCCATAACGCGATTAACGCAGCTTCACTGAATCCAAAGAATGTCGCAGATGTAAATACAAGGAATGAATACATCAATGAGGCAAATATTCTATGTACTGGCCCTCTATGTCGAGGTATTAATGACTCTATGAATGATGTGATTATTGATGCGATGAAAACTGAAATTGCAAACACAGTTAAAACCACAGCTAAATCTGCATTCAACAGAGCTGAAAGATCTGGGTTTATACCAAAATAAGATGAAATTGAAAGATAGATAATGAAAAGAAGAATTATCAGAACAACCCATCTGAAAATTCCTCTAATCTTGCTTCTTTTATGATCTATATCTGGTATTAATGAGCCAAGTACTGTTGCTATAACTGCTGCAAATAGTACATTTTGATCCATGCCTGAATTTATAATTATACATAATATGCCAAGAATTATTCCTATAATTGAGTGAACTATCCAATTACTCATAAAAACACCGATATTTATTAACCTAATTTATAAAAAATATTATAAAGATAAAAATAAAAATATATATAAGTAATATATATTGGTGGTGGAAGAATGGTTAAAAGACGAAGATTCAGTTTTTTCGATGATGATTTTGAAAGAATGATTGAAAGAATGTTTGAAGAAATGACAAGGGGATTTGAGGACTTTGAAGAACTAGAAAAAAGAGCCAGAGAAGGAAAATCCTTTGTAAGAGGGTTCTCTATAACGATAGGACCAGATGGAAAACCGATAATACAGGAATTCGGAGATAAGCCACAGATTACTCCTAAAGGAATAGAGGAAAAAAGAGAACCGCTTGTTGATATAATAAATGAAAAAAATGATATTAAGATAATAGCTGAATTGCCTGGTGTGAGAAAAGAAGATATCGAACTCAATGCAACTGAAAAGGGACTTGAAATAAAAGTAGATACGCCTGAGAGGAAATATTACAAGAAACTTGAGCTTCCAGCAAAGATAAAGCCAGAAACAGCGGATGCTAAATATAATAATGGCGTTTTAGAAGTTATAATCAAAAAAGTTGAACCTTCAAAAGAAGAAGAAAAGAAAAAGAGAATAAACATCAAATAAAATCTTTGATTAAAAGGTGATATTATGATAAAAGGCTCTCCTGATTTACAAGTTTGGATTTCAACAGCTCTGGTATTTGGTTTAATTGCAGGTATACTTGGAGTTATAATGCTTCTGACTGGAAATGAAATATCTATATTTGTAGTATTATTTTTCAGCTTAATATTATTAGGAATTCAATGGTACTTAGGTCCTATAATTGTTAAGTGGGTAAGTGGAGCAAGAGAAGTAAGTATTAATGAAGCTCCGGAATTGCATGCTGCTGTTGAAAGAATTGCTAAAGAATCTGGAATACCTAAGCCGAAGTTATATATTGTAAACAGCCAAGTGCCTAATGCATTCGCTTTTGGAAGAGGAAAAAATGACTCTGGAATTGCGATACACACTGGTTTATTACAGAGATTAAATAAACAAGAGGTTGAAGCGGTAATTGCACATGAAATAGGTCATATTAAGCACAATGATGTTGTAATAATGACTATTGCAAGTGTTATACCTGTATTGTTATACTATCTCGCAGTTGCACTTATTAGCGGAAGAGACGATAAACCAAACCCAATCGCTGTATTTGTTGGTGCAATTCTTGCAAGACTTTTAGGACAATTAGTTGTACTGTGGCTATCAAGACAAAGAGAATATTATGCAGATGCACACAGTGCTTATATAATGAAAGATTCAATGCCTCTAGCAAGAGCATTGGTAAAAATTACATACAATATTCCACAAGGCAGCACGAATGAATCTTTGAGTACTTTATATGTGGCCGAGCATGAGATAGTTTCAAATAGTGTTGCTAATGCAATTAGCAAAAATGATCCAAATGCTTTATTGGCAGCAATAGAAAAAGAACCAGATAATCCACTTGAAATCCTAAGCACACATCCAAGCTTAAAGAAGAGAATAAAAGCTTTATTCTCTTAATTTATTTATCAAATTCAATGGTGTTTATATGTTGACTATAAAGCATTATAAAAGGCCAATTGCAGCGATTAGTATCACGGGTGATAGATCAAGGATCACGCCTTCTGTTCTTACTAAATTTCTCAAACCTTTAGTTGAAAAAAACATACAAATTTATGCTATATCAACTGGAGAAAAAGAAGTGATACTTTTTATTGATGAGGCTGAAAGTGATAAGGCAGTTATATATCTTACTGAGGAGGCTGCAGAAAGTTCATTTGAAAGTATAGCTGTAAGAAGAGGATTGGGCATGATCAGTGTTAATGGACCTGAAATGGTCACCACACCTGGTCTTTTAAATAAGCTTACCTCACCTTTAGCGAGGCAAAGAATTAACATTGTTGCAGTAACTTCTGCATTTGATTCTGTAATATTCTTTTTCGATATGAAAGACGCTGAAAAAGTGTTTAAATTCTGGGAGAACTATGTACCAGAAAAAATAAGTATATTTAGAAAAGCAAAAGAAAAAGTAAGTGGAATATTGAGAACAATTATTCCTAAAAAGTGATGTTTATTGTTTCTTCTTTTCTAAAAAATTAATTTCATCTAAGTTAGTCCACAAATTACTCTTGCAGCAACCGCATCCTTAATTACTTGTAAAATAGAACTATCAAAATTATAAGTAGGTTGATCGCTTCCGGACGGAGATTGAGGAGGTTGTGGCTGTGAAGGCTCTGGCGGTTGTGTTGGTGGCGTAGGTGGGGTAGGCAAAGAAGGCTGTTCAGGAATGGTTGGGGTTTGATATTTACAATTCTGATCATATAACATACAATAGAACACATCTTGATACTCTTTACATAATGTTAAATAAAGATCGCAGAATGAAGATTGCATATATACTGATTTAGAATTACTTGAGGAAGGTTCTAATAAAATGATAGGTGATTCGCTTTTTCTTTCCATGTTTGCAGAAGGTGAGTATTTATTAAATTCTTCTTTATAAGCTGACTCTCCCTTCAATGTTCCATACACAATGAAATATGCAAGGAATATATCATCAATATCTGATTTCTTGTTTAATGTCTTATTTTGATAATATGCCATTGTCTCTGCAAGACAGCATAAATCTCTTTGTTCCTGGTTTGAATAAACTTCGCACTTATTTCCGCAGTGCTTTTCATATTGCTGGAGCTGATTTTGATAATAACCTAATTTCTGAAGTGTTGCCATGAAAAGGGAGGAATCTATAAAATACTTTGAAGCAATGTTAGATATAAACTTATTATTCTTCTCACAATAAGAGCTAAAGAAAGTACCTGGTCCAACAGATATCTCATAAAACAATTTTGAATTACAGGTTTCATCTCTCTTTATTCTTGGTAAAGGCAATTCACTATAATTTTTTACATCACCAAACATAAACATTGTTGTCGATGATTTATACATTCCGCAAGCTGAAGGCTTATCACCTTCTCTTGAAAAAATACTGTATGTTGCAAAATTGAATGAGGAAGATGCTGGTGTATAATAAATAGAGCAGAAGAAGCTAATTGAATTATACATTTCAGAAGAAAGTTGTGAAATATCTGGTGCTATTATTCCTATAACACCTGAAGAAACTAAATCTGGAATAGACCTTATAAGATAATCATAAAACCTAGCTATAGATTCATTAGTCCACTCGCATGTTTTCTTTGCATTGTTTCCCTCACTCCCTTTCACTATTACTATCACTGGCTTATGATACTTCTCAGTGATGTTTTGAGCAAATGATTTAAGCGAATTTGTTTCATTTTGAATAGAAATCAAAGGATCACAAGTGTCAAATGAATTAAGATCTGCAATAAATGCAATTACATCTATACTCTCCCAGTCTAATGGATAGTTTTTATAATAATCTAATGTATCCAGATCACCATAATTTATTGTAGCTGTTACAATACAATTTTTGCAACTTGTATTTATAGAATAAAATGAACCTATTGGAGAAATTATATTTGGATCAAATCTAGATTTGTTAAAACCATATCCTGGGGAAATAAATGCAGGTCCCTCTCCTTCTATCTTCTTTACAAATAAACTCAAAGAGCTTTCAAGCCTTCCAAATTTATAAAATGGAATAGTACCTGAATTTAATATACAGTCATTCATATCTGTAAATCTTTTCTTAACACTGTCGCTCTCTATTTCTTTTGGAATAGATGAGACATCAATAAGATTAATTCCCAAATGTCCATTACAGCTGGAAAATATTTCATCTCCTGCATAAGCACTATCTCCTATTCCTATCATTACAGATTGGATAAACTTTGAACTCGAAGATGATGAACTGGTTTGAGAAGAACTCGAACCTGATTGAGAAGTAGTTTCCAGTACTCTAGTAAGGCCTGTAATAGAATTCAATCTCTTTAAGTCCTCTTCATCGTCAAGATTAAATTGTTGAAATGTACATTCCTTACCTGCGAGACTTGCGGTTTCTTTTGAAAAATATCCTTTTACTGAACTCCAAACTTTTATCCACCAAGAAGAATATTCGCAGACCATTACTGTACAATTGTTAAAAGATGAATGAACCTGCTGAAGATACTCAATTTTATCTTTTTTAATATATTGGTCTATTGGTTCAATCTTTTTTATACAACCGAAAAGAAAGATAGATGCAAATGTAAGAACCAGAAATATAAGAAAAAATCTTTCGTTTTTAAAATTTAATAAGTTTCTAAAGATGCCTTCGATCATAAGACCACTTTTTGCTTATTTTCATTCGTTTGCTTTTCCTTTCTCTTTTGGCTTCTCTTCTTCAGCTAATAATTCTTCAAATCCTTCTATTGTAAATTCTGTTTCGTATTTGCCTGTTTTTATATTTTCTAAATATGCTTTAGCACGTCTTACGATTTGGTAATAAAGAAATCCAATTTGAATTGTGAGTTTATCTTTAGTTTTTTCGTCGTTTACCTTGACTGCGGATCTGTATTGCTTAAGTAGTTTTTGAAGTTTTGCTATCATATTCTCATATTCTTCTTTGGTCATTGCAATTTGTAATATCTCCTTGTTTATTCGTCTGTATCCTTTTGGTTTAATTTCATTGATTAGTTTCGTTATATATTTGGTCTTTTCTATATAATTCATTTTTCTGATTTCACTTAAATTGATATCTCCTTTCTTAATTAATGATTCTACGCTTGGCTGCATTTTATTGAATGCTGCAATGATCTTAGATATATACAATCTGTCGAGTTCAACTTTGGCTTTAATTAATGGATGAATTTGCTCATTAATTATCTCACTTGGAACATCCTTAGGTACTAATACCTTAACTAATTTATCTACCTTTTCATCTAATTCTTTCTCTAATGATTGTATATTTACTGTTTTTGTTTCTTTATTAATATGCTTTTTATCTTTTATTTCGTTTAATAGTGTTTTCTCTGCCTCTACTAATGTATTTCCAAAAACTTCAGGATCCAGATTAGTTGCAGTTGTTCCTGCTGTAGCAGAGATTATCTTATTCGTTACTTCAATAGCGGATGAAAGTTCTTCTCTATACATCCTTAATCTATCTCTAAGATCTTGGATTTCTATTCTCTTGCGAAACTTTTCATCTGTCAATTTTCCTTTTGGATATGGTGATTGTAATTTAAGTTTTTCTTCTGTCTCTTTCATTTGTTTAGCTGCCCATTCTTTTCTTTGTTGAAGTCTATTAAGAATACCCTTATCTATAACAAACTTAACTAAATTTATTGATGCTTTAGATGGATTTGTATATGCCTGTTTTTGAATTTCTGTTAGAATTTTCTTTTCCTCTTTAGTTTCCACGTATTTATTTAATGCAGATGTTGCAGAAATTATTTTTGTAGAAGCAGGTATAGAATAAACCATCAAAGGAAGTTGTGGTGCTTTCGATAATTTAAGTTTTTGTGGCTTTGGATAAGAAGGTCCTCTTGCTTTTGGAGTTGTTATATCTAATGAAGCCAATGGATCCCTTCCTGAAGCATACAAAGCTGCAATTAACGTTCCAATAATAAAGAATATAATTAGCCAACTTGCGTCCACAAGTTCCTTAAGTGGCGGAATTGGAAATGGTTTTGGAATTGAAATTGTAAATTGAGATGGGGCATAAGTTGAATTACCTTCAAATATAAAGAGAATTATAGGATTAGATTCACTAATTCTTCCTATACAACTTCCTCTTCCGTCCTGAGCTGTTATGAATTCACAAACATATTTTTTATCTTCTTGGTTGGCAGGGTTGATTGAATAAACTAATATTTTGGCAGAGAGGATTGGTGAATACTTAAAATTATTAATTATTGTTGAAGGATCAACTTTTCCAGTTTCTAACTTTTCCTTTAAAGTTGTTCTATCTTCAGGAACAGAAATGGAAACAAGCGTTGCAGAAAAATTGTAATTATTATTTGTCTGTTCCTTTGCATCTGCATAAATTATGTATGTTGGTATTGCTTGTGCTATAATTAGACTGATTATGAATGTAGAAAATACCAAGATTTTAATTATGTTACGCATATAATCACTCTAAATACAACATAATATAAATAATATAATTTCATTTTTATATTTATTGATTCCTCTTATTACTTTTACTCTTATATTAGCTTAACCACACCTTCTGCAAACTCTTGTATATCTGCATTTAATATAATTCCAAAAGATTTGATAAAAGTATATGTAATAACTAATGATAAAACCGGAAATATAAAACCGAATACGAATAGTTCTCCGACCAAAGCGTTAACACTATCATTTATTTCCATTGTAATCGCACTTACGCCTTCACCACTTATTTTTATTATCATTGATGTTATTTTTATAGGTAATGATGGAATGTTGGTTACAAGATCTTGTATACAAGAAAGTTGCATTCTTCCAGATGTCTCTAAAAATGAAATCTGTGATGAACCTTGCATTCCCATTGTCAAAAACAAACTAAATGTGATAGGATAAACAAAATACAGGCCTAAAGCTATAGAAATAAACATGTTGCCTATGGATCGTACAAATGGAAAACCTCTTAATACAATTCCTATGGGAAGAAACACGGTAAGCATTGTTTGCTGGATAAATGAAAGAAGATGCAATTGGAAATATAATGAATATATTAAATATGATAAGTTAGACATTGCTCTATTTAAAGAAGTAAGAAATATATTGAAAGATGCAATCTTTAATTGCGAAGTAAATGTATTCCCAACAAAGAAATTACTAATAGCTTTAAATATAGAACCCACTTTAGACTGTGTTTCCACATCTTCTTTTTTGTCTATTCCTGTAAACACAAAGAATGGATATGCAATACAGAAAACATCTTGATATCTTTTGATTGCAAGTTTATTTAGCGAAGATAAATAAAAATCTGCAACTGAAAATGGAGAATAACCTTTTTGAGAAACATAATCTATAAGTTTTTCACTTCCTGGCAGATTTATGTTTTTAGATAGCAAAAATACAAATTCGCCTGACTTTAATGCAAGTACATCCACTACCGCTACTATAAAAACTGCCAACAAAAGAGTAGATAACGCATAAAGAAACTCATATTTTGCAAACTTTTCAAGATCAGAAGACTGAAATATTTTAGAAAACATATAAGCGAGGGCTGCGAACAAAAAAGAAATAGAAACCGCAATTAAGGCAATTAATTGCCAGGGAAATTCGGAAGAAGTCCATACTTTATTGAACTCTTGTCCTGGACTAGATGTTTGAGCAAATATAATAGACACTAATAGGAAAAGAAAGAAAGCTGCTATTTTAATTGATTCCTTTGATTCGTTTGTAAATGCTTTTTTATTGTATTTTTTCATACCTTCACTTCCTTCTTTTTATTATTTTTAAAATTTATATTAATCTCCATATACTTGCCGTCTCAATCTCCTGTCCAAGGGCTTGAGATAGATCTGATGTTGCCTTCGCTATTATAGTTAGATTTAATAATGGCAATACTATACCTACTATAAATGTTATCACTATATCCTTAAATAAATAATCAAATGCCTTATCTATATAGGTCTTTCCTTCACTATTTTCAAAATTGAATCTAGATAGCTCTAACTCTGTTATTATTTGCTGCGCATCTTCAGGCATTATTGAACTAAATGCTGAAACGCTAGCATAAATAGAACTTTGATCCTCTTCTGTAATTATACTTCTTCCACATACTTTATTTGGTGCTATACCTATACATCTTCTTGATATGCATTCTTCATCAAACATACATGATTCTCCTATCTTCTTTAAGCTAGTACATGTTCTTATACCTGAAATATCTGTTTTGCAAAATGAAAGTACACAATCACTATTGAAGATGCAATTCTGACCAGGAAGCTTGCCTAATTCACATCTTTTAGTTGTTGAATTTAAAATTAAACCATTGCAACAAGGTAATCCTTCCGAAATGAATCCTTCGGAAACACATTTTATACATCTTTTAGATGATGGATCACAAAATCCTGATTGACACTCAAAATCATTTCTGCAGATCTCTCCTTCCTTTTTCATAGGATTACATGTTTTAATTCCAAGTGTAGAATTATACTCACAAATATGAGAATAACAATCAGAATTATCCTGACATTGTAAACTGAGTTCCTTTATCGGTTCATATATATAACTTCCGACTAACAAATTATTAAGTAATAATACTATTGGAATAAAGATGTATAATGCAATTCCTATGCCTAATAAACCTCCACCGAATTTTCTAAATGGATATATCGACCTAAAAACTATTCCTATTGGAATAAAGAACTTTAAAGAAATTAAAGGCATGATTAACAAAATATTTATCATTATAAGAATAACCATATATGCGCTTGCAAGAGAAGAGAATATAGCAAGTGATGCATCTGAAAAATATGAGATCGGATTTATTAGCGCTCCAAATAATCCGCTCTTTGCTATTGAACTGTCTAACTTGTATTCAAATGAAGAGATTAATGATAAGGAAGATCCTAATGCACCCATTTTTATAGCCGCACTTATTATATAATTCTTAACAGATGATAAATAATTATAAGATGCAATATAAGGTGGATCATTCAAATTAAATATAGAAGAAATGATATCGCTACACATAAATGTCTGAACTATGAACGCTAAAAATATTATAATGACAAGGGTGAAAAAGAGCTGAAACAATTCCTCTTTGGCCTTATTTATAAATGAAGAATCTATAACTGATCCATAAAGATACAAGCCTGCGATAAAAACTGCACTCAATAATAATCCTATCGCTGATAAAACTCTCCAATCATTGCTAGTAAGTGTAAATTCACATGCCTCCTTATTCAAATCTTCTATTTTCTTAGCTTTTTCTATTTGTGTTGACTGGGCAAAAATAGATGTAACTAGAAATAGAAATAAAAAGATGAATATTTTTCTACTTTTTATGAAATCGATTCCTTCCACGTAATCACACTCTATGATCGATCATTACAATCTACATTGTTTATTATGAATTTGATCATTTCTAGTTAAATTTAATTTATACAAATTACTCATAAATATTTAATTAAATCTCCAAATGATACATCTGAGCCTAGCAAGGAACCCAATTCCCTTGCTATAACAACTGTTATAGTAAAATCTATGATCGGTATTAATGTAAATAATATAAATGCGAATGCGGCTTCTGTAAATATTATAAATACAAAATTAAAAATGTACGTGGCGGTAGAGAAACTGGCTGTTATAATGTTCTTTGAAGATTTTTGCAAACATTCTAAAAACTTGCCTGAAAACATATCTCCAATTGTACATCCCTCTACACCTGTTTGTTTATCCATTCTTGCGCCTAAAATATCTCTCCAACTTTTATCCCCTGATAATCCTTCATTAAGTACTGCATCTACCATGTTCTGATTCAATAAGTAAGTCAATGGAAATACAATATATAATGAGATTGCAAGAACTATCAAAAGATTTGCCACTTTTCTACTAAAGTTGAATATTCTAAAGAATAGACCGAATGGAAGAATAAAAACAAATGCAACATTCTCTACAAACTCTAAGAAATAAATTTGCATGGAATTAAGAGCATAAATAACCCCGAATCCGCTTATAGCTAAATCTATTATTTTTGTAATAGGATCGAAAAACACATCTATAACCCCACCTATGTCTATAGATACTACACTAAATACTGACACAAACTTCGATATAAAATTGCTAAGATCTGGAAGTGATGAAACACCCATACTTGTTGCTATTTTTCCTCCTGTAAAAATCATCTTCTCAGATATTAACCCACCCATAATAAATGTGAGATAGGACCTTACAGAATAAAGATAATTCTTCGCATTTTCAATTGCTGGATTGGCCGAATTTGGTGAAGAAAGATTGTATGCTTCGAAAACTATACTTTCTATTTTTAAAATTCCAAATATTAAGAAAACTATAAAGGAGAGAACTATTATTTGATATAATTCATTATTTGCCCAAGCGCTGAGTTCCTTTACTCCAAATGCTTTTGATAGCATAAAACCTAAAGCTATCAACGTTAGAGATAGAATTATTGCTGCTAAAACCGTTAATTCCCAAGGTACAGATCTTAGTGTTGGAATATTTGTTTGCGGAACTTCTGCTACTAAAATCGGCAAAAGAAATAAAATTAATACAACAATTTTATTTAGATCCATACTCTCACTATATTACTTTTCAATCAAATTAACTTGGATAATCCTGCTATATCTATATCTCCACCAAGGAATGAAGAAAATTCCTTTATGAATACCAGTAGTGAATAAATTGAAATTATAAATGGAACAAACATCCACATGGACAAGAAAGCCATATTATCTAGAAAACCATTAGGAAGAATCGAACTAAAGAACATGTAAGATATAAAATCAGTGCTGACTTCCTGTCCTCCGATATTTCCTTTAATGTTTACAATCATGTTAAATAAATTTATAGAAAATTGAGCCACTTTTTTGACTGAATCGACTATACTTGTATAGCTAGATTTGCTTGAAAGCCATTCAATCTGATTTTCTTGAATACCTGAATCCAGACTTGGAAGATCAGTAACAAATCCACTATCATCAGATAAATATATTACATTAGAATTTGGATTTGGTGAAACAATTGAAAAAGAAAGCAATAGCAAGAAAGGATAAACAAAGAATGAACCAATTGCTATGCTTAATAACAGTCCTCCAACACCTCTCAATAGAGATATGGAACGTAGTGCGATTCCAGCAATCAAAAACATTGGAAATAATGCAACTGAAGTAAATACTAGGAAAAGTTGATTTACTTTTATAAGTATAAGTAAATTTGTTCCAAATGTAATGAAGTTTTTATAAATATCTAATATAGGAGTTAATCCGGAGAATGGAGAAACGTGAAAACCTAATAATTGCATCTTGAAAGATGAAATCACACTAATCCAACCTATAGCACTGATCTTGTTTCCTAAATAAAAACGAATGATGTCATAATACTGACCTAATAACGAATTAGCCACTTCTATATGGCAATATCCTTGCTTGCACTCTTTTTGAACAGATTCAAATTTTACTCCGCTTTGCGATCTTATTGACTCTGCAGTTATTTTTAGTGTATTAAATGTACAGCTATCACCACTGCATTGAAAATCTAGATTGGGTGCGATTAAAGGGATTAGATTTAATGTAATATTATTAATTATAGCTAGAAATATGAATAAAGAGCCTATTATAAGAGCTGATGCAAAAACCTGATATATTTCATTTTGGGCCCATTTCTTAAAATTATCATTCTCTAAAGCCCTTGCTACCATATAGATTAAAGAAATGAATGTAAGAGTTATGAATAGGATTAAAACTGCAACAGGAACCCACCATTCAAATAATATTTCAAATACCATTTAATCACATCAGATATCTATCTATTTTATTTCAGAAAGAAACGTTGCGAATGATGAAATAAATGCAATTGTTATAGTAAGATTAAGTGCTGGAAGCAGAAGTGCTTGAGGGAATAATAATGAAAATTCATCAAAATACTTAAATATATTGATAATGTCAGATGACAACTTAAATGTTTCAATTGGATTAACTTGAACTGAAACTAGTTCGCCAAAGCTAGGCTCAATTATTTTATATACAGAATAATTCATAACATACATAAGTGGAAAGACGACGTAAAGGCCAAATGCGAAGGCTATCAAATAAGAACCTCCTTTCCTTAATCCTGGAATTGCTCTTAGAATCATTCCTATTGGAAGTATTAGCGTCAAAGCAAATGCCTCTGCTAACTGAATGAATACCATCTGCGCTTGCAAACTTCCTATTAATATTTGAAATATTCCTGTAAATATGCCAAGCATCTTACTAAGTGGTTTTAATATGACTGCTGGCTTGACCTTTACCTCTGCCTGCTCTAGCAATTTAGAAGATTTACCAATTTTGAACTTGCTTTCAACAGAAGATATTGAATCCAAAATAATAGAGGAAGTCCAAACTCTTTGTATGGCTGGTATTCCTTTCTTATAAATAAGTGTATTAAGATAATCATATGATGCTGAAAATTGATCTCCGTAACCTATTACATCTTTAACTATGTATGGAGTAACCTGACATATAATTGAAGAAAGACCAGCAACGCCTATTACTATTAAAAATGAAATGAAAAACTCTGAAAGTTCTTTCTTTGCCAATGACTCAAGCTCACTCTTTGTAAGTATTCTTCCTAAAGCATAAAGAAAAGCGATTAATGCGATTGCAAGTGCTGACGCTGCCCCTATATACGTCCATACATCAAATACAGCCTGGCAAGTACTTACAACCATTTAATCCCTCATACTCAAACCAATCTGCCTAATTCAATTATCTTTGTTTCTCCACCTAATGTTGTTGATATAGATCTAAATGTAGAGATTGTCACAAATATGATTACTATGAAAACAAATATTGTAAATACATATGGAAACAGAATATTAGGAAGTACATCAGTTAAACCATAAAATGCCATTCCTGCAGCATATGGAGTAGCGAGATAATTTGTTACAGTGTAACCTGTTATCTGACCGACTGCTCTTGCCGCACCCTCTATTCCTCCAATACTTGCAGTTACAGCCAGATTCAAGTATGAAACATCATTAATTGGAGATTCTCCTGCAGTCCCCTTTAACTTGCACCATAAAATTGACCATAAGTTTTCTTGACATGGATCACCTAAATAAAACCTAACCTCTTCTGAAACAATTCTAACCCCTTCTTCTCTTGTTTGCTTAGTAACCAATATTATTGAATGAACCTTATTGTTTGGAAATATATTCTCGTTATTTAATAAGTATTCAATACTTCCAGATGAATTAATTTCTCCTTTCTGAATCTTTCTATAGCATTTTGAAACCTCCATTGTTTCCTCTCTACATGGCTCATACGGACTTGGACAGAGTGGATAAGTTGTTCTTTCAGTTATTTTCCAATACATATAATCTTCTGGAGGTGGTTCTGGATTTTGGGGATTTCTTGATTCATAAATTGAACCCACTTCATTACATGAAACATCTCCCCAAATTGAGTAATTTATTGGAGTAAATACATCCCAAAGAAATCTATCAGATTGATTTAGATAATATCTTCCTGCATCAGGCAAAAGTCTGAAAAATGGAATTGATACTCTTTCAGGCCTATAATCTAATTGTCCTGTAGATATTGCAGCCTTTGTATCGTCATACATCTTAGATGCAAATGCTAATGTCAATGGATATGCTATAAATAATGTTAGTGACAATGCAATCAAAGTTGAACCTGCTTTTCTAGTAAGTGGAAATGCACGAAGAAGAACCCCTGTTGGGAACAGCACTGGGAGCGCTGTATATTGTATGAAAAACAAAAGTTCTTTCTGCACAAAGAATGCTAACAAGAAAGGCACTAATCCAGATAAAATGTTTGAAATAATATCTGCAACCATACTGAATGGTGCTCCTAGACTTAATCCTAATTTAAGACCTGTGACTGCTTTTGCAAGATTAGCTATTCCAAAACCACCAAGACCTCCAGCTATCGCACCGACTCCGCCTGCTGTTAGTCCAGCAATCGACCCAACCATCGTTAGAAGCCAGGATAGTATTTTTGATAGATCAATCGTAAGTGTGCTTGCCCCACTATAAACTATATTAAGCCCGAAAAGATAACTATATGTATATGTCAAATCGTCCTCGACTTTATCTAAAAAACTTTTTGCTAAAAAGAATGGATCACTGCCTGCATATGCAATTGTTATAGATGTTATTGTCATAAGTAATGGGACCGATAATAATAAAATTAATGCAGTAACTATAAATTCACTTAATTCTTTTCTTGCCCATCCTTTCAATTCGTTAGATTGAAATGCAGAAGAGAGCATCCAGGCCAAAGCACTTAAAGCTGCGGATAGAAGGAGTGCCATTATTGAAGTTGCAAACCAATCAGTGGTAAAAACTGTCCTTATTGATTGATCAACCATTTCCTGTAAAGTTATTACCATTATATCACATATTAAGTGCTGTTTTTGATAATTATATTTTATACATTAGTAAAATAGAATTAAATTAATTTCTATTTATATATAAAAGTAGAAATAAAGAAGATTGCAAGAAAGTATTAAAAATTAAATGGAATATTAAATTAAGGTGAACATATGGCTGAAATGTACAAAATAAAAAGAGATGTAAAAAAAGATGCAAAAAAAGAGGTTAGAAAAAGACTCGATATTCTGAAGTCAGTTCTTACATTAATTAAAGGAAAGATCACCCCTGCTGAATACACACATGTGAAAAGATTGATGGCGGATGGAGTTGAAAGAGATGTGGTATTCGTACAAGGTTTATCAACAGGAATAGAATTAGCTGCATTAAATGCAGATGATATAAAGATTATAATAAAAATATTCAAAAATGCAAAGAATAGAGGAAAAGATGGGAAACCTATCTTTGAAGATAAAGAAATCAAAACTATTGATGAGATATTAGAAAATAGATTTCCTTTAATTACTAGAAGGAAAATGATTGCTATAATAAAAAGAGCAGATAATCTTCTTATTGATAGTTTAATAGGAACATTGGAAAAATTAGTTAAATAATATTTATTTTATTTTTGAGAAATCAATAAATCTATTTTTTTCTGCTTCTTTATCCCTTGACAAAAGAACAACTCTGGAATCTTTGTGCTCATCTGTTACTATATAACCTGTTTCTTTTGCTAATTTCTCTGCAAACTCTCTTATCTCTTCCATATATGGCATACCTGACAAACCTATTCTTTTCCTTGAAAAACCAACTGCCATATATGCCTTTACCTCTACATAATGAGGTTGTGCAATCTTTATCAATTCTGCATATTTTTCAGGATATTTTAAATTTAGTCCTTTTATTAAAGTCATTCTTATAACTGTTCTCGTATATTTGCCTGCCTCTTTTAAAAGCATCAAAGATGTAAGATATCTATCCCATCCGTCTTTATTTTTAGGCCGCATAATCTTTTCGAAACTTTCCTTATCATACCCACTCATTGAAAGATATAGTTGTGTGGGAAAATATTTTTCATCAATCATTTTCTTGATTGCGCCTGGAACACTTCCTGCCGTTACAATAAAAGTACTCATTCCTCTGCTATGGAACTCAGAAAGAAGTTCTTTCAATTTTGGATAAGATATAGGTTCACCAAGTACGCTTAATGCAACATGCTTAGGATTTTGTGCTTCTTTCCAAAGGTCTTTGTTTACATTATAGTGCCCTCCAATTCCAGAAAGCAATTTACGTTGTGCTTCAATCATCTGATCTATTATTTCTTTAGGTTCATCCCACTGATCTATTTTGTTTGAAAATATTAAATCAGTATCTGCTTCAACTTCACCCGGTTGGGCTCTCCAGCAGAATATGCATTGATTAAAACAGAAAGGAGTGGTTGTACATTGCAAACATTGATTGCTTCTTATCCCATAAAACTTATTCTTATAGCACCATTGATCTTTTGTCATTGAAGACTGGGTGTAATGACATATCTTTACGAGTGAATGCCTTCCTGCAAATCTATATTTTTGTTTTTTTAGTAGCGACTTTAGTCTATCTGAAATCATATAATCACTAGAATAAGCGAGAATAATAAGATTACTATATTCAAATTTAAATAATTATCTACAGAAAAAGATGTATGCATGAAATTGTAGTCAAATCTGAAAGAAAAAATGAAATAATAAATATAACTAAAGAAGTAGAAGAAATTGTAAGAAAAGAATCAAAAGAAAAGAAGATAGAGGAAGGGATTTGTCTTGTCTATGTTCCGCATGCGACTGCAGCATTAACTATAAATGAAAATTGGGATCCTTCCGTATGTGATGATTTTCTAGATTCTTTATCTAAAATTATCCCTGAAGGAAAGTGGAGACATGATAAGGTAGATGGCAATGGAGCTGCGCATATAAAAGCTGCACTTATAGGCCCTAGTGTTACTATACCTTTTAAAAATGGTAAGCTTCTTTTAGGAACATGGCAAGGTATAATGCTGTGTGAGTTTGATGGACCTAGGGAAAGAAAAGTTATAGTACTCTGCAAGTAACAGTTATAGAATTATGGTTTTATTTTCTCTTTAAGTATTTTATATGCTTTTTTAAGTAGGTTCTTATTTGTATCATGAGTAAGAAGTCTTAATGCTTCCTTATAGCTTACCCATCTATATTCATCATGCTCAAGAACAGCATTTCCTTTTATAGATACAGGTCCATTATATTCAACCAAAAAGGATTGAAATTCCATTCCTGTGTATCTATATTTTTTAACATAATCTTTGGGTGTCTTAAATTTAAGCTTAAATGGTAATGGAATTATTGTCCCTAATTTCTTCTGATCTGCATGAATTTCTTCTTTTAATTCTCTCATTAGATTATGCATCGGTTTTTCTCTTCCAATTCTTCCTCCTTTCAACATTTCCCAGCCATTCCATCTTTTAATTCTATGAAGAATAAGGAATTCTGGCTCTTTATCTTTCAGTCTGAAAACTATGGCACTTATTCCTTTCCTTATTTTTTCCTTATTTTCAACCATAAATAAATTATTAAAAGAATCTTATTTAAACCTAACTTGATATAATTACCATATGCCAATAACTATTTTCCTTGAAGATGGAAAGCTTAAAGTGAAAAATCCTGAAGACTATGAAGCACTGAGAAGATCTTACTACGGTGAAAAAGGCAAGGGAGAGATAGTTATAACTCCTGAGGAAGCAATGTATCTAATAGAAGTGAGAAATGCTGTTTGCATAGAAAATGGAAAGGAAATCACCTTCTCGCAAATAGCAGAGAGATTCAATAAGGAAAAGATGTTTGCAGAATACATGACATTCCGTGATTGGAGAGAAAGAGGACTGATAATTAAAAAATACAAGAAAGATGGCAAATATGAAAAAAATCCCACTGTAAAATATCCAAGTAAAGAAACAAAATTCCCAAAAATCCAGGCTGAAGCAATATTCTTCAAAGACGATAAAATGGCAATATTGGAAAATGAAGAGATTGGAAAGGAGCTTTATAATAATTATTGGATCGGACAATATGGTTCATACAAGGCAGAAGGAAGAGGAAAGTTCCTAAAGTTAGATAAGTTTGAGACATATTTTCTTGTTAAGAATTGTGGGCTGAAACTGATTAACTTGACTGAAAAGGAATTGGAAAAAATATTGAAGGAAGAAAACGATTTCGAATCAATGTATAATGTCTATGAAGACTGGAGAATGAATGGATTTGTAGTGAAGACTGGCTTCAAGTTCGGAACACATTTCAGGATATATTTCCCTGGCGCATTGCCAGGAAAAGGAAAAGATTGGACTCATTCAAAACATGTTCTTCATGTATTTCCAAGAGAAAAAAGAATGATAATTGCTGAATGGGCAAGAGCAATAAGGGTTGCGCATGGGGTAAGAAAAACCTTCATACTTGCAATACCTGGAAAGAAAACAAAATTAGAAAAAGGAATGATAAGCTTCTTATTATATCATAGAAAAAACAACAATATTGAAACACCTGAAAAGGACAGTCCCTCCTTTGCACTTGTATCTCTTAGTGAGGATGAGATGATTGGAGGGAATGAACTCGCATCTGCAATAGAAGAAGCAAAGGAGATTGGATTAGATGTCATGCTTGGAATAGTAGATAGGGAAACTTCTGTTACATATTACAGAGTTAAAAGAATAAACTTGCCTAAAAGCAAGTATGAATACTATGAAATAGAATGGGTACAACCATAAATGATTAATAGATAGTGATAAGATGAACATTGGAGAAGGAATAAGAAAAGCACTTGCGAAAATAACTGGAAAAGCAATAATAGATGAAAGTGCTGTCAAATCAATGATAAAAGAGATACAAAGAGCGCTTATACTATCAGATGTGAATATAGAGTTAGTGTACAAGCTTTCAAAGCAGATAGAAAATCGTTCTCTTCATGAAAAACCTCCTGCTGGAAGAAGCATGAGCGAACACATCCATGCAATTGTATATGAAGAACTCACTAAGATCATGGGAGAGGGAAGGAAGCTCGAGCTAAAACCTCAAAAGATAATGATGTGTGGATTGTTCGGGTCGGGAAAGACTACGCAGGTAGGAAAGGTTGCTTATTATTTGAAACAGAGAGGAATGAGCGTAGGTGTGATTGCGGCTGACATGATGAGGCCTGCAGCATATGAACAGCTTGAACAGCTTTCAAAGCAAGTAGGCTGCAACTTTTATGGAAGAAAAGGGGAAGGTGTCAAAGCTAAGGATGTTGTTAAAGAAGGCCTAGAAAAATTAAGGAACGATGTTATAATCATAGACACCTCTGGGAGAGATGCGCTTGATGACGAACTAATAGCCGAATTAAGAGAGATAAATGAAGTTGCAAAGCCTGATGAGAGAATACTTGTAATATCTGCTGACATAGGACAGGTTGCAAAGAAGCAGGCTGAAGAATTCAATAATGCAGTTGGACTAACTGGAGTTATAATAACTAAGATGGATGGAAGCGGAAAGGGCGGTGGTGCACTTACAGCATGTGCAACTGCAGGCGTGAAAGTTATATTCATAGGTGTGGGAGAAAAGATAGGAGACATAGAAGAATTCAATCCATCTAAATTTGTGGGAAGACTTTTAGGTGTGCCTGACTTCGAGGCTTTGATTGAAAAAGTTAAAGCTGCAGTGCCTGAAGGAATGGAAGAGATGCCTGAAGAATTCACTATTGAAACTTTCTACAAACAATTAAAGGCTGCAAGAAATATGGGTCCTCTGAAAGGTCTGTTTGAGATGATGGGAATGGTTAATATACCTAAAGAAGTTCTTGAACAGGGAGAGCAAAAAATGAACCAATACGAATCAATCATAGATTCGATGACTAAGGCTGAAAGAAAGAATCCAGATCTAGTTAGAAAAAGTCCTTCAAGAATAGAAAGAATTTCTAAAGGTTCAGGTGTGCCTGCTTCTGTTGTAAAGGAATTTATAACTCAATTTGGCAAGATGAAAAAGATGTATGAACAGTTACAGAAGAATAAAAGTATGCAAAGAAACCTACAAAAGCTATTTAAAGGAAAAGGATTCGGTTTCTAATTGATTTAAGATTTATTTAATTGCCTTTGAACTTCCTTACTCTTCAAAGATTTGGTTAATTCGATATATAGGAATCCAACTAAAGACACCGATACTATCGCAACTAATTCCAAAGCAGTAAGTGATTTTGTACCGAATAACATTTGCATAGGTTCAAAATATAAAATTGACATTTGAAGAACAAGTGCTGCTACAGCAGCCAGTAATAAATATCTGTTTTTAAGAATCTCTTTTCCTACTGGTTTTTCTAAAGACCTGCATGCAAAAGATTGAAACATCTCAAAAAATACAACTAATGTGAATACTATAGTCTGTGCTTTTACCAAGTCATTTGATGATTCTAAAACATAAATAAATGATACAAGTGAAAAGAATGTCAATATTATAGGATAGTGAATCAGATATATTTCCAAACCACTAGTTATATCTTCTTTTGGAGACCTTGGTTTTCTATTCATGACCTCCTTAGAGATTGGATCGACAGAAAGAGCTAATGCTGGCAGACCATCTGTTACCAGATTTATCCATAATATCTGTATTGCAACCAAAGGTAGAGGAAGACCTATAAGTATTGCTAGAAATATTATGAAAACTTCGGCTATATTCCCTGAAAGTAGAAATGCTATCGTCTTTCTTATGTTTTCGTAAATTCCTCTTCCTTGTTCCACAGCATTAACAATAGTTGCAAAGTTGTCATCTGAAATCACAAGATCAGCAACCTCTCTAGTTACATCAGTTCCAGTCTGACCCATTGCTACTCCAACATCCGCAGCCTTCAAAGCTGGAGCATCGTTTATTCCATCTCCAGTCATTGCTACTATTTCTCCATTTTCTTTGAGTATCTTAGTTATTCTAACTTTATGCTCTGGAGATGCCCTTGCAAATATTTTTATATTTGGCATCAATTTCTTCAATTCTGAATCGCTTATCTTATCCAACTCTGCACCAGTAATTGCAAGCCCATTATCCATTATACCTAATTCTTTTCCTATCGCAATAGCAGTCTCTTTATGGTCACCTGTTATCATTATTACATCTATTCCTGCTTTCTTACAAGTTGCTATTGCATTCTTAACCTCTGGTCTTGGTGGATCTATCATAGCCTGAAGACCTAAAAAGACTAGTTTGTCTTCAACTATCTTATTAGAAGATGTAATCTTCATTGCAAATGCTAAAACTCTGAAGCTTAATGATGCATATTCTTTTTCTTTATTTAATATTGCTTTCTTATGCTGATTTGTTAACTTTACTATTTTTCCTTCTTTCATTACATATGCGCATCTTTCAAGCACTTTTTCAGTTGCACCTTTTGTCCATATTATATTCTTTGACTTATCATACTTATATAGTACAGACATCATTTTTCTTTCTGAGTCGAATTGGATTTCATCTAATCTATTTTTTTCTGACCTATCATCTTCTAATCCTGCTTTGTATGCAGATAAAAGCAATGCTATTTCAGTTGGATCACCGACTGGCTCGCCGTTTATAAATGAGTTGTTGCAGTAAAGACCTGATTTCAGTGTTAATTTTAATTCCTCTGGAAGTTTATCTATCTCCTTGTCATTGATCAAAATTTTTCCTTCTTTTTTATATCCCTCACCTGTAACATTATACTCTTTGTCAATATTCCATATTCTCTTTACTGTCATTTCATTTACAGTTAAGGTTCCTGTCTTATCTGTACATATAACTGTAACACTTCCCAATCCCTCAACTGCAGTTAATTTTCTTACTATTGCCTTATGTTTTGCCATCGTAGCTACTCCTAAAGATAATGCTATCGTTATAGATGCAAGTAATCCTTCAGGAACTGCTGCAACAGCCAGAGAAATCGCAGTTATTGCGATTGTTATAAATTCGATTCCATTTATCAAACCCAAAATAAAGACTGTGAAACAAATAAAAAGAAAAACCTTACCTATAAACTTTCCAAACTCATCCAATTTTCTTTGTAATGGAGTGATTTCCTCTCCTTGTTGTATAGAAAGTGCTATCTTTCCAAACTCAGTATTCATTCCTGTTGAAACTACAACTGCTTCGCATCTTCCATATACTATAGACGTCCCCATGAACAGCATATTGGATTGATTTTGAATCGGTTGAGGAGATTTTATTTGTTCTGAAGATTTTGAAACTGGGATAGATTCACCAGTAAGCACCGATTCGTCTACTTTCAGGTTTATTTGACTTATGATTCTACAATCAGCAGGTACTTTATCTCCTGTATCCAAAATCACAATATCTCCAGGAACAAGTTCCCTTGAAGATATGTTCTTTACCTCTTTATCTCTCAATACTTTAACAACAGGCACTGTAAGCTTTTTCAAGGCAGCTATTGCTTCTTCTGCTTTCTTTGTTTGGACAAAACCTAAAAATGCATTAAGAAAGATTATTAACAATATCAAAATTCCATCTATATACTCTCCAAATGCAAAAGAGAGTATTACTGCTACTATAAGAATTATAATAAGGAAGCTTTTGAATTGATCTATAAAAATTTCAATGTCTGTTTTTTTTCTTTTTTCTTGTATTTCATTGTATCCATATTTTGAAAGTCTTGCTTTTGCTTCAGATGAAGTCAGTCCTTCTTTAGATGTGTTCAAAGTATTTAATGTTTGATTAACTGAAAGTAGATGATACGCTTCTGTCATAAAGAATATTTATTTAGCAATCTATAAAAAAGAATACTTTTAAAGATAAAAAACGAGCAAAAAAGATTTAAAAAGATAATGCAAGATAAAAAAATCTTTATAAATGTAATTAGACATATTTTATAGATGAGCGACACTATTACTCAACAAATACAGGAACTTGAAGCAGAAAAAAAGTCAAAACTTGAAAATGTTAAAAAGCTTAGCGAAGAGATCAGAACTCTAGCTAATGAAATAGAAAAAATCAGAAAAACAAGCGGTTTGGGTTCTGCGGATGAAGAAAAAAGAATAATCAAGCAGATTAACCAGCTAGACTTTAAGATCTCGACAGCTAAAAACCTCCCACTAAAGGTGGAGAAGGAATTAGCTAAGAAGATACATAATTTAGAGACACGTCTGAAAAAAATAAGAGAACTCAAACAGAAGATGGGAATTCTGAAAGAGATGGAAGGTAAGATTTCTCAACTGAAAAATGAGAGAGAAAAAATTAAAAAGGAAATCGATAATATAAATGAAGAAATAGATGCACTTAAAGAAGAAAAAAGAATGGCATCAAGAAAGAGAATAAGAGAAGCAGTAATTGAACAATTCTCTTTAGGAGATATTGCAGCTATAAAAAGAAAGAAATAACAACTTAATTCTTAATTTTCTTCTTCCTTTCTTAGTTTAGGTAGTGATATGAGTAAAATAAGAGCGATACTCATTGATGTTGATGTTGTAACTAAAAATAACAGAAGCATGATAAGATTAATTTTAAAAAGAAAAAAGATGTTTAGACTCTATGATAAAGATTTCTATCCTTATTTTTACATAGAAACTGAACAAGAAATTAAAAAAGGAATTTATAATGGAATAGAAATAATAGATGTTAAAGAGGTAAAAAAGCGAATAGGAAGAGAGGAAAGAATATTAAAAAAAATAACCTGTAATGACCCTAAAGAAATACCGATTCTTGCTAAAATATTTAGTGAAATAGGAAAGGTTTATGAAAAAGATATCAAATTTAATAAGAGATACTTGATCGATAAAGATCTAAAACCTATGAATACAGTGGAAATAGAATACGAAGGTAAATATGTAAAAAGTATAAAAGATATTGGAAATATAATGGATGTCAATTCATTGAATTCTCTAACCTTTGATATAGAAGTATATAATCCACATGGAATACCTAGAGAAGATGAAGATCCAACACTAATCATAAGCTATGCTAATGACAAAACAGCTGAGGCTATCACTTGGAAAAATGGAAAAACTGAAAATGTTTTGATTGTGAAAGATGAAAGAGAGATGATTGAAAAATTCTGTGATTTAATTGAAGAGAAAGATATTGATATTCTTGCAGGATACAATTCCTCTGTTTTTGACATTCCTTATCTTCAAGCTAGAGCTAAAGAACTTGGTATAAAATTGGGTCTAGGTAGGGGAAGAAGTGAACCTAAGATAAAAAGAATTGGAATGACAACACACACTAAACTTGAAGGTAGAGTACATTCTGATATTTATTATCTAGTAAGAATTCTTGCTGCTGCCCAGGCCATCAAGCTTGAGCGACATACTCTTGAAGAGGTTTACAAAGAGCTAGTTGGTGGAGACGATTGGAAAGTTGACATGTTTTCTATATACAAAATGTGGGATGATGAAAATAAAAGAACGGAATTATTAGAATATGCAATAAAAGATGCAAAGGCAGCGCATGAGATTTTCAAGAAACTTTATCCTTTGGAAGTAGAATTAGCTAGACTAACAAAAATAACTCTTCCAAATATAAGTGGTTCTACAACAGGACAGATGGTGGAATCATTGCTTATGGATGAAAGCTATAAAAGAGGATATATTATACCTCAAAAGCCAAGCTGGGCTCAAGATTTTTCAAAGCCTATACAAGGGGCTTATGTAAAACTTCCGTCTCCAGGAATATATGAAAGAATCGCTGTATTTGATTTCAGAAGTCTGTATCCTTCCATAATAACTTCCCACAACATTGATCCATATACTATTAACTGTGGTCATGAAGAATGCAAGAACGGAAGAAATAAGGCTCCAAATGGATTTTACTTCTGTGAAAAGGAAAAGGGTTTGGTTCCTTCTGCTATACTTCATCTTTTAGAGCTTAGAAAGAAAATAAAGAAAGAACTTAAAGAAGCACAGAAATCTGGAAATGAAAAGGAGGTAAGCATGCTCAATGCTAGAGTGGCTGCTCTAAAAATCGTATTGAATACTGTATATGGAATGCTTAACTATCCAAAATCAAGGTGGTATTCAAGAGAATGCGCGGAATCAATAACTGCATTTGGAAGAAATTACATTCAAGAAGTAGGAAGAAGGGCTGAAGAAAAGGGATTTAAGGTTCTTTATAGCGACACAGACAGCATATTCCTTCTCCTTGAGAATAAGACAGAAAAAGATGCTATCAATTTTATGGAAGAAATAAACAAAACGCTCCCTGAAACTATGGAGTTAGAATTAGAAAATATCTATAAAAGAGGGGTTTTTGTATCTAAAAAACAAGAGAAAGAAACAGGGGCAAAAAAGAAATATGCGTTAGTTACAGAAGATGGCAAAATCAAGATAAGAGGATTTGAGCTTGTAAGGAGAGATTGGTCTAAGATAGCAAGAGAAACACAGAGAAAGGTTTTGGAGGCAATATTGATAGATGGCAGCAAGGAGAAGGCTCTCTCAATAGTGAAGGAAGTTATTGAAAAACTAAATAAAGGTAAAGTGTCAAAGGATGATTTGATTATTTATACACAACTTAGAAAAGAAGAATATGAAGTTCTTTCTCCAGAAATTTCAGCTGTTGAAAAGGCAAGAAAGAGGGGAATTGAAATAAGACCTGGATCCATTGTAGGATATATAATAACTAAAAAAGGAAATAGTATATCTGAAAAGGCAGAAATAGCTGAATTTGCTGATGATTATGATGCTGAATATTACATTCATCACCAAGTACTTCCTGCTGTAATGAAAATAATTGGTGAGTTGGGTTACAGTGAAGAAGATATAATATTTGAAGGGAAACAATCTTCTCTTTCAGATTGGATGTAATTTAAAAGGTGAATAAATGGATGACTTTTATGAGGAGTATAGTGAGGAAGAAAAGATAAAATATACTATTGAGGCTGGAAAGATTGCAGGAAAAATAAGAGATTCTATTAAAATAAAAGAAGGTGATTCAATACTAAAGCTATGCGAATCGCTTGAAAAGAAAATGGAGGAAATGGGTGGAGGATATGCTTTTCCAGTAAATATTTCGATAAACGAAATAACAGCGCACGATACTGCATCTGTAAATGATGATAGGGTATTTGCAAAGGATGATTTAGTAAAGATAGATATCGGGGTTCACAAAGAGGGCTTCATTGCAGATGGCTCAATCACAATAGACCTAAGTGGAGAACATGGAAAGATTATTGATGCCACAAAAGAAGCATTAGAGAATGCAGTATCAAAAATAAAGGCTGGAATATCAACATCAGAAATAGGAAAAGAAATTGAAAATACTTTGAAGAAAAAAGGACTAAAACCTATAGATAATTTGACTGGTCATGGTCTTGATAGATATATAATTCATTGTGATCCAATAATACCTAATTTTGAAACAAAGAAAGGAACTATATTGAATGAAGGAGATATAATCGCAATAGAGCCTTTCGTAACCTATGGCAATGCAGCAGGGCATGTAAGTGAAATGGATAGATGTGAAATATTCAGCGCACATAGTTTTGAGGCTACTAGAAATAGACAAGCTAGAAAAATGATGGAAAGGATTGTTATGGAGAGAAAAACAATGCCATTTGCTGAAAGACATTATGCAAATACGCAGGCTGAAAAAATCGCATTGATGGAACTTATTAGAAATGGTTCTTTAATGGCCTATCCTGTTCTAAGGGAAGTGAGCAAAAGCAAGGTTGCACAGTTTGAGCATACAGTTGTGGTGGGAAAGGATTCTGCGGAGATTGTATTCTAGCTTCTTAAATTATCCCAAGTCAAAATCATCTAGATCAACTCTAAGCAAACATCAAAGATTTTAAAAAACCAACCAGCAATATATAGGTATGACAAAGATTGTAGAAGTTGCTCCGATAAAGCTAAAAAATCCAATATTGATAGAAGGGTTCCCAGGAGTTGGGATGATTGGAACTATTGCAGCAATGCATTTGGTTAAGGAATGGGATATGGAACTAGTTGGATACCTAGATTCAGAAGCTTTTCCGCCATTATGTACTATTCATAATGAAGAACCATTGCCTGCTGCAAGGATATATCAATCTAAAAAATACAATGCTCTTGTTTTATTTTCAGAGTTTGTAATACCTATCTCTGCAGTAAGTTCAGTTGCGAATGAGATTGTCTTGTGGGGAGAGGATAAAAAACTCAGTGCGATTATATCACTAGGTGGCGTTGGGATAGATGCTTCGAAGGATGAGGTATTCGGGATTGCATCTACAGAAGGTCTTAAAAATGATCTGAAAGATGCTGGTGTGACTATAGTCAAAGAAGGAGTAACAACTGGTGTTACTGGTTTGATATTGGCAAATGCATATGTGAGAAAATTCCCTGCTGCCGCAATCCTTACATCCAGCAGAGGTATGAACATCAACTTAATAGGGGCAGCTAAGGTCCTTGACAAGCTAAGTGAATTGCTACATATAAAAATAGATACAGAAAAACTAAAGAAAGAAGGAGAAGAGATAGAAGAAAAACTAAAGAAATTGATAAAAGACAGTAAAGAAGCCAAGAAAACATACGAACAGATACAATCTCCAATGTATAGATAGATTTTTTCTTAACTGATATAGTTATAACATTAGTGACCTAAGCACAAAAATATTACAGACATGCAGGGGTGCCCGAGCTTGGTCTAAAGGGTAGGGCTTAGGACCCTATGCGCGTAGGCGCTTCGTGGGTTCAAATCCCACCCCCTGCATTTTATTGTCTCTTCATTTTTTTCTCAATTCTTTGCAAAGCAATCTTCATTGCTGCATCTCGAGGTTTTATCCCTTCTTTTCTGGATAAAATTAATACTTTCTTTACATTAGATGTTATTTTTTTCTCTACTATTTTGAACATTTCATCTGGTGACTTTCCTTTGTATTCTGCATAGGAAGAGATAACGCCGCCTGCGTTTGCAACAAAATCTGGAATAACAAGTATTCCTTTTTTATACAGTATTTCTTCATATTCTGGTTTAGTTGGGATGTTAGAGCCTTCAACAATTATTTTAGCTCGTATCTTATCCACATTGTCCTTGTTTATTACGTCAGGCACTGCTGCTGTGATTAATACATCAACATCTAATTCAAAAAGATCTGAAGTATTAAGTATTTTACCTGGTTTATAATTAATAACACTTCCTGTCTCCTTCTTTACTCTTTCCAGTTCCTGAAAATTTATTCCATCAGGATTATAAAGGGTTCCTTTACTGTCGCTTATTGCAACAAGCTTTGCTCCTTTTTCTACCATGTATTTTGCTGCAAAATATCCAACATTTCCAAATCCCTCAACTGCAAATGATGTTTCTTTCACGTTCATTTTCTTGAAATCTATTCCTACTAATGCAGCTTGACAAACTCCAAAACCGGTTGAGCCGTATTCATGTGGAATCCCACATTTCTTACCATTCTTTCCAAAACACATATCCTTTGGCTTTCCGGTTGCTGCTTTCCATGAACCATTTGCTTCTACAAACCATCTCATCTCTTCTTCTCCAATATTCATGTCTGGTCCTGCAATATATTCTTTTGGACATATCGACTTGATCGCCTTTGAAAAGGCAACTACATACTCTTTCTTTCTTTTTGGATCTTTAATTACATCTGCAGGAGCCAATATACCTGCTTTTGCTCCTCCGAAAGGAAGTCCTGCTAGAGAATTTTTCAATGTCATTACTCTTGCAAGTCTGGCAACCTCTTCAATTGTAATTGTTGGAGTCATTCTAATTCCTCCCTTTCCAATGCCCAATACTGTGTTGTCTATTACAACCCAACCTTTCATTCCTGTTTTTTTATCTGAAACAATAAGTATTTTTTCTGGACCTAAATTGTCAAAATCTATATTTCCAAGATTCATTTATTCACCTTTTACAACTGAATTCTGCTTTCTACAAAATGTTAAATAAGCAGTATGTGTGATTCCTGTATTCTGCGGTCTTGTACCTCTTTCTCTTGAAATTATCTCTCTTACTATTACTTCAATTGTAAATGTAATGAAATTGCTTTTTGTAGCTGCAGATACGAATTTAGAAACTTGTTCTGTATGAGGGAGATACGCGACTATATATCCATTCTCACTTAGGTTGAAATTCGAATCAAAAATATTTTCTGGGTTGGGTAGATCTAAATTAATTACATCTATTTCTTCCTCTATTTTTGAAATTTCTTCAAATACAGATCCGAATTTGTGTATAATATTTGTAAGACCTGAACGTTTTATGTTTTTTTCTGAAAATTCATAGAACTCTTTTTTATTTTCATAAGAATAGACTTTTTTAGCTATAGAAGCAAAGAATACAGTGGCGAATCCACTTCCAGTACCTGCATCAACAACTATGCTTTCTTTATTCATTCCTGTAAATGCGACAATTGCACCTAAATCTTTTGGAAGTATTATTTGTGGACCTCTCTTTAATTTTTGGAGTTGTGGTGGAAACCTAAAATCGTATTCTTTCTTGCGCCTTGCCATAAAATAAATATAATGATAATATTTTAATCCCTTTACTGCTATAATAATACTAAACTTCCTGCCTCAGTAGCTCAGGGGTAGAGCGCTACCTTGGTAAGGTAGAGGTCGCGAGTTCGATTCTCGCCTGAGGCTCTGCTTGTTTTAATTAAAAAGTAATAAATTCTCTTCCAAAATTAAAAAGAAATATAACCAAAGGAAGTAGAATAATAAAGTACCCGATAAAAGTTCTAAGTCTTCCTTCTTGCATAGCTATAAATATTGAAGATAATAGTACATAGATAATGATATAAATTTGAGCCGCATTGTATGAAACTGTCAATATCTCATTTCTATTTTGTAAAGTTGTAATATCGCTGTTTAATGGTTGAATGTTTGATATTAAATTTAAGATTACTGCTAAAATAATAGGAACAAATATACATCCTCCAATAAGAATAGTATATTTCTGCAATGCTAAAGAAGATGCTTGCTCTTTTTTAAGCATGTTTAACTCAAATATATCTTCTGCAGTTTCTTTTATTCCTTTGTGGACATCTCTTCCTGTTTTATAACATTGTATAAGAAGTGAAATTACTCTATCTAATAAAAGTGAGCTATTCCTATCTTTCATATTAAGAAGTGCGTGGTTTACACTAATTCCAACTTTTATCTGTCTTGATGCTTTTCTAAATTCATCAGATAAAGATCTATATCCTGCATTGGCTATGTTTTCTATTATTCTCTCCATTGGGATTCCTAACTCAAGTGTAGCAGCATACATTAATGCATCTGGAAGGTGTTGTTCTATCTCGTTTGCTCTTATTTCGATTAGCCATAATAAGATAAAGTATACTAATAATGGAAGAAGAAGGAAAAGTAATGAATAGTAATTTATTTCAAAGTAAAATATAAAAGTGAGCAAAAATGAAATCAAAAATAAGTAAGTTATAAATTTTTTAAACTTTAAATTTATTTTCATATTTTTAAGTTGTTCATCTAGCATTATTTCTTCTTTTTTAGATAGAAATTTTTCTGATAGATTTGAAAGAACTGCAGGTGTTGTAGATTTTATATATATTATTAATAAGATATTTATAAGTGGAAATAAAACAACAAATGTGAACCAAATATCACTCGGTGACGTTTCCATCTCTAGATATGTACTTGCTACTACGACATATGCTAAAAACATTGTTGGTGCTATAGAAGAAATTGCTATAAACATAAGACTTAGAAAACTAAGTTTTGCAGAGAATTCTTTAAATTTAAATCTTTGTGCATGAATTAATTCATCTGCACTATGTTTTAATTCTGTCCCGTCCATACCTTCTAAATAAACATGGATTAACTGTACCATTAATTTCTTAACTATTTGAGAATCTACTCTTTCTGTTACTTGTCTAAGTGCATCTGGTATTGAAGTTCCACTGTCTATCATATTAATTACTTTTTTGAATTCAACTGAACATTTATAGTTTGAGTTTGCTATATTTTCAAGGGCAACTTCAAACGGTACTTTCATATTTAACTGAATCCCTATAGACCTTATTGCAATAGGTAGATCTGATTCTATCTCAGATGCCCTTCGCTTTGCTATATAATATGGAAGTCTTTTTAGAATAAGAAAGTACGCGATAGATAACATAAAAAATATAATTCCTAAAGTCGGATAATCAAAAGAAGTACTTAGGCTAGATATAAAGTATGTAGAAATGATACTTAACATAATTGAAAATAAAAAGGAGTAAAATAGATATTTGGAAGATGAAATCTCTATATCGGCACGATATAAATTTAATGCTACTTCTTTTTCTAAAGATTTGAAATACTCTTTAATCATATTTTGCAATCTGTCTTTCAAATATCCACCTTAAATTATTTCCATATTAAATTAATAGATGCTAAGCTGATTGGTCATATTTGGACTTAATGATAATTTGACATTTGAGAAAAATTTTTCTTGAACTTTAAATACAAAATCATGAAAAGAGTGCTTTTGAAAAGAGGACAAGAATTCTTTCCTGAAATTCAGTTCTTCATTTAACTCTTTTTTAGTCATGCCAAAGCTCAAAGCAATATCTTCATATTTTGAAGATTTAGATGGATCACCCACCATGTCACCTGTTTTTCTGTCAATTTGAAATATTTTATTTATTTCTCCTTCTGAATTCATTTCTGCTAATTCTATTCCTTTTCTCTCTTCCCAATATTTTCTTGTATTTGGATCATATCTCATCAATCTTCTTTGAATTACAATAAAATCTATGGATGTCACATCGTGTTTTGAAATTCCTAAAGTTAACATTCGCTTAATTAATTCTTCAGAAGACTGAGCATGAAATGTTGCGTAACTGCCTCTTGCTTGACCACTAAGTATAGTTTCTATAAATGCTTCGGTTTCTTCCTTAGTTCTTATTTCACCTACTATTACTCTATCAGGCCTCATTCTTAAACTATCCTCAACGAGACTCTTCATATTTATTTTTAATTCTGGATTAGAAAGGAGATTGATTTTGTGTGGATGTGGTATATTTATCTCTGGTGTCTCTTCTATTATTAATATCCTATCTGTAAGTGGAACGAATGAGAACATTGCATTTAAAGTAGTTGTTTTTCCACTAGAAGTGTTTCCTGCTATCAAGATATTAAAATCAGATTGAAATACTAAAGAAAGAAATGCTATTGCGTCTAAGGAATAAATTTTTTTCTGAAATAATTCAACTGGAGTTATTGGATTCGATCTAAATTTCCTTATAGTCATTTCCAAATTAGATATTGGCGGGATTGATGCATGTAGTCTTGAACCGTCTGGAAGAACTGCGTTAATCTTAGGATTTTGATATGTAATTCTCCTACCTACTTGTCTTGCTATTTTGTTAATAACTGAGATCGCAGTTTCTTGATTTCTGAATTTTAAATTTGTTTCGAGCCAGCCTTTATCAGTATGGTAAACGTAAACAGGTTTATCTACACCTATAACTGCTATTTCTTCAATATTAGAATCTTGAAGAAATTCTTCTATTCCATTATAGCCGTAAATATTGTACATTAAATAATTGACAAAATACTTCTCTTGATCTGGATCTAAAGATATGTGGTGGTACTTGCAATAATCGATAAGAAGTTCTGCTATTTCTTTCCTTACGTTTTTTGAAGAAATGTCTTTGTTTTTAGATTCCTCTTTAAATAGTTTAGTTATTTCAACTATTATCTCTTCCTCTTCCTTAGATATCGGGGGAATGGAGAGTAGATAATCTTTCTTTTCCTTAACTATCTCCCAACCCAACATAAACTCATCTAATTTGTGGATAATTAAAACTTACCTTCCAAATCTTCTTTCCCTCTTTTTAATTTCCTCAATTGCATTATAAAAATCTTTCTTTGTTATATCTGGCCATAATTTATTGCAAAAGTATAATTCTGAATATACTGATTGCCAAGGCATAAAACCACTTAATCTTACTTCTCCACCAGATCTAAATATAATGTCGGGATCTCCTAAATGTGGTGCATAAAGATATTTTGAAAATATATTTTCATTGACTTCATTAAGTTTGCCTATTTTTGCATCTTTTATCATTTTATTTGCTGCATCAATAAGTTCTTTTCTTCCGCCATAATTGCAGAATATTCCAAGTTTGTATTTATTATTATTCGAAGTTAGTTTATGTATTTTATCAATTTTATCTTTTATTTCTTTAGGAAAAACTGAAAAATCTCCAACGAAAGTTATACTTATTTCTTTCCTTGCCTTTTCGAAATCTTTTGATGAAAGTAATTCGTCTAACATTTTATTGAAAAGATCAAAAAGGGCATCTAATTCTTCCTTTGACCTTTGCATATTTTCTGTTGAAAGTATCCAAATTGATAGTGTGGTTACATCTAAGTCTTTACACCATTTAATTAATTTTTTGAGTTTTTGTATTCCCGCCCAATGTCCTTCTTTTATAGATTTTCCTTTCTTTCTAGCCCATCTTCTATTTCCATCTGGAATTATTGCCAAGTGAATACCGCTCAATTTTTCACCTTTTTAATTATTATTCAATCTTATTTAGATAAGGTACTGATCTTAAAATTTTTTGTGGGACTAAAGCATTCAAAATTTTAGTAATAAAATCTAAAACCTTAAATCCAAGTATATTTGCAGTTATTAAATATATACTTATCCCAAATAAGATAAATAAAAATAAATTAATAAAGGAAGTGCCTGGATCGAAAAATAATCTTAATAATAATATAGCTCCTGCCATTATTAAAGATGATAGTAATGGAACTTTTATCGGAAATATGAATCTAACTTTTAGAATTTTCTCACTCCATTTAACCATAACTACTAAACCTAATGCCCTTGAAACCACTGATGCTATTGCAGCACCTATGATGCCAATGATTGGAATTAAAATTAAGTTTAGGGTTATGTTTATAACTGATGCCAAAACTGCACAAATTCCGATCTGTTTCGTTAGTTTTTTTGCACCTAAATATGAGTTTATCATTCCTGTAATAACACCATCAAAAATAAAGTAAGATAAAATCATTAAAGGAAATGCTGCATCTATATATTGCAGACCGAAAAAAACATTTACTATTGAATCTGAAAGTAAAGCTAGACCAAAAACTGCAGGTAAAGATATGAAAAGTAAATATTTGATTGCTTTATTTAAATTTTCAAAGGAGTCTTTGCCTTCTGATTCAGCTGAAGTGAAATATGGAAAACTGACCTTACTTATTCCACTAAGTAGTGAAGAACTAGAAGAAGCGATAGAAACAGCAATTCGATATATACCTACCGAAGTCGTACCTAGGAAGAATCCTATCATTATTGAATCCGTCCACATCGTAAACGTCGCTGCTATTGAAGTTATTCCATAGAAGAACCCAAATGAAAACATATCCTGTAATGAATCCTCGTCCTTACCTGAGAATGAAATCAAATTTCTTAGAATATATGATTGAATAAAAGTCACTATCACAACGGATATTATATACCCTATTATAGCTCCATCTATACCAAACCCAAGAATCACAAGTCCTGCAGACAATATTAGTCTTAATAGTTGATTAATTGTAGAGATGATTGATTCCTCTCTAAACTTCTTAATTCCATCAAGAATTCCTGAAAGAACTATGAAAAGATTATAAAATATAAAATAGATAGAACCCGCTTGAAAATATTTAGCTCCGTCTTGCATATTAAAGAAAGATGCTATGTTTTCAGAAAATATGAACATTAAGAATGCGATTAAGAATATAATTGTTAATTTCCATCTTAAGGGCGATGCTAATTTCTCTTTTAATTCTTTTTTGCTTTTATCATACTTTGATGAAATGTAAACTATATAGTAATTTAAACCTATTTCAGATATAGAAGAAAGAAAAGAAACAACTGCTATTATTGTAGATAGGATACCCCAATTTTCTTTATCTAAAAGCCTTGCAAGAATTACAGTTGATATTAGACCTAAAAATAATATAAAAAAAATTCCTGCATATGCCCAGAATGAAGACTTTATCATTTCATTAATAGATTTTCTTCTATCTATTTCCATTTTAAAAGCCATAAATAAATTTAGATAGAAAGTAATAAAAGTCTAATAACTTACAAATTAAAATTTAAGGAAAACAAAAGCTAAAATTCCAGCGACAAGAGTACATATAAAATTCGATGTACTTTTAGTTCCTAATCCTTTTTCTTCGAATACTCCCGCTATCGAATCTGCTAAACTTCCAAGAAAACCAAAGAATCCTATTAATAATATATTCAAAGGATTAAAAGAATATACAAAATATGCTACAAGACCTATTATTAAAGCGCCGACAAAGGATAGGTATGTTCCTAAAATTGAAATTGCTCCAGAAGTACCTTGCCTTACAGGTTTGAGTGTAGCTAATGATATTGGATTTGGAGATAGTACACCTAATTCAGAGGCAAATTTATCTGCCATAGCACCTGCAAAAGCAGAAACATAAGATAATATCCATACAGGTTCATTAGTTATATAATAAAATCCACATGAAATAAGTGGAAATAATGAGTTTGAAAGTACATTTTGCCAACTTCTCTCATGTTCGTATACTCCTTTCTCTTTCTTTTCTTCATACATATATTTTGTTATCCCAACTCCAATTATCAAAAAAATTAATGCTATTATAAGATTTTGAATTGCAAAAGGACCTGAAAGAATATATACTAAAAATGCTGCTATTAATACTGAAAAAATTCCTATTGCATCAAGTAAAAGTAATCTCATAAAACCACTGATATAAATAATCAATTCTTTATTTATTTCCTATTCCATCTACTGAAATGATTCCTCTATCTACTTTAAACTGTTTTCTAGTAAAGAGAGGGATTATGTTCATACATGATTGCATGTGGTCTGTTATTTTATTAACTTTTATTTTAGATTCTCCAGATGCTAAAGCCATATATATTAAAAGTTGATCCCCCATCCAATCATCCACACATCCTTTTGACTTTATTAATTTGTTTAGGTTTTTTGCACAATTTAAAGCTAGTTTTTCAGCTTTTAAACCTTTTTCACCTAAAACATCATATCCTAATATTGTATTTTCATATTCTGCCCAAAGAGTTATGGAATTACCTGCTGAAGATGATGTTTTATTTCTTTTATTTAGAATAATACCTGGAAAGATCTCTCTTATACTTTTTTCTTCTCTCTCCATAATATCTTCAGGAAGGTTTGATTGAGATATAATTCCATTTATTGATTTTAGATTTATTTTTTCAGTCAATGATATTGAATCAATATTAGATGGTTTTACAAAGAGAATTACTTTTCCTCCTCCTTTTGGATACCATCCAAACTCTTCTACAAGTATTTCTGCGTTAACATTCATTTTTCTGATAAGAGGTAAAAATATATTTTCGAAATAATCAATTGAAGGAGAATGTGAAACATGAGTTCCACCTTTGAAAGTTATTTTAGAAGGTCTATCTGCATATAACATTACTGGAAGGATTGATTGCATAAGAAGTGAAATAGACCCAGCTGTTCCTATATCGAATTCATAATACCCTCCTATTATTTTATTAGGTTTGAAAAACAGTTCTGTAGAACCTATCGTGTTTCCATGTACTTCTGCCTTTGTAATCAATGAAAGTGAATTTACAGAAGTGAGATGTTGAGGTTGCAAGCCTGGTTTTGGTCTTTTTACCCTTATATTTTTTATATTAAATGGAATCCCAGTAATACAAGAAAGAGCCAATGCGACTCTTAATATCTGACCTCCTCCTTCACCTATCGAGCCATCTATTATAATTGGATCCATTGAATTTCACCTATTGTGAAAAGAAAGAGGCCAGTGCATTCGCACTGGCGAGGCGACCAATTTGAGGCAGATGTACAAAATTCGATGTACCCTCTATTAGTATAATATCTAAAAGATTTATAAATCTTACTAGATTAATCTAATTAATATAAATATTTTTTCTTTTAGCCGTGCTTCCCATACTTCCACTAAAAATTAAAATTAAGAATATAAATACATCAACCCTTTCTTCAAGTAATCTTTCTATTTGAAATGTTTTAATAGTTTTAGAAGAAATTTAATTGGGGATCTAATGGATTTTAACTCTTTATCACACCTCTCTAAAAAGAAAGGTTGTGGTGGAAAAAGAATTGAAGAACCCGAAGGATTTATAGTTGAAGAAATTTTTGATGGGAAAAATGTAAAAGAGCTGAATCTCAAAGAAGAGAAAGAAACAGAATATATTACATTTGTATTAAAAAAGAAAAATTATACTACTTATGAAGCACTAAAAATTATATCAGAACGACTTCAGGTAGAAATAGATAGATTTAGTGTTGCTGGACAAAAGGATAAAAATGCTATAACATATCAATTAGTTTCTTGCTGGAAAGGTAAAGATATTACACCTGAAAAACTCCTTAATGCAGTTAAGGATGTAAAAAATATAGAAATAGTGAAATCATGGAATACAGAATATAAGATTAAGACAGGTGAATTAACTGGAAATTGTTTTGCTGTAAGAATTAAAGATGTTGAAAATATTGATAATATTGATGAAATAATGAAAGATAATAAAGATAAAATACCTAATTATTTTGGACCGCAGAGATTTGGAATTAGATTTACGAATGTTAAAGTTGCAAGGTACTTGTTGTTAAAGAATTATGAAGCTGCAATTAAAAATCTACTTCAAATACCTGAAAATGAAAATATAGATGATATTGATAATTTAAATAATTTTGGTTTATATGAGAAAAAAATTGTTAGATTTCTTAAAGATAAGAAAGATCCTAAGGATTTTATGCGTGCTTTAAAAATCATTCCTCATTCTATTTTAAAATTAATACTTGAATCATATCAATCATACTTATTTAATTTAGAATTAAGTTATAGAATAAAAAACTATTTGCTTGAACCTATGCCAAATGATAAAACTTGTGGGTTTAATAAATATGGATTTATAGATGTAAATACTCCTGGAAATGACGTTGTTTGCGCTCAAATAGTTGGATATGATAGTAAACCAAATAATATAGTAAAAGATATACTATGGGAAGAAGGTATAGAGATTGGTGATTTTAAACTTCGTGATCTCCCTGATATTAGCCTAAAAGGTTCTTGGCGTCCATTGCTTGTTAATGTAAAGGATTTAAATATTAAGAAAGATAAAGATGAATACGAATTAAAGTTTAAATTAACAAAAGGAGCATACGCAACTAGTGCTTTGAGAGAATTTATGGATGTAAAAAGAATATAAGAGGATTAAAATGAACCTTCAATTTAATAGAGTAATAGAATATATTATGATGTTCTTAGTTCTTTTTTTTACTACAACAATGCTATTAATATATTTGAAAAATAGACAAAAAGTTAGAAAGCGTGCAAAAAGAACTAAATATGAACCTACTGTGAGCTTTATCATTCCTGCATATAATGAAGAAGAAACTATATTAGATACTATAAAATCTGTTTTGGAATCAGACTATCCAAAAGACAAAATTGAGATTATTGTCGTAAATGATGGATCTACTGATAGAACTGCTGAAGTTGTAAAGACGATTAAAGATAAAAGAGTTAAATTGATAAATAAGAAAAATAGTGGAAAAGCAGATTCTTTGAATAAAGGAATAGAAAAAGCTAAAGGAGAGATTATAGTGACTTTAGACGCTGATTCATACATTGAAAAAGATAGTCTAAGAAAAATGATTTCTTACTTTAAAGATGATGTAGCAGCTGTTACCTCAGCTGTAAAAGTGAAGGAAAGAGAAAATATGACTTTCCTTGAGAAGCTCCAAAGATTAGAATATTTATTTACAATATTTAATAGAAGATTATTTGCTATGATTAATGGAGTTTATGTAACACCAGGTCCGTTCAGTGCTTTCAGAAGAGAAATATTTGACATTGTTGGCGGATTTGACCCTAATAATATAATGGAAGATCAAGAAATTGCATTGAGAATACAGGCTGCAAATTATAAAATAGAGAGTTGCATGGATGCTGTTGTTTATACTGATGTTCCTAAAGACTTTTCTTCATTCATGAGACAAAGAGAAAGATGGCATCGTGGTGGATTTAGGAATGTACTTAAGTATGCCTATACTATAAATCCTAAATACGGTGACTTTGGAGTATTTGTAATGTTTTATAGTGTACTTTCTATAGTTCTATTAATTGTTGTTTCTTTGGCCGTAGCTACTGCAGTTTCAAAAGGTAATTTTTTAGTTTTTGACAAACTTCTTCTCACTATAGAACCTATCCATATATTGTCAGCAATAGTTCTTATTATCACGTTAGCATGGACAGTAATTGCATTAAAAGAGATGAAGGAAAATAGAATAAAGAAAAGGTATTTGATAATATATACTATATTATATTGCTATCTAATAACGTTATTTATGTTTATTGCTATATTTAAAGAATTAAAAGGAGAAAAACAAAGATGGTAAAAGAATATTTGGTGATTTTATGGCATTAAAGAAATTAGAAAGAAAGATTAGCTGGGACTTATATTTGACTGCTTTTGTTATATCTTTACTAATATTTAGCATAGGTATATGGTTTGGATTACAAATAGAAAAAACTGTCTATGAGCAAATGATTGAAAAAATAGCAAATTTAAATAACAAAGTTATTGCAGTTGGAAATTTATTACTACTTGAAAATGATAAAAGTTATTGCGAATACATAAAAAGTGAAATTGTTAAATTTGACGCAGAGACATATGAACTTGGAAAACAGATAGAATTTATGGAAGATAGAAAAGGTATAGATGAAGAAGTTAAAATAAATTATATGGAACTAGAATTTAGAGATTATTTATTAGCTAAAAAAGTAAACCAAATCTGTGGAGAAAAGCAGAATTTAATCTTATATTTTGTAAATAGTGAAATCTGTCAAATTTGTAAGAAACAAGGAGAGATCATAACATCTGCAAGAACTAAGACGAATACTAAAGTATATACTTTTGATCTTTCGATAAATACAAGTTTAATAAATGCATTAAAGAAGAAATATGAAATAACAGATAGTTCATTACCAATAATTATTATAAATGATCAAATTAATTTTGGTTTTATGAATGAAGAGGAGATAATTTCTAAATTGAATTAGTTAAATTACAAAAGGGTTTATAATGAAAGAAAGAGTATTAGTAAACATTATGGAACGAAATAAACAAATTGTAATAGCTATATGTGATGAGTCAGTACTAGGAAAGAAATATAGAGAAGGTGAATTATGCCTTGATTTAATTAAGTATAAAAAATTTTACGAAGGTAAGATTATAGAAGATGTTAACGAATTAAAAGAAAAAATTAAATCTGCTTCTTCTATAAATGTAGTAGGAAAAGAATCGATAAAATTAATACAAGATCTTGGATTCGATATAAAAAACTGTAAATATATAGGAAAAGAAAAGATACCACACTTACAAATATATAGATTGTAAACTACTTTATTGCCGTTACTTTATTGCTGAAACTATTCTAATAACATCCCCGTTATTTAGAATATGATCTCTTCCTATTCTTATTTTTCTCTTTGCATCTATTGCATATATAAAATTTTTCGCAAGGTCTGTATGTATTTTTGCTGCAAACTGAAGTGCGGTTGTTCCTTTCTTTACTAATATCGCATCTGGTAGTATATTTCCAAAATTATCTGAAAATTTATTTTCATCACTTACAGGATAAACAACTATTAAACCTAAAAAATCAAAAACTGCTTTATTTATTACTTCTTGAATTCTTGTTCCACCATTTGATTCTATGACTTTTTTTATCCTCTCTAATGCTTGTCTTTGTTGTTCATTAGCATTTATTATTTCAAAATGATTTTCGCCAGGAGTATATCTAATGATATTATTTTTAGCAGCTTTCCTTAAAGCTAGCTCACCATCTGCATAAGTCGGGATTATTAACTTATCTGGAAATTTTTCTTTTAATTTTAGATAATTTTCTCTTGCTCCAGGAATGTCTATTTTGTTTGCTGCAATTATAACTGGTATTGCTTCTTTTTTTATTTCTCTACAAAATTCAAGTATTTGATTATCACTCCAATTTATTCTTTCTAAAGGAAGATTCAACTTCTTTGCTGTTTTTTCTATTTCATCCATCGATATATTTAATCCTGTTAATATTTCATGGATCGCTTTTATATCTCTACCTTTGATCTTACTCCATCCTCTTTTTATGATACTATCTATCCAATAAATTAATTCTTCTTCAAGAAATATAACTTCTTCAATAGGGTCATAATTCTCAGTTGGATTACCTTCTGCGTCTGTTTTTCCGCTAGCATCTACAACTTGAATAAGAACGTCGGCTGACCTAATATCATCTAGAAAACGATTCCCAAGTCCCTTCCCTTCATGTGCACCAGGTACCAAGCCTGCAATATCTAATAGATTTATTGGAATAAATCTTTTTCCATTAACACATTTCCCATTTTTAGGATTGCATACGACTCCTAGTTCTTTACAAGGACAATCAACTTCAACATAAGTAATTCCTTTATTAGGATCTATTGTTGTAAATGGACGTGGACTTATTGGAACATCTACTGTTGTTGCTGCGGAGAAGAAAGTTGATTTTCCACTTGATGGTTTGCCTGTTATTCCGATTAACATTTTATCTCCTTTGTAAATTTATTTGCATTATTAGAAAGAAATAAAAACATACTTTATATATATTTATCAGTGCAATGTCTACCTAATAAATATATGTGACTAAATATATAAAAAACGGTGGTATAATGGATCTTAGCTTTTCAATAATAATTTTCCTTCTACAAATTTTTATAGGGATATTGTTTGCTGTATTATCGGTATATCTTGGTCTTAGATTTTATGATAAAATGACTAAAGGTATAGATGAAATAAAAGAACTAAAAAAAGGAAATATTGCAGTTGCAATTATTCTTGCTTCTCTTATACTCTCAATAGGTAATATTGTCAAGCAAGGAGTGGCTCAATTCGATAACATTCTTCTTCGTGGGGTTTCCATTCCTTTATTCATAATTTCTTTTATAATGGCAATTATACAATTAGGTGTTGTTGTTTTAATTGCGATATTGGCAATCTATGTTGCAATAAGAGTTTTAGATTCAATGACTGTAGGTATAGATGAATTAGGTGAAATAAAGAATGGTAATATTGCAGTTGCTATAATAGTTGCTGCAGTTATATATTTAGTATCGCTTGTTGTTTCTAGTGCGATAGCAGATATAAATAACCTTTCAATATTTAAGCCAGAAATAGTAGCTAGTATGCTCGGATTGTAATACGTTATTGATTCGATAAAATTATTTTTCCATTTTTTGATTCTATTTTTATTATTCCTTTTTTAACAGCTATGTCTCCACTCATATCTATATTACATTTAGAAAAAAATGACTTGTTTTCTATATTTGAAGATAAGGTTATTTCGTTTTTATTTATAGATATTTTAACTTCTTCAGGAAAATAAAGGTATATCATACGTTCATTGCCGTCACCGAGAATACATAATGAATTTATTGAGTTTTCTAAATCGTTTGAATATTTAGATAATAAAATTTTATTGATTTCAATTTGGAATTTATTGTTTACTTTTATAAAATTCAAAAGAAAGAGAGAAAGAATAGATAAAAAAATAGCAAAAATTAATAAGAATTCTATAGAAAGTTGACCTTTTTTATTCCTATCTAGTGATTTTAAATCCCCTACTGCATTCATCATTCTACCATTGATATAAGTGAGAGATCTTATATGCTGTAGTTGGAGAAGGTTCACTTGCAGAACCACTTGTAGTTTGTTCTATCTGCCCATATATCTTATCTGAAGTGTTTTGAATCGAGCTGGATGCTTTCTCTGCTGATTCTCGCATCTTTGATGCGACTAAAAAAACTACACCTAATAGTACTGCGAGAATTATTATCAACTCTATAGAAAGTTGACCTTTTTTATTATTTCTAGATTTAGATTTTATCATATTTGATATAATAAAAATATTATTTTTAAATCTTTACTTACAGGTATAAAAATAAATTGTGGTTTATTTCAATCTAATTGAATCTAAATCCATAGGAGCTCTTGATTCTATTCCTAATGATCTTGAAATTGAATTTGCTAACTCCTCACATTTCTTGGGTTCACCATGATCGATCAATACTAAAGATGGCTTTGGCTTCATAGTTTTTATATAGTTCATCAGTTGTCTTCTATCACTATGACCGCTGAATCCTTCTGCTGTTTCAACTCTTAATTTAACTTGAATAGTTTCCAGTCTACCATCTTCTCCTACAACAGCTACTTCTTTCTCTCCTTTCTGTATTTTTCTTCCCAATGAATAATTAGTATTAAAACCGACAAATATGATAGCATTCTTAGGATCTCCTGCAAGTGCTTTAAAGTATTCAACAGAAGGTCCTCCTGTCATCATTCCAGATGGAGCAAGAATTACGCAAGGTTCTCCATCTATTATTTCTTGTCTATTTCCTTTTACTACTTCAAAAATTGGTGATTCGAATGGGCTTTTTCCACTTAAAATCATTCTTTGTAAACTGTCTTTTAGATATTCTGGATAAACAGTATGAATTGCTGATGCTTCAAGAATCATTCCATCTATATATACCTTAAAGTTTGCTTTATCTGGATTTCTTCTTGCAAATTCTTCAAATACAAGCATTATATCTTGAGATCTTCCTACAGAGAAAACAGGTATCAAGACTTTTCCTCCTTTTGCTAAAGTTTCCATAGTGATTTTTATTACTTTTTCCTCTGCTTGATGTCTTGGATGATGGAAATCATCTTTTCCTCCATAAGTGCTTTCTAAAATTAATGTTTCCACTCTAGGAAATGTATTAACTGCTGGGTTTAGAAGTTTTGTATGACTAAATTTTATATCTCCACTATAAACTAAATTGTGTAAGCCGTCGCTTATATGTAAATGTACTATTGAACTCCCTAAAATATGGCCAGAATTATGTAGTGTAAGTTTTATTTCTGGACTGATGTCGGTTACTTCTCCAAAATCTCTTGTGATACAATGTAAAAGTGCTTTTCTTACATCTTTTTCTTCGTAAAGAGGAGTAAGACCTTGTTTTTTCATTACTTTAATGTAATCGAATGTTAATAAAGCCATTAGATCTCTACTTGGAGGAGTACAATAAATTGGACCATCGTAACCCATTGCAAAGAAATAAGGGATAAAACCACAGTGATCTAAGTGACTGTGTGACAAGACGATTGCGTTTATTTCATCGAATGGAATATTTAATGTAGATACATAAGGATAGAAATCTTTTGCTGTATCTGTTGCTTCGAATTTCAAACCAGCATCTAAAATTATTTTATCATTTGATGTTTCTAAAAAAATACATGACCTTCCAACTTCTTTGAAACCTCCTAATGCAGTTATTTTAATCCATGATGTTTTTTCTGTATTTGAAAATATTCTTTTTCCTGTTTTTAAAAGGAATTTCTTTCTCGCTTCAGCTTCCTTAAGCATTGTCGATCTTATACTTTTAACCACTTCTGAAGGTAGCGTCGGTGTTCTCAAAACTTTTGGTGCCCACCCTGTTGATTTTATGATTTCTTTTAATGTAGATCCACCTTTACCTATAACAAGGCCCGGTTTGTATGCTTCTATCCATACTTCGTGAAATTCTGGTGAGAATCTTATTTCGTTCACTCCAGCTTCTGGTTGTATTAATTTTGTGATTACTTCTTTCGCTTCCTCTGGCTTCATTAAGAGATTTGATGCTGCCCTTATTATTACTTTTTTCTTTAGAGCGTTCGCTATGTCTTTAACTGGGTTGTCGAAGGCGTAAAATTTCTCTATATTGTCTATATAGAGAATTATATCCGGGCCTTCTGCCTCTATTTTTGATATGGAACAACCAGTTGGAATAAACTGCTCTATCTTTTTTGATATTTCAGAAAGTAAGTTCTGCATTTTTCACACTTTAGAAAAGTTAAATGATAGAATAAAATGATTAATATTTTTTCTTCTTTTCTTTTGATTTTTCTAATATTTTTTCAACTTCTTCTGGTTTATATTTTCTTATTCCGTCTTTTGTTATTGCTACAATATCTATTCCACCACCTGATGCTGTGTCTCTTTTCTTTGCTGCGTTTATCGCTCTTGCTACTATCGGGATTGCTTCGTTTATTGTTGTTTTTTCATAGAGATCATCTAAAACTGCTTGTGCTGAAAACCAGCCGCTACCGCCATAAGCTGTATGATCTTTAACAGGTGTTACGGAACCTGATGGATCCAAAGTATATAATTTTGGAGTTCCGTCCTTTTCTACTCCACCTATTATTATAGCTACATAAAAAGGCATGAATTTATATTGATATAATAAATTCTGTAAAAATGACACTGCTGCATCAACAGATATAGGTCTTCCTTCTCTTATTCTGAAAAGCCTGAATTCAACCGATAAAATTCTATCTAACGCCTCAAGATCTCCCGCCAGACCTGCTGCAGCAAATGCGATGTGTTTTTCAGGTGTCCTTACTTTTTCGATATCTTCAGATATTACTACCATTCCACCTGCAGTAACTCTTTTTTCTGCTGCTATAATTATACCGTCAGTACATACTACTCCTACTGTAGTTGTACCTGTTTTAATATTAGTGTCCAATTAATCACCAAAAGATAGTTTAAAATCAAAAAAAATATATTTGTTAGTCGCCCAATTAAATTAGCTTTATTATAATATAAACAGTAGTATATATAAATTTAACGTTAAGAAAGATTTAGTACTGAAATGGGATATATAATGAAGAAAATAATAGTAAATAAATATAAAATATTAAGGAAGGATAGTGAAAAGCTAAAAGGGCTTATGTTCTTAGATTCTGTAAAAGAAAGGATGATTTTTAATTTTGATTTCGATGTTAATTATACATTCCACTCTTTTTTTTGTCCTAAATTTGATATTATTTTCTTAGATAAAAATTGGGTTGTTAGAAAATATTTTGAAATAAAATCTTGGAAAATTATAAAACCTGGAATAACGTATAGATATGTTATAGAGGCCGAATCTGGTTTTATAAAGAAAAATAAAATAAAGATAGGGGATCAAATAATTCTTAAATAATTAACGCTTACCTTCTTTACCTACTGTTATTCTTAAAGTACCTCCTATCTCTTTTATTGTAATGTCTACATTCTTTGAATTTTCAAATAATGTGCGAATTTGATCTAATGAATAATTTCTTATAGCGGCTATGTTTGCTTGTATTGCTTCTTCTGAATAGTCTTTAATTATATTCTTTTCAAATTGCTTTTTAAATGCTTCTATATTTATTTCATAATAAGCGAGTCTTATTGGATGGTCTTCTTCTGGTTTTCTTCCACTCTCTAATTTTTGATACAATGATTTTGATAGTTGCTTTTGCTTTATAAATTGATTTACTCTCCTAAATTCTGCTTCCAATTCGGAAAGTAAATTATATATTGAATCGTTTTCCGAAACGAATAAAAATGAAGAATTACCTAAATATGATAAGAATATTTTTTCACTGAAATCGTTTATTTTATCTTGTGCCATTTGTGAAATCAATCTAATAAGCTTCATCTTTCCTTTTTCGCCATGAATTTCTTCATATTGATCTATTCCTTCTATTTCTAATTTTATAAATTTGCTATTCTCCTCTTTCAAATACATGCTAATGTTTTTTATTAAACGTTCTACATCTGGTAAATCAACTAAAGGATCAAAAAGTTCACCACTTTTATTTAGAAATATATTAACTAGAGCACGAAGTTCCATAGGGTCAAATGGCTTTTTGATATAGTAATCTGCACCATACTGAATCCCGAAAAATCTATTCACAGTTGCATCTGCAGCTGAAACTATTACTATTATTGTGTTCTTTGTCTCGGGATTTGATTTTACCTTTTTACAGATTTCTAATCCATCTATACCAGGTAACATTAAATCTAAAATAAGAAGATCTGGTTTGAATATATTAATTTCTTTCAATCCTTCAATACCATCATAAGCTGATTTTATTTCGTATTTTCCCCCTTCCAAAGTCAGACGTATTAAGTTGTTTATATCTTTGTCATCTTCTATAATTAATATTTTTTTGGGTTTTTGTGTTTCAAGAACGTACCAGAAATCAAATTGACCAATATTTCTAGCCTCAAGTTTCTCTTTAGCTTTTAATCTTACTAATGCACCTTTAACCTCTTCTGGTGTAACATTTGAGAACTCTTTTATAATTTCGTTAGTTTCCATAGCTTTATCTCTAGCTTTAAGAAAAGTAAGAATATCTTGTTCTAGTCTTAAATCATCTATTTCCATAATATCTAATATAATTTAGTATAAAAGAATTAAAAACTTATTATTGAAATTATATTATGACTGATGAAACTAATCACAAAGAAATACAAACAAAAATAATAGAAATAATAGATACTAATATTGAAGAGAATAATAAAATAAATCAACCAACTCAATTAGATATTAAAAAAACAAGTAAAAATCTACATCTTGTTAATGATTCTCTTTATTTACTCTTTAAAAACTTAGATTCTCCAGCTGTTATAGTTGATGAAAAGAAAAATGTTATCGCGATAAATGATAAATTTACTGAAGTAACAGAAATTCAACTTGATGAAATCAATGGTAAAAAACTAAATTCTTTGATTAAAAATAATTTTTTGATTTCTAAAAATAGAAAAGTCGAAGTAGAAACTAAAGAATTAAATTTAGGTCTTACAACAGTTGTAATTATTAAAGAAATATCTAAAGAAAAAGAATTAGAAAAAATAAGAAAAAGATTAAGTATATTGGAAAATATCGATGAAATTATAATTGAAATTAAAAAAAATGGAAAGATAGTTTCTTTTAATTCACAAACAAAAACCTTGATTCCTAATATAGCTAAAGATTTGAATATCAAAGACTTTGTTAAGATAAATAAATTAAATAGTAAAATTAATGAAATATCAAATGAAAAAAATACTGCTGAAAGTGAAGGTATTATATTAGGTGAAAACCCAATACCTGTTTTTGTGAAGATATTTCAATTAGATTCAAACTTCATAATTATTCTAAAAAATAAAAGCGAACAAGTTAAATTGAATGAAGAGATACGAGTTGTTAGAGAGCAGTATGAACAATTAGTGAATAATACTACTGATATAATTTGTATAATTGATAAAAATGGAAAATTCAAATTTGTAAATAAACAATTCGAAAAACAATTAGGTTATAAAGAACCTTATCCTTCTATATTTGAAATAATTCATCCTGAAGATATGCCTGAATTTGTTAGAACGCTTACTGAAGCAGAAAAACAAAGAAAAGGTTTTCAAGATAAAGAATTTAGAATTTACAATAATAAAAAGAAAATGTTTTATTTTTCAGTTAGTGCTTTACCTTTAATACATGAAAACTCATCTACTGAATACAGTATGACTTTTAGGAATATTACAGAGAAAAAGAAGAACGAAGATGAGACTATCAGAGAAAGGGAAAAATTAAAAGAAGATTATAAACGACTTTCTGAAATAAATAAGATGAAAACAGAATTCGTAAGTATGGTTTCACACGACCTAAAAACACCTCTTACCAATATACAAGGTTATGCTTCTTTATTAAGAAATAAAGTTTTAGGACCGAATACTGAAAAACAACAAGAAGCTGCTGAGATAATTGATAAAGAGGCTAAAAGATTAGCTAAATTAATAAATGATTTATTAGATCTTTCAAAACTAGATGCTGGAGCTATTACTTTACATAAGAAACCATTCAAACTTAAAGATTTAGAAGATAAATGTTCTCTTAGAAATCTTGCAGAAGCTAAAGGTTTGACTTTGATATGGAATACACCTGATAGTTTAGGAGAAGTATATGGTGACCCTGAGAGAATAGCACAGGTTTTAACAAATTTAGTTCATAATGCTATTAAATTTACCGATAAAGGTTCTGTTACGATTAATGCTTTTGAAAAAGATAAGAATTGGATACAAGTTGATGTTATTGATACAGGACCAGGTATACCTAAAAAAGAACAAGAATCTATATTTGAAAGATTTCAAAGAAGTAGTGTATCTAAATTATATAAAAAAGAAGGTAGTGGTTTAGGTCTTGCAATTGCTAAAGAAATAATGAAACTACATGATAGTGATATCTTTGTTAAATCTGAAGTTGGTAAAGGTAGTGTTTTTAGTATCTTATTACCTAAAGCAAAAAATAAAATTGCAAATGAAAATGTTAATGAATATATCGAAAAATTATCTGTATATAAACAAAACGAAAGTAAATAAGTCGAATTTTTCGTAAAATTATTTAATAAAATTTAAATTCTATTTAAGGAGAGAGAGGGGTAAATTCAAGTAATATAGACAATTATTTAAATTTTTGTAACTATAGTTACAATATGTATGTTTTATATATCTATAAATTTAAAAGTCTAAATAAAAACACATTAAATACTATAAAAAGACGTTTTTATTACAATTATAAAAAAATAAATTCGAAAATAATTAAAAAATTATTTAATAAAAATCAATTTTTTATAGTAAATGAGAATGAAGAAAAAATAGTAGATGAATTTTTGGAAGATTATTTAGATTGGATTGAATATTATAAACTGAAAGTAAACAGTATTCAATATATTTCTAGTTAAATAAAATTAAATTCCAAATACTTTGTTATTATTAGTAGAATAAACCCCTCCCAGTACTATAAGGTATTATAAAATTGAATAATAGATATATTTATATTTGAATCTTTTTATTATCTTTTACTATAACATCATTTAAATATTAATTGAGTGAGTAAATGAAAATATTAATATTAGCAGAAAAACCTTCTGTAGCACAAAAAATAGCATATGCAATCAAAAAAGATTTCAAAACACTAACAACTAAATATTACAAAAAAGTAAAATATTTTGAATTAAAAAACGAAGATATTTCTGCTTATGTAGTTCCAGCAGTAGGTCATCTATTTACGTTAAAAGAAAAACAAAATAAATCACCTGTATTTGATTTGGAATGGGTTCCTTCTTATAAAGTAAATAAAAACACGTATTATACTAAAGACTATTTAGAAAATATAGAAAATTTAATTAAAGATGCAGATTTAGTTATTAATGCAACTGATTTTGATATAGAAGGGAGTTTAATAGGTTATAATATTATAAGAAAATATAGCGATATTAAAAAAGCGAAAAGGATGAAATTTTCAACTGTCACCCCAGAAGAGCTTTATAATTCATATAAAAATTTAATAGATTTTGATATCTATAATGCATATGCAGGTGAAGCAAGGCACACAATAGATTGGTTTTACGGTATTAATCTAAGTAGATCTGTGATGAACGCTATTAAAAACGCTGGAAGATATAAATCTCTTTCTATTGGTAGAGTTCAAGGACCAATGCTTCATTTTCTTGTTCAAAGAGAAAATGAAATAGAAAATTTCAAACCTGAACCTTATTGGGTTTTGTATTCAGTAGTAAAAGACATCGAATTTTCGCATGAAAAAAACCCATTTAGATCTAAAGCAGAAGCAGAAAAATCAAAAGAAAGAACAAAAAAGAAAGGAATAATAAGATTAGAAGAAAATATAAAGAAAATATATCCTCTACCTCCATTTGATTTCACATCTCTACAAACAGAAGCATATAGGATTTATGGTTTTATTCCAGTTAAGACACAAGATTTATCACAATCACTATATGAAAAAGGAATGATAAGTTATCCAAGATCTTCTTCTCAAAAATTACCACCTCAGATAAATGTAAAAGAAATAATACAAAAACTTTCTCTAGATCCTCATTTTTCTACATTAGCAAACAAACTAATCAAAGAAAATAAATTTAAACCAAAAGAAGGTAAGAATGAAGATGTACATCCAGCAATACATCCAACTGGACAGAAAGAAAAGATAACTTCAGATGAAGAAAAAATATATAATTTAATTGTACATCGATTTCTTGCTTCATTTGCAGATCCTGTAGAAATAAAAGAAATACAAGTAACTTTAGATGCTGGTGAAATTTACAAAACAAAATTATCAGAAATAACGAGAAAAGGATGGTACGAATTTTATCCATATATGAAAGAAAAAGAAGATAAAAACCCATTCAAAAACAACGAAGAAGTCGATATATTAAAATTAACAATAAAAGAAAAGAAAACAACCCCACCACAAAGATACACACCTGCATCTATATTACAACTAATGGAAAAAGAAAACATAGGAACAAAAACAACTAGAGCAATAGTTTTAGATACTTTATATAAAAGAGGATATATTACAGGAAAGCAAATTAAAGTGACACCTTTAGGAAGAATAATATATAAAATTTTTCAAAAATATTCACCAAAGATTTTAGATCCAATTTTAACACGTCAATTGGAAGAAGAAATGGAAAAAATACAGAATAAAGAAATCTCAAAAGATAAAGTAATAGAAGATGCTAAAAAAATAGTATCTACAATTGTAAATGAATTATCTAACCATGAGAAAGAAATAGGGTTAGAATTAAAATCGAATTTAGAAGAATCTGAAAAATTTGCTCAATGTAAGTGCGGTGGTTATCTTAAAATAATAAATTATGAAAATAATAAATTCTTAGGGTGTAGCAATTATCCAAAATGCAGAGTAACATTTTCATTACCTCTAACATATCTTTTCAGTTATGCTGGGCAATGTGAAATTTGCGATTCACCGAAAATTTGGATCATTAAAGGAAAACAAAAATATCAAAAATGTTTAAATCAAAACTGTAAATCTAATTCAAAATCAGAAATAAATGAAGAAAAAATAGAGAAAGAGTCTAAAAACAAAAAAGAAACATTTTCAAACAACACGAATACTTAATTCTTTTTTAACTCCATTAAGAATATAAGAATAAGTTCTATAATGGACATATACATTTATCTTAACTGGTATATTACCTGGATTAGTCATAACATTAGACCAAATCGGGACAATCACAGTGTATTCGTCACCTTTATTTAAATATCCAACACGAATTTCCTTTGTCTTATGTATCCCTGTTTGATCCATTGCAAGCCCATTTCCTACTTCTATTACAACGGAACTTAATACTGTTTCATTGGTTATATTTTTTATTTTAATTTCTAAATCACATCTATCTATTTTATGTGCTGAAAGACGGATTGGATTAATACTTGTTTTCACTTCATAAGGAACCCTCTTAGCAACATTACTGACATCTTTTTTGCCAAATAAATCTAAAATACCCATATTATCACACCATTCTATTTAGATAATTTCCATTAAATATTTAATCATATTTATTAAACTGTTGTATTTAAATTGTTTTCTATCTTTCCGAATACAATCGAATACATTTTTAAATATTATAGATAATACTGATTATATATACGAGGTGTTTTTAATGGGAAAGAAAATAGGAAATGAAAAGATTAAGAGAGAAGAAGGATATCTCTACTACGTTGGTAAAGATGGATATGTTTGGAAAGCGCCAATGAAGGCGAACAAAAAAGGAAAGAAGGCAAAAGTGGGAACAGAAAAGATCACAAAGAAGCCAGGCTTCATGTACTACGTCGGAAAGGACGGTTACGTATACGAAGCAAAAATGAAGAATGCGTAAGCGTTTTATTTTTTTTATTTATTCTTCTTTTTTATTCTTTTCCTATTTTTTGCTATATATTTATACCGATATATTTCTTAGATTATAAAATTATGTCAGAACTTAAACATTAAATAGATTAAAATAAGTGACAAAATTAAATGGGGTCGCTGAGATTTGAACTCAGATCAACAGCTCCCAAAGCTGTCAGCATACCAGGTTAGCCCACGACCCCAAAATAGTAATATATTATATATGTAGATTACTTTTTTAAACCATTATGGAACATTATATACTATGAAACAAGTAATTATTTTTAGAGAAGATTTAAAGATAGGTAAAGGAAAGTTGGCAGCACACGCAGCACACGCAGCAGTAACAGGTTTCATTAAAGTAGAGCAGAAAAACAAACAACTAATTTTAGAGTGGTTAAATTCAGGTCAAAAGAAAGCAATATTGAAAATAAAATCAGAGTCAGAGTTGATATCACTCTATGAAAAGGTTAAAGACAATTTACCATCCGAATTAATAAGAGATGCAGGTCTTACACAATTAGAACCAGATACAATTACATGTTTAGTGATAGGTCCATGGTATGATGAAGAAATAGATAAATATACAAAAGATCTTAAATTATTATAAAACAAGTTATTTTGCTCATTTTTTCGTTTTTATTCTATCTTTTTATTTTCCTTTTATAATCATTTAAATTTATTAAATCTTCTTCGTTAATAAAATTTATAAATTCCTTTATTTTTTCTGCTATTTTAATACCATTTTCAGTAAGCGCTACATATTTAAATTTCTTTTCCTTTTTCGTTGTTAAAAGACCTAAATTTTCAAGTCTCTTAACTATATTTATTACATGGGGAAGACTCAAACCTGTTTTTTTACATATATCACTAATCTTTACTCTTTCTTCTTGAAGTAATAAATTCAATATTATACCATTCGTTTTGATAAATATATCCTCTTTTCTTTTATTCTCTTCTCGTCTCATAAATAATAGGAAAGAAGTAATATTTTTAAATATATTATTACATATTAGATTAGAGGCGATAAATATGTCAATCCGCTTAAGTAAACTATATGGAATGGATATCTTTTCCGATACAGGAAAATACCTTGGAAAAGTATATGATATTATTGTTGACGTGGAGAAAGGAGAGGTAGTCAGACTTACTCTTGAGAGCATCCACACAGCATCTAGAGAAGATGCACAAAGAATAATAAAAGAAAAAACCGTTCTCTATAAGAACGTTAGATCACTCGAAGATGTGATTGTGGTTTCAAAAGGAGCAAGCCAAATGCAATATAGCTATACACCACCGCAATCTACATCTAGAGAGGATGAAGGTACATCAAACTTTTCTTTCCTTAGATAAAATCTCCTTTTATTTTATTTTTATTTATCTATTTATATTAGTATTCGAACTTAGATATACATAACCTTTTAAATTAATCTGACAAAATAATTTTATGTTCATAGTATTTGAAGGAATAAACGGTTCTGGTAAAACAAAACACGTTCATGCGTTCATTTCACATTTAAAGAAATTAGGGAAAAAAGTTAAACTTTATGAATATCCTGATAAAGCAGGGATATTTGGAAGACCGATTAAAAACTTCTTAAATAAAGATATAGAACTATCTTCAGAATCCCAATTTCTATTATTTCTTGCAGATATAATGAAAGATCAAGAATATATAAAAAAAGATTTAGAGAAAGGATATTGGGTTATTGCAGATAGATATGTACTTACAACGATCGCATTTCAAAGAATAAATTATACAAAAGCAAAGGAATTAATAAATACAATAGGAGTAATCAAACCAGACTATATTGTTTACCTTTCAATATCCCCAGATATCGCAATAGAAAGAATGAAAGGAAAGAAAAGATATACGAGATTTGAAAGAGATGAAGAATTCTTATTAAAAGCAAATTTAAGATATAAACAACTTGCTAGTGAGGGCTATCTTTCTAAATGGATAACTCTAGAAACAGTAAAACCTTTTGAAGAAGTAAGACAGGAGTTGATAGAAAAGATATTCCATCAGAGAGATTAAAAGGAAGGTATTTATTTCTTTTTGTACATATTATATTCTACTAGTTTTTTCTTTAAGCTCCGATCGTCTAGCCCGGTCAAGGACGCAGCCCTTTCAAGGCTGAAACTCGGGTTCAAATCCCGATCGGAGCACTAATTATAAGAAGATTGGTTATTAATAATCATTAAAAAGATACTTTCAACTATTTATACTATTGAGAAAAAATAAAATGAGAAAAGGAATGAAAAACACGATTCAATAAAAACACAAAATAGGAAAAGAAAAAATTTTAAAATTAGCTAAATAGAAGCTTAAGATAGAATAGAGGAGAAGAGAAGTTCTTCTTTGCTTCTTCATTCACTATCATAGATGTAATTTCTTTTCTTATTTCTGGGTTCTTTGCTGCTTTATCTATAACTAAGTTAAGAAGGAATTCAATCTTTCCTAATCTCTGTAATAAGTAACTCATCTCAAGCTCACTCTTTAGTTCTCTTTTTATTTCTTCTTCATATTCGCTCAATATTTTCTTACTGTAAACACCCATTCTGAGTGCTTTGCTTATAGTTCTAAAAGCTAGCTTTCCACTAAGCATCGCATTACCCATTCCTTCTCCAGAGAAAGGATCTATTAAAGAGGCTGCATCTCCAATTAAAACCCATCCATCTCCAGCTATATGTTTTCTTATCTTTGAACCTAATGGAAGGCTCCATCCCTTAATCTCACTTATTAACCTGGCGTTCTTGAATCTTTCTTTAAACATTGGATTTTCTTTAATCTCCTTTTCCATTAGTTCTTTGAGATTGATGTTCTTAGCCTTAACATCTTTTGTAAGCATTCCTAATCCGACATTTGCGGTTCCGTCTTCATACGGAAATATCCAGAAATAACCAGGTATTGCTGTCTTTGTGAAGTGAAGCTCTATAACATCCTTCATTCCAGTTACTCCATCATAATATCCTCTTACTGCAACACAATGGTGCGCAGGATCAACTTCAAATACACCTACTTTTTGTGCAACTACAGACATTGCACCATCTGCACCAACAACAACATTTGCATAGTATCTTTGTTCTTTTCCATTCTTATCTTTTCCTACAATTCCTATTACTTGTTCTCCATCCTTAATTAAATCAGTAACAGTAAATTCTTCTAAAGTGTCAACATACTTCTTTGCTGCCTTGAATAGAATGTTATCAAGTATTTCTCTTCTGCATACAAATCCATCTTGGCCTTCAGTTCTGATCTCAAGGATTGTTCCTTTTGGTGATGAGAAGATCACTCCATTGTTTACTCCATGTGCAACTTTCTTAATTTCAGGAAGAATTCCTAATTCCCTGAGAACCGAGATGGACTTTCCACTGCAAGCATCTCCACAAGTCTTGTCTCTCGGAAACTTTGCCTTATCCACTAAAAGTACTTTTCTACCTTCTCTTCCTAGGAAGTTTGCGCATACAGAACCAGCAGGTCCTGCGCCTACAATAATTACTTCATATTTGTTAGTAATTGCCATTTTTTCACCTACAAATAGATAAAATTGTAGATACAATTAAAACAGATCACAGAACATATCTGTGAATAATATAATATGCAAATAAAGGAATATAAATATATCAGATTACTCAAAAGAGCTTACGCTAGGGAAGTATAATTTTAAAGAAAAATAAGAAATAAGTTTGAGTGAAAGACACGAAAAGATTTGTGAGTAAGGAGATTTAGTATCAGCTGGCTCGCAGCTCGCGTAAGCTCGCTGCTTACACCACTGACCTATCAAACGGGTCTGCTACCCGCTCTCACGTCTGCCTAGTTTTGGGCAATCCTTCGACCTTAGATGCTTTCAGGTCTTATGATTTGGCGCGTGGCTGCCCGGCAATGCTTGTTACAACCGGTACACTAGAGGCGCCCGTCCCATGTTCCTCTCGTACTAGTGGGGCGTTCCCCTCAGGCAGATGCAATCCTAGTAGATACTACCGTACTGTCTCGCGACGTACTGAACCCAACTCGTGTATCTCTTTAATGGATGAACAAACCAACCCTTGGGCGCTCCTGCACGCCCAGGATGAGATAGGTCGACAGCGATGTACCAAGCCGCGGGGTCGATATGTACGCGACAGACTAGTGTTCTAACGAAGACTAAGCTGTCGCAGGGTACTCTCGCCCGCGACGAGCCTGTTTTGGGTCTTCACAGTTACAGAAAAGGACAATAAAAATACGATAATGAATATTGGAGAGGAGTGTATGTCCAAGGTGATGTGGTGCAACTGAGAAGATTACCCCCGAGGTAACTTGTCTGACAGACTGAGCCCTTAACAAAAGGATTTCAGTGTTCGTTAAGCCCGGCTTTCGCCTCTGCGTCCCACGCTTTTAAGGACACAGTCAGCCCTGCATTTCTCTTTAACCGTCTTCACCCGACTTTCAGTGGCCGCACGATGATATGCGTCATTCGCTGTTCAACCTCATCACTAAATCGCAGTAGGATGCTGCGTCAGAGGTTGTTCATTATATCATCCGCCACCATGCGGTCATTTCTGACCGGGTTGAGCAGAGCTTTGGGCGCCCTTATTTCCTTATTGAGGGCGTACTGCCCCAGCCAAACTATCCACCTGCCGCTGTCCCCTTTCAGGTAAGAAACACAAAGATTGAAGAGTGGTGTTACACTTTCGCATCCACCTCAGCCGCAACCGAGGTTTCTACGCTCCCACTTACTCTCTGCAACAATCCCTGAGTTCCAACAACAGGCTATAGTAAAGTTCTACGGGGTCTTCGTTTCCCACTAGGATTCCTCCGCATATTCACGGAGCAGTGAGTTCACTAGGTCCCTCGTTGGGACAGTGGGAGAGTCGTTATGCCCTTCATGCAAGTCGCCAATTAAGCGACGAGGTATTACGCTACCTTAAGAGGATCAGAGTTATCCCCGCTCTTCGCCAGCCCTTAGATCTCTTGAACGAGATTTTCGGGTACTGGTAGTGAGCAGGCATCGGCAACCGTACTAGACCTTACGATTTTGCGGTTACCTGTGTTTTTGATAAACAGTCGCTCTCCCCTTGTTACTGAGACCTGCACATGCACCTTAAGATACAAGCGCAGGCAACCCTTCTACCGAAGATACGGGTCTAATTTGCCGAATTCCCTAACGAGAGTTCCCCTACCACGCCTAAGCCTTTTCAGCTAGCCACACTTGTACTAGTTCTAGGTACGGTCATAGTGGATCGGATAGGACCACTTTTCACGGGTCCAAGGCCTCAACAGAACCCTCAAACGAGGGCTATTCGCGCCTTATACTGCTTCTCCTCATAACGAGACTCCGCAGTACTATGTCGCTTAAACAGGGTCTCCCCTGCTCTGCCTAGCCCCAGACGTCATGTTCCTACCTTGCGTTGCCGCGTCTACCACTATGGTACAGGAATATTAACCTGTTTCCCATTCGTCTCCTAGTAATTAGCTGGAGACTTAGGACCGACTAACTCTTGGCTGACGAACGTTGCCAAGAAAACCGTGGGCTTTCGGCGTACTGGATTCTCACCAGTATTTGCTGCTACTAACTCCAGGATATTTATTGCAATACGGTCCATTGGAGCTCACGCCCCAACTTCTCTCCGTACCGCACACCTCCCTACCGGATCACACCTTTCGGGTGTGCCCTTGGGTCTCAGCATCCAGCTTTAGTCCCGTACATTTTCGGCCTGTATATTTCCCCCAACAAACGTTGGTGTCGAACGGTCCGCTATTACGCGTTGCTTAGACGATGGCTGCTTCTAAGCCTACGTCCCGTCTGTCTAGAAATATACATTCCTTGTGGCTTCACACTTAGCTGGAATTTAGGGGCTTTAACCCAAGACTCGTTCGTTCACGTCACGGCTCGCTAGCTTACCCAGCGAAACCCGACTCCCTGCTTCTACGATGATTGTAGATTCGGAGTTTGACAAGAAAGCAGGCTCTTTCGAACCTATTCTTTCTAATCAGTGCTCTACCCCACAATCCATCTCCACAGGGGTCATCCTGAGGGATGCTTCGGGAGGAACCCGCTATCGCGGTGCTCGATTGGACTTTCACCCCTACACAGGAGTCACCTAAGCAGATATACTAGCACTAGTTGCGGCCCTCCACCAGTCGTTAGACCGGCTTCAGCCTGCTCCAGTGTAGATCGCAACCGTTTCGGGTCAGATAATAGTGACTAAACGCACTTTCGTACGATGCACCTCGTTCAGCACTGCGTGCATTCGCTTTCGCTCCGCCTTTCGGCTCGCCACTACTATCTACTCCCTGGATCTTGATTCGAGAAGTACGATACGATACTGGTCCAGAGTCATCGTACAACAGCATTGCTGCTGCTTCCTTTTGACTCCTTCGTCCCTTTCATACCGTATCAACCTGTGACCATTCAGTTTCAGGCACTTTTAACTCCCATTTCTGGGTTCTTTTCAGCGTTCGCTCACGCTACTAATCCGCTATCGGTCTTGGTTACCTGTTTAGAATTGGATGTTGCTCCACCCATCTTCATACTGGATTACCAACCAGTATTACTCTTTTCGTCTCCCTCCTCTACCTTTTGCTTACGGGGCTCTCACCCTGTATCGCGCAGCGTTCCAGCTGACTTCAGCTCCAGTAAAGGATGGTTGAGACGCCCACATCTCCTGTACATTACTGCACAGGATTCAGTTTGTTCTCTCCGGCTTTCGCTCGCCGTTACTAACCGGATCCCGATTGGTTTCTCTTCCTGCGGCTACTAAGATGTTTCAATTCACCGCGTGTTTACCTGTCGCCAGGCACACAGAGATCGACGGATCAACGCTTGCTTGCAGCTACCCGTCGCTTATCGCAGCTTGCCACGTCTGCCTGAAAACCAAGCCTAGCCATCCCCTGAATGGCGTAGCACTCACAAATACAGTGATTATCACTGCTTCGTGTCTTTCACTCAAACGTATATTCGCATGATGCACGCATCATCCATTCGGAAGACGCGTTATGGACTCGGCGTGAATTACGCACAGCCTCCTTGTAGGAGACCACGTTTCGAACACGCAGCCTCCTCCTATCTTGGAAACTTTCTTATAAAGAAAGTTTCATCAAAGAAGTCTTGATGAAACTTCTTTCCTAAGAAAGTTCTTGCAAAGGAGGCGCTCTACCATTGAGCTACGAGCCCATGATCTATACTTCAGAATTCAATTACAACATTCAGTGCCTTGCTTGATGCGCTATAATTATAATTCATAACGAAATGGAATTGTGCACACTTGAAACCAATTTAATTAATAAATTGGAGGTGATCTATCCGCAGGTTCCCCTACGGATACCTTGTTACGACTTAGCCCCCCTCATAA